>DASVVM010000076.1:0-42042 GCA_036386555.1 Allosphingosinicella sp.
CGACGAGATCGAGGCCCTGCGCCGAGCCGGCTGAGCCTCCCTCGCCGCGGTCAGCGCGCCGGCGGCTTGCGAGGCGGCCGGCCCCCGCCCTTGCCCGGAGGCCGTCCGGGGCCGGCGCCGTCGCGCTTGGGCGGAGGCCGGCGGAAGGGGCGATGCTGACCGGCGGGCGGCGCGGTTCCGGGACGCGGGGCGCGCGGCGCGGCCGGCTCGCCGCCGGAGACCGAATAGCCTTCCTTCTGAAGCCTCGAGAAAGCGGCGCGGACGCTCGCCGAGACCGCATTTTGGACTTCCGGCGGAAGATCGGCGAGCGTGGTGTTGGCGTGGATCGCGTTCAAATCGCGCAGCAGGTTGTTCGGCAGCCCCTTGGACGCGGTCTTCAGCGCGGCGATCGCGTCGAGCACGGCGGCGGCGACGATCTCCTGCATGATTTCGGTGGCGGATTTCCTCATCATGGCGGCATAGCGCAGAGCCCCCGCCCTTGTCGCCTTCGTAAAAATGGGAGAGCAGCCCTCGCCGGACGGCCTGGGTCAGGCAGATTCCTGGTTAACCCGCTCTTTACCCTGTCCGTTTACCATGAGGGTCGGGAAGAGGGGATCCGGCCATGATGACTATGTTGATGTTCGCGGCCGCCGCGAACGCGCCGGCGATGCTGGCCGCCAGGGACGAGGCGCAGTGGCGCATGTTCGTCCGAGCCAGCCTGCAGCGGACGATGCCCGCGCGGGAATCGAGGCTCAAGCAGCTGCAGGGAACCGTTCGAGCGCTCGGCGATGACCGCCGGGGCGCCGAGGTTGCGGGGCCCTCGGGGCTTTAATTCCTCCCTTCCCTGCAAGGGAGGGGCTGGGGGTGGGTCCGCCGAAGGCGGCCGAAACTCCGACTCCGCAAAAGTCTCGCTGCGCTCGCCTACCCACCCCTGACCCCTCCCTTGCAGGGAGGGGATGTCAGCCTCGGTTCCTGACATAGGAGCCCGGCGCCGGCTCCAGCGCCTTCAATTTGCCCTTGCCCGGCACCCTCGCCTTCACCTTGGCCGCCTTGCCGCCATCCGTGAGGCGTTCGTGCCAATGCGGCCACCAGCTGCCTTCGCGACGCTCCGCGCCCTCGAACCAGGCTTCGGCCGTCTCCGGCATCGCCGCGTTGGTCCAGAAGCCGTGCTTGTTGGCGCTCGGCGGGTTGATGACTCCGGCATTGTGGCCGCTGCCGCCGAGCAGGAAGGCGACCTCGCCGCCGACCAGGCGGGCGCTGTCGTAGGTGGCCTGCCAGGCGGAGACATGATCGTCCTTGAGGCTGATCGCGAGCAGGGGAGTCTTCACGGCGCCGAGGTCGATCTTCACGCCGTCCAGCTCAAGCCCGCCTTTGGCGAGCTTGTTGTCGCGGAGCACGTCGCGCGCCCATTCGAGCAGGAAGGCGCGCGGGATGTGGGCGCCGTCGGCGAACCAGTGGAGGATGTCGCTGGGCGGCGCCTCGCGGTCGAGCAGATAATGGTTCACCACCGACGACCAGATGAGGTCGTTGGCGCGCACCGCGCTGAACAGGGCCTGCAGGTCCTGCGCGGCCATGAAACCCTTGTGGAGGAGATGGCGCTCCATCGCCCGGAGCTGCTCGGGCTCGGAGAAGGTCGCCCACTGGCCGAGATGCGAGAAATCGAACATCGTGCCGATCGTCGTCGCGGAGGCGACCCGCTCCCCCTCCCCCTTCGCCGCCAGCCAGGCCAGCGCGATGGCGGCGAGGGTTCCGCCCATGCAGAAGCCGAACAGGTCGACCTCCCGCTCGCCGGTCGCCTTCCCGATCACGTCCAGGGCCTCGAGCGGGCCCTGGCGGATGTAGTCGGCGAGCCCCTTGTCGGCGAGGTCGGGCCCGGGATTGACCCAGGAGATGACGAACACGGTATGGCCCTGCTCCACCAGCCAGCGGATCAGCGAGGATTTGGGCTGGAGGTCGAGAAGGTAATATTTGTTCACGAGCGGCGGCACGTAGAGGATCGGGCGCTTCCACACCTCGTCCGTCGCCGGCGCGTACTGGATGAGCTCCATCATCTCGTTTCGGTAGACGACGCTGCCGGGCGTGGCGGCGATGTCCACGCCGAGCTCGAACTCGCGCTCGGCACGCCGCTGGACGATCCCCGGGGTCTCGGCGGCGTCGGCGAGGAGATTGGCCAGGCCGGAGAGGAGTGAGATCGAGCCGGTGTCGATCGCCTTGCGGATCGCTTCGGGGTTGGTGAAGGCGAAGTTCGCCGGCGAGATGGCGTTCAGATATTGCTGGGTGAAGAATTCGACTCGGGTGCGGGCCCCTTCGTCCAGCCCTTCGGCCTCCTCGACCATCTCGAGGGCGCGTTTCGCGGTGAGCAGATAGGCCTGCTTCAGATAGTCGAAGACCGGCTCCTCGTTCCAGGCCGGGTCGTTGAAGCGGCGGTCGCCGCGCTCCGGAGCGGCGACGGGGTCGGCCGGCGTGCCGGCGGCGCGCGAGGCGGCCGACTGCCACAGCTTCAGCCAGTCGGAGGCGGCCTTCTGCTGAGCCTTGATGAGCTCGCCGGGATGGCTCCACAGATGCGCCGCGAACTCGCCGAAGGCGCGCGCGGGGGCGGCGGCGTCGAAAGGCTGGGGGACGTGGGGGTTGAGCGGGCGGGTCGCGGCCGTTGTGGCGAGATGGACGGCGTTGGCGACCACCTTCGACCAGGCTTCGGCGAGGTCTGCCGGGTTGGGAAGGGTTTCGGGGAGCTTGAAGACGGTGGAGGGGGGCTGATTCGCTGACATGCGGGGTCCCTTAGCACGTCATGCCAGCGAAGGCTGGCATCCCGGCGGGTGAAAGACGCCGGAGTTTTTCACGCCACGGGGCCCCAGCCTTCGCTGGGGCGACCTTAAAGCGCCATCAGTTCCTCGAGCGCGCCGCAGTCGCGCGGGGTCACGAACAGGAACAACATGGCCCGGTCCGGGTTCCGGCTCGCCCAGCCGGCTTCCGGATCGGCGGGCGTGTCGAAATCCGCAGCCGGGCGGGCGGTGAGATATTCGAGATCCGCAAAAGCGGTGGCCGTCCGAGCGTCGAACATGGAGTTTCTGCCTCTTGAAGGGATGAGCGTCTTTCTCACGACCGGGGCGATCCTTCCACCGGGATTGTGCCGAAACCGTTGTGCATATATTCCCATACCCCATGGCCGATTTCGACTGGAACGACGTCCGCGCCTTCCTCGCCGTGGCGCGCAGCGGAAGGCTTACGGCCGCCGCGGCCCGCCTCGGAGTGGACCATTCGACCCTGTCCCGCCGGATCGCGGCGCTCGAGCACTCGCTTAGGACCAAGCTCTTCGACCGAAGTCCATCCGGCTATACGCTCACCGACCAGGGCCGGCGGCTGATGCCGATCGGCGAGGAGATGGAGCGGCTGGCGATCGGTGCAGGCGAAGCGGTTGGCGGAAGCTCGACCTCGGTCGAGGGCTCGGTCCGGATCGGCTCGCCCGAAGGCTTCGGAAGCTATTTCCTCGCTCCGCGGATCGCCCGGCTGAAGGCTCAGCATCCGAGGCTGACGATCCAGCTCGTCGCCGCCCCGGCCGTGTTCAGCCTCGCCCGCCGCGACGCCGACATCGTCGTCTCGGTCAGCCGGCCGCCGGCGGGGCGGCTCAACGTCGCCAAGCTGATCGACTACGATCTCGGCCTCTACGCCGCCCCCGCCTACCTAAGCGACGCGCCCGACATCGCGTCGTCCGAGGACCTCTTCCGGCACCGTTTCGTCAGCTATATCGGCGAACTGCTCCATTTCCCCGAGCTCGACTTCCTCCAGCACGTCGCTCCGGGCGGGATGACTTCGGTGGAGAGCAGCAACCTGGTGGCGCAGCTGCGAGCGACCCTGGCGGGCGCGGGCCTGTGCGTTCTTCCGGCCTTTCTCGCCGGGAAGGAGGACGGGCTGGTCCGGGTGCTTCCCGCGGAGATCAGCCTGACCCGCTCGCTGTGGCTGACCGTCCACCAGGATTTGGCGGAGCTCGCCCGGGTGCGCGCCGCGGTGCGCTTCATCAAGGACGAGGTCGAGTCGGCGCGAGGGCTGTTCAAACTCTAGTCCTCCCCATGCGCAGCATGGGGAGGGGGACCAGGCGAAGCCTGGTGGAGGGGTAAATGGCGCGGGCTTCTGCCACCTACCCCTCCACCACCTTTCGGGTGGTCCCCCTCCCCATCTTGCGATGGGAGGATATTCAAGCTCAGCTCAGGGCCCGATACAGTCCGAAGAGACTCGTCCCGGTCAGGACGATCCCGACGAAGACCAGCAGGCGATCCGGATCGACCCGCTTGGCGATCCAGGCGCCGAAAGGCGCGGCGAGGACTCCGCCGACCAGCAGCCCGAGCGTCGCCGCAGTGAAGGCCTCCCAACCGAGAGTAACGATGAAGGTCGCGGAGATGGTGACGGTGAGGAAGAATTCGGCGGTGTTGACGGTGCCTATCGTCTTCCGCGGACTGGAGCCCTGGACAAGCAGGTTGGAGGTCACCACCGCGCCCCAGCCGCCGCCCCCGGCCGCGTCGAGGAAGCCGCCGGCCAGCCCGAGGGGCTCAACCACCTTGGGCTCGCGCGCATTGTGGCGATGCATGACCCCGCGATAGAGCAGATAGAGGCCGAGTGCGGTCAGGTAGGCAAGGACGAACGGCTTGGCGGTCGAGGCGTCGATATTGCTGAGGACGTAGGCGCCCAGGATTCCGCCGATCACTCCGGGAATTGCGATCCGGAAGAAGAGCCGCCAGTCGACGTTCTTATGGGCGACGTGGCTGATCCCGGAAACGGCGGTGGTGAAGGTCTCGGCGGTATGGACCCCAGCCGACGCCGCCGCGGGGGGCACGCCCATGCTGATCAGCAGGGTCGAGGATATCTGGCCGAAGGCCATGCCGAGGGCGCCGTCGATGAGCTGCGCGGCGAATCCGATGGCGATGAAGGGGAGAAGGTCGAGGAGGCCGACCCCCGCTAGCTCGAACATCTCGTATCTGGGTCCCCTGGGTTCGGCACCGATTGAGGGGCTGGAGCCGGGCCGCGCAAGCGAAAAAGCCTTCGGAGCCGAATTTCAGCGCTCGTCTGGCCTTTTCGGGCGACCGGCTTATTTAGGGCTTACGTGGTTGTGGGTGTGGAGTGATTATGCTGCCGGGGCATTTGGCCTGTCTTGATCCGATCAGGGCGCTCGTCAGGCGCGGATGACGACCGGCTCGCTCGCGCTGGCCGCGAGCCCTCCGCCTCAAGCAAGGCGCCGCTGGTTCGGCGAGCGGACCGCCTTGCCCGGCTTCGGCCTCACCTTCGGCTTCACCCTCGCCTGGCTGTGCCTGATCGTCCTCATCCCGCTGAGCGCCGTCTTCATCCGGACGGCCGGCATGGGCTGGGGCGAATTCGTCGCGGTGGCCCTCTCCGACCGGGCGCTTTCGGCCTACAAGGTGAGCTTCGGCGCCGCCTTCGCCGCGGCCTGCGTCAACGGAATCTTCGGGCTCCTCATCGCCTGGGTCCTCGTCCGCCACGATTTCCCCGGCAAGCGCGTCGTCAGCGCACTCGTCGACCTCCCCTTCGCTCTTCCGACGGCGGTCGCCGGCATCGCCCTCACCGCGCTCTACGCCCAGAACGGCTGGCTCGGCCAATATCTGGTGCCGCTCGGCATCCACGTCGCCTTCACACCGCTCGGGATCGTCGTCGCACTGATCTTCATCGGCCTGCCCTTCGTCGTCCGCTCGGTCGAACCCGTGCTCGCCGACATCGGGCCGGAAATCGAGGAGGCGGCCCAGTCGCTCGGCGCGAGCCGGCTCCAGACGATGCGGCTGGTGATCCTTCCAGCGATCCTCCCTGCCTGGCTGACCGGCTTCGCCATGGCGCTCGCCCGAGGAGTCGGCGAATATGGCTCGGTGATCTTCATCGCCGGCAACATGCCCTTTCGGTCCGAGATCGCCCCTTTGCTGATCGTCACCCAGCTCGAGCAATATGATTATGCCGGCGCGACCGCGATCGCCGCGGTGATGCTGGTCATCTCGTTCGCGCTGCTCCTGCTCATCAACCTGCTCCAGGCCTGGGCGCGCAGCCGGAGCATCGACTGATGGCGACACGCCCCGCTCGCGAGGGCCGCCTTGGCCGAATGGCGCTGCTTGCCGTCGCCATGACCTTCCTGGCGCTGTTCCTTCTGCTGCCCTTGATCTCGGTCTTCGTCGAGGCGCTTAAGGGCGGGGTCGGGGTCTATCTGGACAGCGTCACCCAGCCCGACGCGATCGCGGCGATCAAGCTGACCCTGCTGGTCGCGGCGATCGCAGTGCCTGTGAATGTGGCCTTCGGCCTCGCCGCCGCCTGGGCGGTCGCAAAGTTCGACTTCCCGGGCAAGTCCATCCTCGTCACCTTCATCGACCTGCCCTTCTCGGTCTCGCCGGTGGTGTCCGGCCTGATCTACGTGCTTCTGTTCGGCGCCCAGGGCTGGTTCGGCGAATGGCTCGCGGCGAGGGACATCGACATCATCTTCGCGGTGCCGGGGATCGTCCTGGCGACGATCTTCGTCACCTTCCCCTTCGTCGCCCGCGAGCTCATCCCGCTGATGACCGAGCAGGGCCGCGGCGACGAGGAGGCGGCGGTGTCGCTCGGAGCGAGCGGCTGGCAGGCCTTCTGGCACGTCACCCTGCCCAACATTCGCTGGGGCCTGCTCTACGGCGTCTTGCTGTGCAACGCCCGCGCGATGGGCGAATTCGGGGCGGTGTCGGTCGTCTCAGGCCATATCCGCGGCCGGACGAACACCATGCCGCTGCACGTCGAGATCTTGTACAACGAATATAATTTCGCGGCGGCCTTCGCGGTCGCGTCGCTGCTCGCTCTGCTCGCCTTGCTCACTCTGGTGCTCAAGAGCGCGCTCGAATGGCGCTATGGCTATCATGGAAAAGGCGGGGGCCATTGAGCATCGCGGTCGACAATGTGGTGAAGCGCTTCGGCAATTTCGCCGCTCTCAACGGAGTCAGCCTGGAGGCGAAGCCGGGCGAGTTCCTGGCGCTGCTCGGTCCGTCCGGCTCGGGCAAGACGACCTTGCTGAGGATCATGGCGGGGCTCGAATTCCCCGACGCCGGGACCGTCCTGTTCGAGGGCCAGGACGTAACCGGCCTTGGGGTCCGGGACCGAAGGATCGGCTTTGTCTTCCAGCATTACGCCTTGTTCCCGCACATGAACGTCGCCAACAACGTCGCCTTCGGGCTGACGGTGAAGCGCCGGCGCGAGCGGCCGAAGCGGGCCGAGATCCAGCGCCGGGCCCAGGAGCTGCTCGATCTCGTCCAGCTCGGCCATCTCGGCAAGCGCTACCCGGCCCAGCTTTCCGGCGGTCAGCGCCAGCGGGTGGCACTGGCCCGGGCGCTGGCCGTCGAACCCAGGCTGCTTCTGCTCGACGAGCCTTTCGGAGCGCTCGACGCCAAGGTGCGCAAGGAGCTCAGGCGCTGGCTTCGGGACCTGCACGACCGGATGGGCCTGACCTCGGTCTTCGTCACCCACGACCAGGAGGAGGCGCTCGAGCTGGCCGACCGGGTGGTGGTGATGGACCAGGGGCTGATCGAGCAGGTCGCCGGCCCGCAGGCGATCTACGACGAGCCCGCGACCGCCTTCGTCTACGATTTCGTCGGCGATTCGAACCGGATTCCCGTGACGGTGGACGAAGGCCGGGTGATGTTCGGCGGCGAGGCGGTCGACGTGGCGGTGGAGCCGTCCCCCGACGGCCCGGCCATGCTCTATTTCCGGCCGCACGACGCGACTTTGGTCGATGAGGGCGCGGCCGGGGCCCTGCCGATGCAGATTACCCAGGCCATCCACCTTGGCGGGGTCACCCGGATCGAGGGTAAGATACCGGGCGTCGATCCGCTCATCGACATCCGCCTCGGCGGGCGCAACGTCCCTCCGGCCGGGCGCGCCGCGGGGCTGAGGCTTCGCCGCGCTCGGCTGTTCCCCGTGGCGGCAGGGGGCTGAAGCTAAATCCTCCCCCGGATTTCCGGGGGAGGGGGACCGCGCGAAGCGCGGTGGAGGGGCCCTTCGGACTCAGTAAGGCCCCTCCACCAGCCTTCGGCTGGTCCCCCTCCCCTGCGAATGCAGGGGAGGAATTAGAGGCGCTGGCATTTTCCCCCAACCTCTCTTATTTTGAGCCCAAGGAGCAGTGGGGAGTGGTTATGCTGCCGGGCCTTTTCGACTATCTCGATTCCGTGAAGGCCCGCGATCCGGCCCCTCGAAGCCGCTGGGAAGTGCTTCTCTATCCCGGAGTCTGGGCGCTCGGCTTCCACCGTTTCGCCCACTGGCTGTACAAGGGCGAGCTCTATTTCCTCGCCCGGCTGGTCAACCACATCGCCCGCTTCCTCACTGCGATCGACATCCATCCCGGCGCTTCGGTCGGCCGGAATTTCTTCATCGACCACGGCTTCGTGGTGATCGGCGAGACGGCAGTGATCGGCGACGACGTCACCATCTATCAGCAGGTCACCCTGGGCGGCACCAATCCGACCGACGGGATCGCCGGCAAGCGCCACCCGACGATCGGCGACCAGGTCATCATCGGCTCGGGCGCGCAGGTGCTCGGGCCGGTCACAATCGGCCCTCGCGCCCGGATCGGCGCCAATGCGGTGGTCACCAAGGACGTGCCGGAAGGCGCGACGATGATCGGTATTCCGGCGCGCTCGACCCTGCTCAGCGCCGAGCAGAGCAGCTCGGGCAGCTTTCTCCCCTACGGCACCCCCTGCTCCGAGCAGTTCGATCCGGCGACCCAGAAGCTCGAGATGCTCCAGTGCGAGGTCGAGGGGCTGAGGAAGCGGCTCGCCGAGCTGATCGAGGAGCGGGACGGCCAGTCCAGGAAGGGGCGCGGCCGCGCCTGATGGGTAACGTCCTCCCTTTTCCGGGAGCTTCTTCGCCGCAGATCGGCTTCACCCGGGCCGAGCTGAGCCGGATCATCGACCTTTACGGGCGGATGGTGGCGGCGGGGCTGTGGCGCGATTATGCGGTCGAGTTCGGCCGGGACGGAGCCGCCTTCTGGGCGTTCCGGCGGACGGCCGAGCGGCCCGAATACAGGATCGAGAAGAAGCCCGGCCTGCGCAGCCGCCAGGGCATGTGGGCCCTGGTCAACGAAGCCGGAATGGTGGTCCGCCGGGGCGACGAGCTCGGCCCGGTGCTGGCGCCGCTGGAGCGGCGCCTGATGAAGGCGGTCAACGGGTAATCCTCCCCATCGAAGATGGGGAGGGGGACCACCCGAAGGGTGGTGGAGGGGTGACTTGGCCAAAGCCTCGTCAGGTCACCCCTCCACCGCCTTCGGCGGTCCCCCTCCCCATGCTTCGCACGGGGAGGCAGGAAGTCAGGCCGCCACAACCCTGTCCGTGATCGGCAGCCTCGCCTGGAGGACCGTCGGCAGCGGGCGGACGATCGAGCGCCGCACCGAGTGCCAGAAGGCCGAGAGCAGGAGCAGGCCGGAGCCGATCACGAAGGCGGCGAGGGCGATGTTGAGCTCCACCGCTCCGAACTCGCGGAACAGGCTGATCAGCGCGAACAGCACGTAGGCGAGGGCCGAGACCAGCAAGGCGCGCCGGTCGATGGCAAGCGCGGTGAGGCCGAGCAGGACGTAGACTCCGAGCACGACCAGAGCCTCGCCGACCGTCGCGTCGCCGTCGGTGAGGCCGAGCAGCGAGAAGATCGGGTGGACGATCAGGGGTGCCGAGAGGAGATGGAGCCAGAAGGCGACGTCGGACCGGCGCGTCTCGCGTGCGCGGTCGGATGAATCCCACCACATGGCGAAGAGAAACACCCCGAGGCCGAGGACGAGGCCGCTGGCCAGCATCACCCGCTCGAGCGCCGGAACGTCGCCGACCGCCGAGGCGATCAGGGCCATCGCCACTCCGACCACGGTCAGAGCCGCGACCGCGACGGTGATCGGTACCCGGAACCGGCGCCAGTGGAGCCAGGTCGCTCCGGCCGCGATCGCCGCGGAAGCGGCGACGAGCAGGGCGATGGCCCGCTCGTTATCCTCGAAGACGGATTCGCCGACGGCGAGGACCAGGGTCACGAAGGCGGTGAGAAGAACGCCCCCGGTGAAGGCGAGAAGGAGAAGGATGCTCGGCAGAGCCATCCGGCGCTTGCGGGTGAAGAATTCGGCGAGTCCCCAGGCGGTGGCGGCGACGAACAGGCCGGCAAAGGGCGAAGGCCCGTCGCCGTCGATCTGCGGACCGACCGCATTGCCGATCCAGCCGACCGCGAAGAGCAGGATCGCCGCGGCGATGGCGACGAAGATGTCGTTGAAGCCGGTCAGGAGCCGGAAATGCTCCTCGTCGACCGCAACGGCGCCGCTCCGGCTCGCCACGTAGGTACGAAGCCCCGAGGCGGCATCGGGGCTCAACGCCCCCGCCGCCACCGCTGCTTCCAGATCGCTGTCGCTATACATTGGTTTTCCTCCCTGAACGGGTGGGCGTGTAGCATAAGTGTATTAGTGTAGCAATACGCTATGCCGCCCCTCCCTGAAACGGAGGGGCCGGGGGTGGGTCCGCCGAAGGCGGCCGAAACTCCGACTCGGCAGGAAGTCTCGCTGCGCTCGCCTACCCACCCCTAACCCCTCCCTTCCAGGGAGGGGAACTCGTCACTGACCCTGAAGCACTTTCATGATCAGCATCGCCTGCTCCGCGCCGGACCCGGGGACGATCTCGAGTGTGCGGTCGCTTATCCTGTCCCAGTTGGCCGCCACTTCCTCGACGGTGCGCCGGCCCTCGGGCAAGGCATAGCCCGGCGTCAGAGTGACGTAAGCCGCCTGAACGACCCCGCCGCCGGCGCCGACGATCGCGTTGCTGGGCGCCTCCTCAGAGACGAGGTAGAGCGCCGCCGGGACGACATTGTCCGGGTTGAACAGCGAAAGCAGCTCGGGCGGAAAGATGTCCTCGGTCATACGGGTGGCAGCGGTCGGAGCGAGGGTGTTGACCCGGATGTTGTATTTCGCGCCTTCGAGGTGAAGCGTCTTGGCGAAGCCGGCGAGGCCCAGCTTGGCGGCGCCGTAATTGGCCTGGCCGAAATTGCCGTAGAGGCCGGTGGAGCTCGAGGTCATCAGGATCCGGCCATAGGCCTGCTCGCGCATCGTCTCCCAAATCGACTTGGTGCAGATGGCGGAGCCGATCAGGTGGACGTCGACGACGGCCCGGAAATCCTCGACGCTCATCTTTGCGAAGCTCCTGTCGCGCAGGATGCCGGCGTTGTTGATGAGGATGTGGACCCCGCCCCAGCGCGACTTCGCCTCTTCGACCATCGCCTCGACCTGCTCCGGCTCGGTGACGCTTGCGCCGTTCGCCATCCCCTCGCCTCCGGCCGACTCGATCTCCTCGACCACCTTGAGCGCGGCGTCGGAGCTGCCCGAGCCGTCGCGGGCGCCGCCGAGGTCGTTCACCACCACTTTGGCGCCGCGCCGGGCGAGCTCGAGCGCATAGGCGCGCCCGAGGCCTCCGCCGGCGCCGGTGACGATGGCGACCCGGCCTTCGAAGCTGATGGTCATAATTTCTCCCGCTCTGTCCTGATCCTCCCCGAGCTTGCTCGGGGAGGGGACCAGGCGGAGCCTGGTGGAGGGGTAGATGGCACCTGCTCCATTACCCCTCCACCACCCTCCGGGTGGTCCCCCTCCCCATCTTGCGATGGGGAGGATTAGTAGGCGCCAATGCCGATGAACATGGGCGAGGACAATGGCCTACCGTGCCCGGCCGCGCTCGTAGGTCTGGGTACAGCGGTCGGTGACGGTGCGGGTGCAGGGCGGCAGCGGGCCCGAGGCGGTCGTCGTCGGCGGAGCGACGGTCGGCATCGGCGAGCCGGCCGGGACCGTGCGCGCCGGCTCGTTGTACCCCGCCGGCGCTTCCGCCGGAGCTGAGACGACCGGAATCCCGCGAGCGTCGGTTTCGGGCGACGTATTGCCCGCAGCGACCGTCTGGCCGCCGCTCCTCATGGTCGACATGTTGCCCGGGGCCGGAGCCGGCGCCGGGGGAATCGAGGTGGTGGCGTCGGGTTGGGCGGTCGTCGTGGTCGTCGTGGTCGTCGTCGTTTCGGTCGCGGTGGTGTCGGCCTCTTCCTCCGTCGTCGTCTGAGCGACGGCGGCGGCGCCGAGCATGAGCGCGGCAGCCATGGCGATAAGCTTCATTTCGAGCCTCCTCTTGGGTCGGCGGCCGCATTCACGCGGCGGCACTCCCCCTAAACGAGGGCGAAACGATTTTTCTCCGCGGATGGTAAACGCGCTGCGAAGGGGCACCCGCGAGGGGCGCCCCTTTATCTTCAGCGGCGGACGCCTCGCTCATAAGCCTGAACGCAGCCGTCCTTGACGGTCTTGGAGCAGCGCGGCGGCGTTGCCCCGGCTCCGCCGGCTGCGTTCGAATTGCCGGCGGCGCAGGTCGGATAGCCTGTGGTGCCGGCGTTGTAGCCGGCCGGCGTGCAGGCCTGGCCGTCCGGGTCGGTGCCCTGCTGGGTGACTCCGCGCGGGCCGCTGGCCTGAGACACGTCGTCGACCGTGTTGCCGGATTGCGCCAGAGCGGCGCTGCCGAGGGTCAAGGCCGCGGCGAAAAGAATGATCTTCATGTACTGGGTCCTCCTTGGACAAGCGGCCGCACCTACTCCGGCGGCCCGACCTACAAACGAGGCCGAAACGATTTTTCTCCCCGCAATCGTCCATAAGCGGGACAATGGGGCTCGACCCGTCTCGCCAATGCGCCGCTTTACCCTTATGAAAGAAGGCTGGGCGTAGATGCAGGTGCGATGACCGAGCGAAGCGACATTTCCGGAGAGGACGGCATCGGGCGGCCCAGCCGCCGGGTCGTGCTCGCGCTCGGCGCCGCCGCCGCCTCGACCGTGGTGACGATCCGCCCGGCGCTGGCGCAGACCGCCGGCTCGGTTCTCAATTGCGAGATACCGGTCCCGGCGCCCCAGGCCGGAGCGGGCAATTTCATCGCCGCCGACGGAAGCCTCGTCCCGGCCGGCACCGCCGGCGCCTACCCGCCGCTGTCCCGGCCGCTCAAGGGCGAGGAGGTCAGGGCGATGCTGAACTCGGGCCGGGCTCCGGCCGGCGTCGACAGCCAGGCCGCCCAGGCTTACGCCAACTATATTCGCCGTCTGCAGGCGGGGATGAGCGGCTTCACCTGCTACGCCTCGCTGCAGATGCCGCGCTGAGCCGCGGAGCGGCCGGAATGGCCGCGTCCCTCTACGCCGCCGACCCGCCCGAGACGATGCGCATGGCCGAGGTCGAAGGCCTCACCCTCCTCTACCATCGAACGTCGGGGCTGACCCATTTCCTGGCGCCCCCCGCGCCCCAGATCCTTGAAGTCCTCGGCTACGGGCCGGCCAGCGCAGCGCAGATCGCGGCGCGGATGGGGGAGACGTTCGAAATAGAATCCGACGATCCCGCCGCCGCCATCGCCGCTCGCCTCGCCGAACTGGAGGCGGCGGGACTCGTCTGGCGGACATGAACCACGTCTTCCGGCTGCAGGTGGGGCCCGTCTCCTTTCGGATCGGCTCCCAGTGGCGCCAGCCGGTGGCCGAGCTTCGGCGGCTTTATGCAGGCTATCCCGAACCCGAAGGTCTCTGCGACTTCACCGTCCGGCTCGAGGCGGAGCGGGTGTGGCGCCGGTGGGTTCGGCCGTCGGTGGCGATAAGGGGCGACTATGTGCTGCCCGATGCGGCGCCGCTGCCGCTCGCGCAGGGGCTGCTCGCGGCCGAGATGGGCATGAACTTGCAGATGGCGCTCGGGCAGAAGAGGTTCCTGCTGCTCCATGCCGCAAGCGTCGAGCGGGACGGGCGCGCGCTTCTGCTGACCGGCCATTCGGGCGCCGGCAAATCGACGCTGGGCGCTCTGCTCGGCGAGCGCGGCTGGCGGTTCATGGGGGATGAATTCGCGCTTCTCGACCTGGAGGGCGGGCTTCTCCACCCCTTCCCCCGCGCGGTCAGCCTCAAGAATGAATCGCTCGGCCTGTTCGACGGGGTGGACCCCGGCCGGCTCGGGCCGGTGCTGACGGGCACGCCCAAGGGCAGGATCCGCCATCTTCGCCCCAATGAGGAAGCGGTCGCCCGGATGGGCGAGCCGGCGAGACCGGTGATGATCCTCTTTCCCCGCTTCGGGCGCGACCTTCAGCCGGCGGTTCGGGAGGTGGGCGCCGCCGAAGCCTTCATGAGGCTCACCCAGGCTTCGACCAATTATGTGGCGCTCGGGGAGCGGGGCTTCGTCTCCCTCACCCGTTTCGTCGGCGCCCTGCCGTCGAAGGCGATCGACTATGCCGACACCGCGCAGGCGGAGGAGCTGGTCGAGACGCTCTGGAGCGGCGCATGAGGGACGCCCGCCTCCTCGTCCGGCTGCTCGCCGATCCGTCCCGCGCCGTGGAGGTGGAGGACTGGACGTCGCTCATCGCTGTCGCGCGCGCCGAGTCGCTGGTCGGAAGCCTCGCCTGGCGCCTCCGGGGGCTCGAGCTTCCGGCCCGCCTCGAGGGCCTGCTCGAGGCGGCGCGGAGCGACGGCGAGGCCGCCCGGGTCCAGGCCTTGTGGGAGTCGGAGATGGCTCGGCGGGCGCTCGCGCCGCTCGGAGTGCCGGTCATCCTTCTCAAGGGAACCGCTTATGCCGCTGCGGGGCTCGAGGCGGCTCGCGGCCGATCGATCGGCGACCTCGACATCCTCGTCCCCCGCGCCGCCTTGCCCGACGTCGAGCGCGCCCTCCTCGCCTCGGGATGGGAATGGGTGAAGGAGGATCCCTATGACGACCAATATTATCGCCGCTGGATGCACGAGCTGCCGCCGCTCATCCACCGCGAGCGCGACCGGATGATCGACGTCCACCACGCCATCCTGCCGCTGACGGCCCGTCCGAAGCCGGACATGGCGGCGATAATCGCGGAGCGCGCGCCGCTCGGCGACGGCCTCTTCACCCTCTCGCCGCCGGACATGATCGTCCACGCCGCCGCCCATCTGTTCGCCGACGGCGACCTCGCCGGCGGATTGCGCAACCTGTGGGACATCGACCGGCTGCTTCGCGAGTTCACCGCGCGCGACTCCGGCTTCTGGCCGGCCCTGCGCGAGCGCTCGGCGCTTCACGGCCTGCTCCCCGCCGTCGGACGCGCCGTCCGCCTCACCCATCATCTCTACGCCACCCCCGTTAATTGGTGCCAGGCACCAATTAGCAAGTCGCTGGAATCAAAGGGGGCTGCATCGGGGGAAAGTGGCGCCCGGCGCCAATTGACGGGCGTCGACGCCTTGTACCGCCGGCGGCTGCTGTCGCGTGACGGCTGGGGACGGCAGCGACGGCCGCTCACCCGCCTCGGCTTCTATGTCCGCTCGCACATGCTGAGGATGCCGCCGGCCATGCTGGCGCGGCACCTTTGGGTGAAGGCTCGGAAGCCTAGGCGCTAGCGCCCTCCAGCGGCTTCCAGCCCAGCTCCTCGAAGGGCGGGCTGTAGCCGCGCCGGCGATATTGCTGCTCGGGAAGGTCGAAGGCGACGCTCCGGTCGACCACCCGCACCGTATCCGGGGCGCCGTCCGAGCCGCGCGTCTTGTAGGTACCCTTGCCGTCCATGAAGCCTCCTGGTCGGGATCGAGCCTACACCATGACGTCACCTGGCGCGATTGTAATCGTCGCCGCGGCCTGGAGCCGTTCCAGCGCCGCGACCAGCTCGCGATAATCGTCGATCACCGCGTCGGCGCCAAGCGCTTCCAGATCGAAGGCGACGACGTCGAAGGGGAATCTGGTCATCTCGGTCCTTCGATACGGTCTTCGCCGGGCTCAGCCCCTACTCAGGATGAGCGGAAAGGCACAACCGCTCATCCTGAGTAGCCGCTGAGTTATCGAAGCGGCGTATCGAAGGATGGAAATGGCAAGCTTTCCGTGCGATTGGCGCGGCGATGACCACCTCGAGGCCTGTTGCAGCCATAATCCTCGCCGCCGGCAAGGGGACCCGGATGAAATCCGATCTCCACAAGGTGCTGCACCCGATCGCCGGCCGGCCGATGATCGAGCATCTGCTCGACAGCGTCGCCTCGCTCGCGCCGGAGCGGACGGTGATCGTTGTCGGCAACCAGCGCGAGCAGCTCGAGGCGAGGCTCGCCGGCCCGGGCATCGAGTTCGCCGTTCAGGAGCCGCAGCTGGGCACCGCCCACGCCGTCCGGCAGGCCGAAGCCGCGCTCGCGGGCTTCGAGGGCGACGTCCTTATCCTCTCCGGAGACGCCCCTTTCATCCGCGCCGGGACCCTGCGGCTGATGCTCGGGGCCCTCCAGTCCGAGCCGGAAGCGGCCATGGTTGGGCTCGGCTTCCGGCCTGACAACGCCGCCGCCTACGGGCGGATCGTCGCCGGCGAGGATGGCCGGATCGCCAGGATCGTCGAGCACAAGGACGCTTCAGAGGAGGAGCGGGCGATCGGCCTGTGCAACGCGAACATCTTCGCCGTCAGGGCGCAGGATCTCTGGCCGCTCCTCGCCCGGGTGCGCAACGAGAACGTCCAGGCCGAATATTACCTTCCCGAAATCGTCAACCTGGCCGCGTCCGACGGCCGTCCGGCGCTGCTCGTCGAGTGCGAGCCGGCGGAGGCGATCGGACCCAACAGCCGCGGCGAGTTCGCCGCCGCCGAGGCCTTGTGGCAGGCCCGCCGCCGGGCCGAGGCGATGGCCGAAGGCGTGACCCTGATCGCGCCCGAGACGGTGTGGTTCGCCTTCGACACCAGGATCGGCCGCGACGTCACCGTCGAGCCCAACGTCTTCTTCGGCCCGGGCGTCAGCATCGCCGACGGAGCGCGGATTCGCGCCTTCAGCCATATCGAGGGCGCGACCATCGCCGCCGGCGCGGAGATCGGCCCTTATGCCCGCCTTCGTCCGGGAACGATCGTCGGGGAGAAGGCCAAGATCGGCAATTTCGTCGAGACCAAGAAGGCGAAGCTCGGCGCGGGGGCCAAGGCCAGTCATCTCACCTATCTCGGCGACGCGGAGATAGGCGCGGGCGCCAATATCGGCGCCGGCACGATCACCTGCAATTACGACGGCTATTTCAAATATGGCACGGTCATCGGAGAGGGGGCCTTCATCGGCTCCAACTCGGCGCTGGTCGCGCCGGTCAGCATCGGCGCCGGGGCCATCGTCGGAGCAGGTTCCGTGGTGACGAAGGATGTGGAGGCGGACGCGCTGGCGCTGGCCCGCGGGGCCCAGCAGGTGAGATCCGGCTGGGCGGCCCGCTTCCGGGCGGCGATGTCGGTAAAAAAGAAAGCGGGTTGATTTAGAGCGTCCTTCGATAATGAGCAGGTGAAACATGCCCCCAGCATGTTTCAGGATTGTCCGGGGGACAATCCGACCTGCTCATGGTTCGACAAGCTCACCGGCTACTCAGGATGAGCGGTTGTGCAATTCCGCTCATCCTGAGTAGGGACTGAGCGAAGGCGAAGGCCCGTATCGAAGGATCGGGCCCAACAGGGAAAACAGCATTCATGTGTGGAATCATCGGCATCGTCGGGCGCGAGGAAGTGTCCGAAAGGCTCATGAAGGGTCTGAGGCGCCTCGAATATCGCGGTTATGACTCGGCCGGCATCTGCACGATCCTCGACGGCGCGCTCGAACGACGGCGGGCCGAAGGCAAGCTCGACAATCTCGCCGCGGAGCTCGCCGCCAGCCCGCTCGCCGGAACGATCGGGATCGCCCATACGCGCTGGGCGACCCACGGGGCCCCAACCGTGGGCAACGCCCATCCCCACATCGTCGGCGGTGTCGCGCTGGTCCATAACGGCATCATCGAGAATTTCCGCCCGCTTCGCGAGGAAATGCAGGCCGCCGGACGGACCTTTCAGTCCGAGACGGACAGCGAGGTCGTCGCCCATCTCATCGACCACCAGCTCGAGCAGGGCCAATCGCCCCGGCAGGCGGTCGCCGCCGTGCTTCCGCGCCTGCACGGCGCCTTCGCCATCACAATCCTGTTCCGCGACCACCCGAACATATTGATCGGCGCGCGCATGGGGGCGCCCCTCACCGTCGGCTATGGCGATGGCGAGACCTATCTCGGCTCGGACGCGCTCGCTCTTGCCGGCCTCACCCAGCGCATCGCCTATCTCGACGAGGGCGACTGGGCGATCATCGGCCAGAGCGGCGCGGAAATCTTCAACCGCGACAACCAGCCGGTGAAGCGCGAGATCGTCTCCTCGGGCGCCTCCGACGCGGCGGCCGACAAGGGCAATCATGCCCATTTCATGCAGAAAGAGATTTTCGAGCAGCCGATCGTGGTCGCCCAGACCCTCTCCTCCTACCTCCGCCCGTTCGAGCGCAAGGTCGCGCTGCCGGCGATGGACGAGGATTTCGCCGCCGTGCCCCGGGTCACGATCGTCGCCTGCGGCACCAGCTTCTACGCCGGGATGGTCGCCAAATATTGGTTCGAGCAATTCGCCCGGGTCCCGGTCGAGCTCGATATCGCCTCGGAGTTCCGCTACCGCCAGCCGGTGCTGGAGCCGGGCGGCCTAGCCCTCTTCATCTCGCAATCGGGCGAGACCGCCGACACTCTCGCCGCGCTTCGCCACGCCCGCGCCGAGGGCCAGCGAATCGCCGTCGTCGTCAACGTGCCGACCAGCTCGATGGCGCGCGAGGCGGACCTGCTCCTCCCGACCCATGCCGGCCCGGAGATCGGAGTCGCCTCGACCAAGGCCTTCACCTGCCAGCTCGCCGTGCTCGCCGCGCTCGCCGCCAAGCTCGCCCGCGACAAGGGGCGGATCAGCGAGGAGGAGGAGCGCGAGATCGTCGACCATCTCTCCGAAGCGCCGGCGGCGATGAACGCCGCGCTCGGCCATGACGAGGAGATCGCTGCGATGGCGCCGCTGATCGCGCAGGCCCGCGACGTCCTCTATCTCGGCCGCGGCGCCGATTATCCGCTGGCGATGGAAGGTGCGCTCAAATTGAAGGAGATCAGCTACATCCACGCCGAAGGCTATGCCGCCGGCGAGATGAAGCACGGTCCCATCGCCCTGATCGACGACAATGTGCCCGTCATCGTCCTCGCGCCGTCCGGACCGCTGTTCGAGAAGACGGTCTCGAACATGCAGGAAGTGCAGGCGCGGGGCGGCAAGGTCGTCCTGATTTCCGATGCTGAGGGACTGACGGCGGCAGCCGACGACCGGCTTCTGGCGACGATCGAGATGCCGAAGGTCCACCCCCTGATCGCACCTCTGGTCTATGCGATACCGGTCCAGCTGCTCGCCTATCACGTCGCAGTGGTCAAGGGCACCGATGTCGACCAGCCCCGAAACCTCGCCAAGAGCGTCACCGTCGAATAGTTTGGGCCCACCGAAAGAATTATTCCGAACCGCAACTATGCAGATAGTCAATCCGGATTTTCCGGACTACACTTGGCGCTCGGGTTTCGGGGGGCGGATCATGGGCATACGGTCTGGAACACATCATTCGATCGCGGGGCGGATCGGAACCCTCGCCCTTGGTGTCGCGAGCGTGGCGGCTCTGGCCGCGGTCGCGACCTCATCCAGCCGGCTGGCGGCCCAGCAATCGCCGGTCTCCGCCGGCTCGGTGCAGCAGCGCCCCGTCTGGCTCGACCAGAATTGGAGCGAGGAGGACCGGGCCGGCTACCATCATGCAAGCCAGGGAACGGCGACGATTCCGATACCCTACGCCTGGTTCATGGCGCTCGAGCAGCCCGATTCGCGCGGCCTGTTCAGCGACCCCGCCTATCTCGACCAGTTCGGCTTCATCCCGAGCCCGCGAAGCACTGAGAATCCCGGCGGGCTTCCGATCGGCTTCGCGGTCACTCCGAACGCCCAGGATCCCAGGGCCGTGCTCGGGTTCACCTGCGCCGCCTGCCATACCGGCCGGATCGACTATAACGGCACCAACATGCTGATCGACGGCGGCCCGGCGCTCACCAATCTCGGCATGTTCCGGAACGCGCTGGGCGATGCGGTCAAAAACACCACTCTGCATCAAAGCAAGTTCGACCGCTTCGCCAGGCGCCTTTTTTCCGGGGCGGCGGCGCAGCCCTTCAGCGCGGAGCGCATCGAGCTTCGCGAAAAGATGACGACCGGAGTCTTCAAGGGTCTGCTCGCCAAGCTGGATCTGGACGGCCACGGCGAGGGCACGGTCGTGGAGGGCTTCGGCCGGCTCGACGCCCTCAACCGGATCGGCAACGAGGTGTTCGGCAACCAGATGGGGCGGGACGACAATGTGCGCGCCCTGACGGCGCCCGTTGCCTTCCCGCACATCTGGGACACGAGCTGGTTCGACTGGGTCCAGTATAACAGCTCGATCGAGCAGCCTATGATCCGCAACGCCGGCGAGGCGATGGGTGTGGGGGCCAAGGTCAACTGGGATCCCGCCAAGGGCCCACTCTTCACCTCGACGGTTCCGCCGGACCGGCTCTACGCCATCGAATCGAGGCTCGCCGGCTCGAAGCAGCCGCAGGACGGCAACAAGTTCACCGGGCTGAGGTCGCCGCGCTGGCCGGAGCGGATCCTCCCGCGCATCGACGAGTCGCTCGCCGCCCAGGGCGCCGCGCTCTACAAGGACAGGTGCCAGGGCTGCCACCTGCCGGCGCCGGGCACCGACGAATTCTGGAAAGGTCCGCACTGGACCCGGGCGCAGGACAATCCGGCGGGCGAGCGCTATCTCGCGCTCAAGGTGATCCCCGTCTCGGTCGTCGGCACCGACGAAGCCCAGGCCGCCGATATGAAGGCGCGAACGGTCAAGGTGGCGGCGGCGGTAGGCCTGAGCAATCCGATCGGCAGCAGCGGCCGCGACCGGATCTACGGTTTTGGTCCGGCGCTCGGCGAGTCGGTCGAGAAGGTCGTCAACCGCTGGTACGACGACCACGGCACTTCAGCCGCGGACCGGGGGCGGATGAACGGCTTCCGCCCGAACGGCATCCGAGCCCTGGTTGCCTACAAGGCACGGCCGCTGAACGGCATCTGGGCCACCGCGCCTTTCCTCCACAACGGCTCCGTACCGACCTTGTGGGCCTTGCTCTCGCCCTATGACGAGCGACCGAAGCGCTTCTGGCTCGGCAATCGCGAGTTCGATCCGGTCAATGTCGGCTACCGTACCGAGAATGTGCAAGGCGCCTTCGAGCTGGTCGCGGCGACCGTCGACCGGGGCGGCCGAGTCATCCCGAAGCGCGGCAACTGGAACGGCGGGCACCTCTTCGACGTCGCCACTCCGAGCAACCGCGGGGCCGGCATCATCGGCAGGCCGCTAAGCCCGGCAGAGCGGCGCGCGCTGGTCGAGTATCTGAAGACGCTCTAGGCGGCGCTCGTCAGGCGAAACCCGCCATCTGGCCGGCCAGGGCCCGCTGGAAGGCGGGACGCGACTCGCAGCGCGCCAGCCATGCGGCGAGGTTCGGTTGCTCGGCGACCAGCTCGGTATGGCGCAGGATCCTCAGCACCGTCGCCATCATCAAATCGCCGGCGGTGAAGCGGTAGCCGTCGATGAACGGGCCGTCGCCGAGCGCCGCCGCCAGCTCGGCGAGGCGCTTGCGCACGCCCGCTTCCGCGTCGGGCCGCCTGAGCTTCGCCCACTCCTGGTCGGGGTAGAAGAGGTCGATCGAGCCCAGGTTGGCGATCGGCGGCTCGATCGTATTGAGGGCCGCGAAAATCCATTCGATCGCCCGCGCCCGAGCCGCCGGATCACCCGGCAGCAGATTCTCGCTTCGCTTGGCGATGCGCAGGACGATGGCGCCCGATTCGAACAGCTTCAGCCCGTTCTCCTCATAGGCCGGCACCTGGCCGAAGGGCTGCCAGGCGCGATATTCGGCCGAGTCCTTCTCCCCGTCGCGGAGCAGCCTGACCTCGTAGCGGAGCCCCGCTTCCTCGAGGGCCCAGCGGACGCGCAGGTCGCGCACCAGTCCCTGCGCGAAGGGCGGTACCGATTTGAAGGCGGTGACGATGATCATGGATATCCCTTCGCCGGAAAACCGGACCGTAACGGATTCTCCCGCCATTACACCCACCTGATCGGGCTGCCCGGCGCCGATTTCGATAGGCAGCTAAGCGGTTGCATTTCTTCCGGCCACGCGTATTACGCAACCAGGAGGTTGCCTGTCATGACCGACCGGATAGAAAAGAGCATCGCCATCGCCGCGCCCGTCGAACGGGTCTGGCGGGCGCTGACCGACCATGAGGAGTTCGGAGCCTGGTTCCGGGTCAAGCTCGACGGGCCGTTCGCGCTCGGCGAGGTCTCGCGCGGCCGGATCACCTATGCCGGCTACGAGCATCTGAAATGGGAGGCGCGGGTGGTGGCGATGGAGGCGCCGCGGCTGTTCGCCTTCACCTGGCATCCCTATGCGGTCGATTCCGACAGGGATTATTCGGCCGAGCCGCAGACCCGGGTCGAGTTCCGGCTGGAGCCCGCCGGCGGAGGCACCAACCTCACCGTGGTCGAGAGCGGGTTCGACGCCCTGCCGGCGGAGCGCCGCGACGAGGCGCTGAGGATGAACACGGGCGGCTGGGAGACCCAGATGAAGAACGTCAAGGCCCATGCCGAGCGCTGAGGCGGCCGCGCCGCTGTTCGCGGCGCTCGCCGATCCGACCCGGCTGGCGCTGCTGGAGCGGCTCGCGGACGGGGAGCCCCGGCCGATTGTCGCGCTCGCGGCGGGAAGCGCTCTCACCCGCCAAGCGGTCAGCAAGCATCTGGCGGTGCTCAGCGGCGTCGGCCTGGTCGCGCGCCGACCGAAGGGCCGCGAGACCCTCTACGCGCTTCGGCCCGAGCGGCTCGCGGAGGCGCGGACGTGGCTGGATGAAGTTGCCGCGCAGTGGGAGGACGCGCTCGGGCGCCTCAAGGCGCATGCCGAGGGACCCTAATTCCTCCCCTGTAAATGCAGGGGAGGATCAACTGGTCTAGGCTTCGCTGCCTTCGCCGGACGCCGCCTTGCCCTGCGCTTCCCAGACCCGCCTTAGATCCTTGCGGATCGAGGGCCCGGCGAGATGCGCGTCGACCGATTCGTGGCGTTCCCCCTTCAGCGCCGCGACGATGTCGGGAAGATTGTCGCATTGGCCCGAGCTGGCGAGCTCGAAGGCGCGTTCGACGGTGGTTCGGCGAGGGGGTGTTGTCTGCAAGGCCGGGCCTTTCGCGCTGCAAGCGGGAGCTCAATCTCTCCCCGTCACGCGATGCTTGCGGAGCACGATCAGGTGACTGGACCCATATAAGGCGTTGGCGGCGGGAATGCGAGGGCGCAGAGCGTCCTTACTGGCAGAGACGCTTCCAGGCGATCTCCATCACCGTCCCGGCCTCGATCGCGAGCGGCTGCTGCCAGGCGGCGGTATAATCCTCGTGCTGGGCGATCTTGCCCTCAGGATCATATTTGCGGGCGGCGGTGGGCGTGATGGTCCGGCCGGGGCAGTCCACCCTCAGCCTGTAAGCGTCGAGGCTCGGCGCGTCCTGGCCCGGGTTTGAAAGCCGGAACCAGCCTTCGCGCTTGTCCGCGGTCATGACTACCGAGGTGATGTCGATGGCGATTCGCTGGCCGGTGTCGGCCGCGCCGAGATCGATCCACCGCAACGCCTTGGGCGGCGTCGCTCCGGGTTCGAGGCCCTGGTTCGGGCCGGGCTGCGCTGCGACGGCACCCGGCGCCGGGGCGGCGGACGCCGCCGTCATCGCGCCGCAGGATTCGAGTGTCGCCTTGACCTCCGGACCGACCTTGGGATCCTGGACCAGGCCGGCGACATAGGCGAGGTCGCGGGGGGCGAGCGGATTGCCCGCCTTGGGCTCGAGCCGCCGGGCAATATCGGCGAGCTGGCGAAGCTGCCAGACGCTCAGATTCTTGGTCAGCCGCTCCCCGACGCACGTGCTCTGCTGAGCGGCGACCCCGTAGCGGGGCAATTGATCCGCGATCAGGCTGTCCTTGGGCTTCCAATAATCCGCGGCATAGCCCGCGCAGCCCGCAAGCAGGGACAAAGGCAGCAGGAGGGGCAACGCAGAACGCACGGTCACCGCTCCTAACGCGACCGGGTCGGCCCGGCAATGCTCAGCCGGCCCACCTCCCGGATTCGGCCGCGTTCGAGCCGTCCCTCGACCAGTTCGGTACCGGTGAGAGCGAAGACCCGGTTGCCGGTAAAGATCGGGCGCGAATTACCGTACCAGTCGATGCAGGACACCTCGCATGTGTAGCCGGCAACTCCGTTCGTCCGCTCGTAATCGTCTTCGTCGCGCACCGCAGCACTGCTCAGCAACGGACCCGAATCCGTCAGCCGGCCGCGACCGTCGACGCCGAGGAAGCTTACGTCGGAAGCAACGCTGTTCCACCACCAGCGGCCGCCGCCTTCGGGCCGGGTGACCGTCGGCAGGCCCATCAGCCCGGCTCCGGCTTCATCGACCGCGGCGTTGAAGGCGTGCGAGCGCCCCTCGCTCTCGTAGCGGCCGAGCAGCCGGACGTTGGACGCGACCCGGGGCTCGCGCTTCAGGTCTATATAGGAAATGTCGAGCCCCGCCGGGTCGCGATAGCCGGTAAGGACGATGTCGTTGCCGCTTCGCTCGGCGCGGATGACGTTATGGGCGAGCGGCAGCCGCCGAGCCGCCTCGGGACGACGCACCGGGACGGCGTAGGCCGTGCCGCCGACGATCGCCGGGCGCTCATCGTCCTCGTCGCGCTCGCCGAGCAGGTACCAGAGGCTGCGCTGGCCGATGGCGCCGTAGACGACGTAATGGTCGGTGAAGCGATTGGCGATGTAGCGGCCTTCGGGCGAAGGCACTCTCGTGTAGCTGCGTCGACCGGCATCGGCGAGCTCGGGCTGGAATCGGTCCAAAGGCACGCTGAAATAGCTGAGCACGACCGGCTTCTCGCGCTCGTCCCCGTCGTCGTCATCATCCTCCGAAGCCAGGCAAGGTTCGACGGGCGTGTGAAGCAGGGCCCGGAACTCGCCGCGATTCGTCTCCAGCGAGAAGTGGTCGATCGGTGCGCCGCGAACGCCGATGACGCCCGGCTCCTCCCCCACGTCGCCGCGCAGCGGCAGCGCATAAAGCGCGCCGGGAAAATCATAGCCCGAAACGGGGCAGCGGCGATCCCTGCGCATCGCTTCCACCTCCTGGTAGCCGGGCGAGGTCCAGAGATAGGCAGCCGTCGTCGAGACGTAGAATTCCGATCCCTCGGGGCCGACGAATCCGGTGGCGGCGCATTCGAGATCGCGCCGGCCGTCGGCCTCCCCGAGCGGGCAGACGGAGACGGTATGGATGACAGGCTGGTAGGTTTCCACGACCGGCTTGTAGACATTGTCTATGTCCAGCACCGACCGGCCCCGCTTCCGGGCCTCGTCCCTTTTCTCTCCCGGCACCCAGCGGCGCACGACCGGCCATTCGAACTTCCGGTCGGGGTGCATCTCGCTCAGGGCCAGCGGCGTGTAGACGATCAGCCGGTCGCCGATCAGCCGGGTCGCATAATTGTCGCCGTCCTAATAATCGTTGGAGCTCATGTAGAAGGTGCCGAGCGACTCCAGCCTTCCCGTCTCGGCGACCCGGAACAGCGACAGCTCGGTCGATTCCTCGTCGTAGGAATAGCCGGTGATCAGCACCCGGTCGCCGGTCACCAGCATCTCGTCATACCAGGTGTCCGAACCCGGGTCCCGATAGACGTTGACCCGGTCGGCGACCCGCAAACTGCCGGCGCCCCGGCCGAGATCGACCGAGAAGAGGCGGCCGTCCTGGAGGACGAGGAGGAAGTTGCCGACCTGCTTGACGATGTCGCCCTCCTCGACTCCGATCTTCTGATTGTTGGTGATCGAGGGGTTCTTCGGCGGCGATCGAGAGCCTGTGACCGTGATGCTTCCTTCCTCGGCGCCGGGGCATTCACTCACCTGCGGGTCGCACAGCGGCTCCGCGACGGCATCGCTCTCGCTCTCCGCATTTCCCTCGGCCTGAGCGAAGCGCGGCGCATCCCCCCGCGCGGCCCACCACATGTCCCGCTGCTTCGCCGCCCGCCTGACCTGCCTGAGATAACGGCGAAACTCGCCTTCGCCGGCGAAGGGCGTGAGAACGGGAGTGGGCGCCACCCGCTCCGGTCGCTTCTCTTCGGCCCGCGGCGCGGCGGCGGCCGGGCCCGTCAAGAAAGCGGCGGCGGCAATCAGCCCCACAGCTTTCGCCATGCTCAGGCCCTCCGTCTTCCTGAGGATCCGCGCTCGTCGCGGGCGTAGACGTCCCGCTGAATGGCGACTCCGCGGGCCGGATCTGGAAGAGCGGTCAGATAGGTGATGTAGACCGGCACCGGCTCCGGCAGGTCGACCCTTTGCTCGGGGGCGGGACCGGCGGCGCGCGGCGGGGGGCCGCCGAAGAGGAAGCGGGCGAGCCGGGGCGCGTCCTCGACCCGGACGCAGCCCGAGCTGATGCGCCGGTCGGAGCGGGCGAACAGGCTCTTGTCCGGGAAATCGTGAAGATAGATGCCGAGGCTGTTGGGGAGCATGAACTTCATCGCGCCCATGACGTTGCCGCCGCCCGGCCGCTGGCGCATTCGCAACGTGGTCTTGCCGCTCGCGACCGCTTTCCAGTTCACCTGCGAAGCCTGGATCACGCGGGGCCGGTCGCTCCAGTCGGAGAGCAACTCCATATTCTCGCGCCGGAGGATGCCGGGCCCGGACTTGAGCACCCTTTTCGCCCGTTCGCGGGCGAGATCGGGGGGGACGTTCCACCAGGGGTTGAGCGTGACGTAGCGTATGTAGCCGGCCATGGTCGGAGTCTGCATGCTGGGCTTGCCGACGATCACCCGCATCGGGCCTTCCACCTTGTCGCCGTCGATCATCCAGAGCCGCGCCGAGCCGGCGTCGACGATCACGTAACGGCCGGGCAAAGCGGGGATCAGCCGGGCCCGGTCGAGATTGGCTCGGATCGCTTTCTCCTCAGCCTCCGAAAGGCGGGGCCCGGCCGAGCGGCGGCGGGCATAGCCGCGGCTGAGCGCGGCGTAGAGCGGGTTCATCGCGGTCGCCCCGGCGACGTGACGGCCGAGATCCGGCGCCGCGGCCGCGGCCTCGAGCAGGGCGCGCTCGGCGGGCGCCTCGGGAGCGAGCTCCTCGTCGACCCAGGTCACTCCCCTCCTGCCTCGGGCCGGCACCCGCAGGTCGCGGACGAAGGCGGCATAGGCTCGGGACAGGAGCAGGTCGGCGCGGGCGCGGGCGGCGGGATCGCCCGACCGGGCCGAATCGAGCGCGGCGGCGAGATCCGCGGAACCGTAGCGGGCGGGATCGAGGCCGTGGTCCGAGGCCCGCGCGATCTTGCCGGCGAGCCGGAGCGCCTCCGGGCGCGGGCCGCGCCGGTCGACCCAGATCGGCCGGGCGCCGCGGTCGCGGTAGAAAGCGGCGATTTCGGCCGAGACCCGGACGGGCTTTAGGGGGGTGGCGGGGGTCTGGACTGCCGCCGGTACGACGGGCGCGGCCGGCGCCGAGGCCTGCTCGCAGGCGGCGAGCGGCATGAGGAGGGCGCAGGCGAGGAGCGATCGGCAAAGCATCGGCTCCAGCGATAGCATGGTCTCAGCCGGCCGCTAAGTCCCCGATATCAAGGGGTTCCGCATTGGGACGGCGCCCCTTCTGCCTCCCCATGGCAAAGCCATGGGGAGGGGGACCACCGAAGGTGGTGGAGGGGTGACCTAGAACAGGCCAGCGCCAGATCACCCCTCCACCACACTGCGTGTGGTCCCCCTCCCCATCTGCGATGGGGAGGATTATTTCCCCGCGAGCGACGTCCCGGCCGCGCTCGCGCCGAGGAGCTTCAGGGCGACCTGGAACTCCTTGGCGGCGCCGCGCTCGTTGTTGGCGCGGCACAGGGCCTCGCCGGTGCGAAGGCGGCGAGTCGCGTTCTGGGCGACCTTGGGCTCGGCGCCGGCGAGGGCGGAGCGGATCTGCTGAGGCATGGCCTCGCAGCGCGCGTCGGCGGCGGAGGCGGGGGTGCCGGTGAGAGCGAGGGTTCCGGTGACGGCGAGGCCGGCGAGGATGGCGATGACGTTGCGCATGATGAAGTCCTTCCCTGAATGTGAACCCGGAATAGGCGCTCTGGATTTCTTTTATAATCCGCTATAATGTCGATGGGTCATGAAGCAGGAATACATAATCGCCCGGAACCAGCTCGACGGGGTCGAGGCTTTCCTCCGGGTCGCCGAGCGGCGCAGCTTCCGCGCCGCGGCCGACGATCTCGGGCTTTCGCCCTCGTCGATCAGCCAGACGATCCGGGCTCTGGAGGCCCGGGTGGGAGTGCCGCTGCTCACCCGGACGACCCGGAGCGTCGGCCTCACCGAAGCGGGCGAGCGCTTCCTCGAACAGGCCCAGCCCGCCTTCGCCGGGCTCACCGCGGCGTTCGAGGCGGCCCGGAGCTTCGGCGAGCGGCCGGCCGGCCTGCTCCGGCTCAACGTCCCCCGCGCCGCGATCCCGTTCCTGATCGAGCCGGTGATGGAAGGCTTCACCGCGGCCTATCCGGATGTCGAGGTCGAGATTTGCGGCGAGGACGAGCTGATCGACCTGGTCGAGCGCGGCTTCGACGCCGGGATCCGGATGGGCGATTATCTGGAAGCCGACATGATCGGGATCCGCCTCACTCCGCCGTTCCGGCTCGTCGTCGCCGGCTCGCCCGAATATTTCGCCAGGCACGGGCGGCCGTCCGAGCCGGCCGACCTGCGCGATCACCGCTGCATCCGTTCGCGCGCGCCGACCACCGGGGCGATCTTCCGCTGGCATTTCGACGTCGCCGGCCAGCCGCTCGAAATGGCCGTTTCCGGGCCGCTGATCGTCAACGATCTCGACGTCGCCAAGGCCGCCGCGCTTCGCGGGGTCGGCCTGGCCTATCTCGCCGAGCCCCTGGTGACCGAGCATCTCGCCGCCGGCCGGCTGGAGCTGGCGCTGGAGGATTTTGCCGCTTTGTCCCCGGGCGCCTATCTCTATTATCCGAGCCGCACCCAGATGCTGCCCAAGCTCAGGGCCTTCATCGACTTCATCCGCGAGCACCGCCCGCCGGAGCGCTTCCTCGAAACGAGAACCGCCTGAAATCAACCACTTATAAATTGGTGCCTGGCACCAATTAACGATCGTCATTCCGGCGGAAGCCGGAACCTCGGGGAGACCCGCCGAGATTTCGTCGGCCTGAGGTCCCGGCTTTCGCCGGGATGACGGGCTATTTCGGAAGGACCAGGCTCGCCCGAAGCCCGCCTTCCGCGCGGTTGGTCAGCTCGAGCCTGCCGCCATGCGCCTGGGCCACCGCCAAAGCGATGGCGAGGCCGAGGCCGGCGCCGCCGCTCTCGCGGTTGCGCGAGGAATCGAGGCGGCGGAAGGGCTCGAGGACTTCCTCCAGCCGCCCGGCGGGGATTCCGGGCCCGTCGTCCTCGACCCGGATCTCGATCTCGCCGGCCCGTTCCTCGACCGCCACGCAAGCGCCGCCGCCATAGGCCAGCCCATTGTCCACCAGATTGCGGAGCGCGCGCCGGAGCAGGTTCGGCTGCACCGCGAGCACCGCTCTCGGCGACGGCCGGAATTCGGCAGCGAGACCGAGGTCCCGGAACTCCTCGACCACGGCGTCGGCGAGCGCGGCGACGTCGACCGGCCGAACCGGCTCCCGGGCGCGCCCGGTCCGCGCCAGGGTCAGGATGTCCTCCAGGGTCGAAGCCATCTCCTCGACGGTCGCGACCAGCCGCTCGCGCTCCTCCTCCGGACCCATATTCTCCGCCCGGATGCGGAGCGAGGCGAGCGGCGTGCGCAGATCGTGGCCGATCGCTCCGAGCATCCGGTCCTTCTCGTCGAGCAAGGCGAGGGTGCGGCGGTTCATCGCGTTGAACGCCTCGACGGCCCGGCGAAGGTCGGACGGACCGCGCGGGGTCACCGGCTCGGCGGGGGCGTGGCCCCGGAAGCCTTCGGCGGCGCGGGTGAGGTCGTGGAGAGGGCGGGCCAGGCGGCGGGCGATCCACCAGGCCGCCCCGAACACGAGGAAGAAGAGCATCGCCGTCGCCAGCACCAGCCGGTGGATCAGCCAGCGGTCCGCGCGCGGAGCGTCGAAGCGGGCGTCGAGCCAGCTTCCGTCGTCGAGCTGGGCGGCGAGGAGCAGGGTCCTTCGCGCTTCGTGATGCTCATGCCCCGGCGGCCCGTGCATCCTCGCCACACCCATGGGCGACGCCCCGCGGACCGCCCGGAAAGGCACTCGCGCTTCCTGAAGCGAAGCCGCGAGCCGGCGCTCGATCTCGGAATCCCGAGCGATGGCCTCGCGGTCGATCGCGGGCCGGGGCACAAGCCTGTAGCTGGCCGCGGGCCCGACCCGGTGCGCCGAGAGCAGCAGCGCGCGTCCCTCCGGCGCCGTCGAGGCGATCACCGCCGCCGCCTGGGTGAAGCGGCCGATGGCGGGCCCTTCGTTGCGGGCCAGGCTCAGCTTCTGCTGCTCGTTGAGGAGGAAGGCGAAATTGACCGCCTGGGCGACGAGCAAAGCGGCTCCGATCAGGAGCAGCATCTGGCCGAGCAGGCTCGACGGGAGCAGCCGCCTCACGGGCGGCGGACGTCGGCGGCGAGCATGTAGCCGCCGCCCCGGACGGTCTTGAGCAGGGCCGGATTGCGCGGATCGGGCTCGATCTTGCGCCTCAGCCGGCTGACCATGTTGTCGACGCTCCGCTCGAAGGCGGCGAGCTCACGGCCCTCGGCGAGGTCGAGCAGCTGGTCGCGGGTGAGGACCCGGCGGGCGTGGGTGACCAAGGCGAGGAGAAGATTATACTCGCCGGTCGAGAGCGGCACGGCGACTCCCTCGGGGTCGATCAGCTCGCGCTCGCCGGTGCGGAGCACCCAGGGGCCGAAGGCATAGGCCTCGGCATCGGCGGCGCGGAGCCGCGACGGGCGCTCCCCGGCGCGGCGAAGCACCGACTTGATCCGGGCGAGGAGCTCGCGGGGGCTGAACGGCTTGGTGACGTAATCGTCCGCGCCGATCTCCAGGCCCACGATCCGGTCGGTCTCCTCCGCCCGGGCGGTCAGGAGGATCACCGGTATCCCGCTCGTCGCCCTCACCTGGGCGCACAAAGCGAGGCCGTCCTCGCCCGGCATCATGATGTCGAGCAGGATGAGGTCGACGGCGTAGGCGGCAAGGGCCTGGCGCGCCTCGGCGACGTCCTTCGCCTTGGTGACCCGAACCCCGTTGCGAGCGAGATATTGCGCCAGCGGGTCGCGAATCGACCTTTCGTCGTCGACGAGCAGGATATGAGGCTCTCCGGAGCTCGCCATCGGATTACATAGGGACAGTCGCGAGTGACAGTCACTAGCGACTGTCACCCGCCTGCCGCTACCGCCCGCCGCGATGCGCCTCGTGGGCGGCGCGAATCTCGGCTTCGTCGATCGAGCCGTCGCGGTTCGAATCGATCTTCGCGAAATGGGCGTCGATGCCGCTCTGGGCCTCGGCAAGGGTGAGGGCGCCGTCGCCGTCGGCATCGAGATGCATCGGGCCCCCCTTGCCGCCGCGCTTGCCGTCCGGCCCGCCATGACCGCCCTTGCGGTCGCCGCGGTGATGGTCGCCCATCTTGCCGTGGAAGGCCATCATCTCCTCACGGGTCGCCCGGCCGTCCTTGTTCGAGTCGGCGCCGGCGAACATCGTGGCGACCCCCGTCCGCGCCTCGGCGAGGCTGACGGTCCCGCTGGAATCGGAGTCGAACTTCGCCATCGGCCCGCGCAGCGCCCCGCTCTGCGCATAGAGCGCCGCGCCGCCGGCGGTCAGCGCCGCCGCGCCGGCGACCGCTGCCGCCGCGACCCGGATCTTCATCTTGCCGTTCATCTGCAATCTCCTTGCTTCGCACGCCGCTTCGACGCCGGACCCGGAGATGGCAGAGGATTGTCGCGAGCCTATCGCCGGGGCGGGCGGAAATTGTCGCAGATTGTATCAGCCCGCCCGCCGGAGGGTCGCGATGCAGTCGGCGAGATCCGACTGGCGGAAGGGCTTGGTGAGGCGGGGGAGGTCCGCCGGCAGGCCGTCCAGCTCGGCATAGCCGGAGACGATGAGGACGGGCAGGCCCGGCCGCTCGGCGGCGAGGATCAGGGCGAGGTCGGTGCCGGAGAGGCCGGGCATGAGATGGTCGGTGATGACGAGATCGGGAACCCTCATGTCGATCAGCGCCAGCGCGTCGGCGCCCGAATCCGCCTCGACCACCTCGTAGCCCATCTCGCCGAGCATGTCGGCGGTGCTGGCCCGGACGAGCGGTTCGTCGTCGACGAGGAGGACGGTGCCGGCCCTGGCGGCGGCGGGCGCCGCTTCCGATTCGCGGCGGATCGCGGCGAGGGCGGGCACGGAATCGGAGACCGGAAGCCACAAGGCGGCGACCGTCCCCTCCCCCTCCCGGCTGTCGAGCGTGAGAGCGCCGCCGAGCTGCGCCGCGAGTCCGTGAACCATGGACAGGCCGAGCCCGGTGCCTCGGCCGACGCCCTTGGTCGAGAAGAAGGGCTCGACCGCCCGGGCGAGGGTCGCCTCGTCCATCCCGACGCCGGTGTCGGCCACGGTCAGCCGGACGTAGCGGCCGGGCGCCAGTCCCGCCACCCGGCCCGCAGCGACGGTCTCGGCGGTGGCCCCGATGGTGAGTATCCCGCCGCCGGGCATCGCGTCGCGCGCGTTCACGGCGAGGTTGAGGATCGCCATTTCGAGCTGGTTGGAATCGGCCCGCGCGAAAGGCAGCGGCGGCTCCATCCGGGTCTCGATCCGGATCTGGGGGCCCGAAGTGCTCGCGACCAGCTCGACCATCCCCCGGACCAGCTCGGGCAGGTCGACCGGCCCCGGCTGGAGCGGCTGGCGGCGGGCGAAGGCAAGCAGGCGCTGGACGAGGGTCTTGGCGCGCTCAGCCGACTGGAGCGCCCCTTCGACGAGCCTTTGCTCGCGCGCCCCGCCGAGCGCCTTGCGGTGGAGCAGGTCGAGGCTCCCGAGGATCGGGGTCAGCAGATTGTTGAAGTCGTGCGCGACTCCTCCGGTCAACTGGCCCATCGCCTCCATCTTCTGCGCCTGGCGAAGCGCCTCCTGGGCCAGGGCCAGCTCCCCGGCGCGCTCGGCGACCCGCTGCTCGAGGGTCTCGTTGAGGTCGCGAAGCAACGCTTCGGCGCGCTTCTGGTCGGTGACGTCGATCATGATCCCGTCCCAGACCGTCGTCCCGTCCGGAGCGGCGCGCGGCGCTGAGATGATCCGCGCCCAGCGGAGCGCCCCGTCGGCGCGCCGGAACCGGACCGCCACGTCGAACGGCCTCCCGCCGGCGATGGCGGCCGCCTCCTCGGCGGCCATGAGCGCGACGTCCGCTTCCTCCATCATCCCGTAGGCGACCGAGGCGTCGGCGACGATCGCTTCGGCCGGATAGCCGGTGAGCCTCTCGCAACTCTGCGACACGAACAGGAATCGCCGCTCGCTTCCGTCGCGGCCGGTCGAGACCTGGTAGACCATCCCGCCCGGGAGATTGTCGGTGAGGGCGCGGAGGCGGGCCTCGTTCTCGCGCACCGCCGCCTCGGCGATGCGGCGCTCGGTGACGTCGATGGTGACGGCGAGGATCCCGTAAGGCTCTCCCGACCGCCGGCGAATGACCGAGACCGAGTTGTTCACCCAGACGATCGAGCCGTCGGGGCGGATGTAGCGTTTCTCGTGCGCGAACGGCGTCCCTTCGGTCACGGCTCGCTCGAACTTGACGAGATTGGCCGGAAGATCGTCGGGGTGGGTGATCTCCTGCAGCGTCAGCCCCAGCAGCTCCTCCCTGGAGCGGCCGGCAATCGCGCAGAAGCGATCGTTGACGAGGGTGAACCGCCCGGAAAGGTCGACCTGGGCGAAGCCTGCCGTGGCCTGGTCGATGAAGGCCGAGAGCTGCTCCTCGCGCTCCCGGAGCGCCTCCTCGGCGGCCTTGCGGTCGCTGACGTCGTAGACGACTCCGTACCAGCGCAGCTGTCCGGTCTCCCGGTCGCGCATCGGTTCGCCGCGGCGCGCGAGCCAGCGTATCTCGCCCGTGTCGGGCCGGACGATCCGATATTCGATCGGGTCGAGCGCGTTCTCCGCGCGCTCGTCATGGGTGGAGTCGACCCGGTGGCGATCGTCGGGGTGGATAAGGGCCATGAAGAAGCCGATCGGCGCCTCCTCGACCTCGTCGACTCCCCAGATCCGGCAGAATTCGGGCGAGACGAGCATCCGCTCGCCTTCCGGAATATATTCGAACGTGCCCACTCCGCCCGCGGCCTGGGCGATTCGGAGCCGCTCCTCGCTGGCCCGCAGCGCCGCCTCGGCCCCGTCGCGTTCGACATCCCCCAGCGACACGGCCCCACGCCCTTCCTCGGCCGGCGAAGGTCGCCGGAAGAGGCGCGCTAACACAGGCATCGGCGTAAGTTCAATTGCTTCGCAGGCAGTTAGAGCACCGGCGTGGAGGCCGGGGTCGCTTCGGCGTCATGCCGGACTTGATCCGGCATCCATCTTTTCGCTTGCCTCGCCACGGAAAGAAGGTGGACCCCAGATCAAGTCCGGGGCGACGGTAACAAGCCGCCAAAGGGGGAGAAGCTCATGCTGAAGCGCAGGACATTGGCGGCCTTCTCCGGTCCGGGCCTTCCGATCGGCGCCGTCGGCCTGCCGATGATCGTCTACCTGCCGCCTTATTATGCCGGCCATCTCGGCCTCGACCTTGCCGCCGTCGGCCTCGTCTTCTTCCTCGTGCGAGCCATCGACCTGCCGCTCGACCCCCTGCTCGGCCACTGGATGGACCGGACCCGGAGCCGCTTCGGACGCTACCGGCCGTGGCTGCTCGCCGGCGGTGCCACCCTCGCGGCCGGAGTCTGGCTGGTCTTCATGGCCGAGCCCGGCCTCAGCGCATTCGCCGCCTTCGCCTTCCTGATGGTCCTCTATCTCGGCTATTCGCTGACCGCGGTGGCGCAGCTCGGCTGGGGCGCGACCTTGTCCGACGATTATCACGACCGTTCGCGCATCTTCTCCTGGTGGATGGCGGCACAGGTGCTCGGTATGATCCTCGTCCTGCTGCTTCCGCCGATGGTCGGCGGCGGCCAGGCCGGCGGCATCCACGCCATGGGGTGGTTCGTGATTCTGACGGCGCCGCTTACCGTCCTCGTCATGGCGGCGGTCGTGCCGGAGCGGGAGCGGGCCGGCGAGCGCCCCCATGCCAGCTGGGCCGAGCTGAAGGCGCTGGCGAAGAATCCGCTGCTCCTGCGCCTGATCCTGCTCGACGTCCTCACCAGCGCCGCCCCTGGAGTCACCGGCGCGATGTTCCTCTTCTACTTCGAGCACCGACTCGGCTTCGACGCCCGAGCGGCGAGCCTGCTCCTGCTCGTCTATTTCGCCGCGGGATTCGCCGCCGCGCCGCTCTGGATCGGCCTCGCCCGGCGGATCGGCAAGCACCGCGCCCTGACCTCGGCCGGTGTCTGCTACGCGACCTTCCATTTCAGCATGAGCATGCTTCCAACGGGCTCGGGAATGGCGGTCGCACTGCCGGCGATGGCGATCGCGGGCCTGCCCTACATCGCGGCGCCGTCGCTGCTTCGGGCGATGCTCAACGATGCCGCCGACGTCGACCGGCTCGAGACCGGTCTCGACCGCAACGCTCTCCTCCAGGCGCTGCTCACCAGCACCCAGAAGATCAGCTACGCCGTGCCGGTGGCGATCATCTATCCGATCCTCAGCCTGATCGGCTTCCGGCCCAAACCCGGAGCCGCCAACACCGACGGCGCCATCCTCGGAATGACCCTCCTGTTCATCCTGGCCCCGCTCGTCCTGATGCTTGCAGCCGCCTGGATCGCCTCGCGCTGGCCGCTCGACCGGGAGCGGCATGCCGAGGTTCAGGCGGCGCTGGCGGCGCGGAGCTAGGCTGAATCGACAGGGCGAAGGTCGATCTCTCTTAAGTCCTGGCCCCGCGTTCGCGGCGGAGGGGGAACCGCGCAAAGCACGGTGGAGGGATTCCCCGAGTCTGAAATACATTCTCTTGATACATTATTATATCGGTAGTAAAAGAGGCCAAAAGGAGGGTCCGATGCTTCGACTTCTTCTGACCGCCGCCGTCGCCCTGACCACCCTCGCCTCGTGCGACCGCGCGGCCGGCGACACCTCCGGCCCGGTGGAGGAGCGCCAGGGTCCGGTGCTCAAGCGCTTCGGCTCGACCCGCGCCTTCGAAGCCTATGTCGAGGAGCTTCGGCGCAAATCGAAGCTGCGAGTTTCCGAGGCCCAGAATTCGGTGATGGAGTTCGAGGCCGCCGCGCCTGCCGCAGATGCGTCGATGGGCGAGGCTGCCGCACAGGCCACGATCGCCAATCCGGAAATCACGAACAATCAGACGGTAGGAGTCGACGAGGGCGGAATCGTCAAGCAGGTCGGCCGCTATCTGGTCATGCTTCAGGACGGGCGGCTGTTCAGCGCCGACCTCGGCGCGCAGGCGGGCGCGTCGCTGCGGCTGGCCGATCGCACCGACGTCTATCGCAACCCTTCGACGGCTGCCGACTGGTATGACGAGATGCTCGTGCTCGGCGACCGGATCCTCGTCACCGCCTACAATTATCGCGAGCGCGCCAGCGAGATCACGGTCTTCAGGATCGACCCTGCGGGGCGGTTCACGCGCGAAGGCCGCTTCCTGCTCAGCTCCGACGATTATTACAGCACCGAAAATTATGCGACCCGCCTGGTCGGCGACCAGCTCGTCTTCTACGCCCCGTTCGCCATCGGCGACGGCGGCCCGATCCGGTGGCCGACGCTGCGCCGCGCCGACGGCGACGGCGAGGCGGACGAGGGCGAGGCGCTGATCGGACCCACCGACGTCTACGCTCCGCCGGGCGAGTCGGAATGGCCGGTCGTCCACACCGTCTCGGTCTGCCCGCTGAAGCAGGACATGGACTGCCGGACGACGGCCTTCGTCGGTCCGCCGATGCGCGAATTCTACGTCTCGCCGACCGACGCCTTCCTCTGGATCGGAGCGCCGGACGGCCTGCCCTGGTCGATCGAATATGGCAACCAGAGGCGCAAGGAATGCACCGGCGACAGCTATTGGCGGGAAAACGAAGGGACGGCAGCGATGCTGTACCGCCTGCCGCTGGACGGGAGCGCGATCGGAGCGGTCGCCGCCGAGGGGATACCGGCCGACCAGTTCGCGTTCGACAGCCGCGGCGGACGCTTCCGGGCGCTTCTGTCGCGTCCGGGCCCCGGCTGCGTCGCCGCCAACGAATCGACGCCCCTCGCACTGCTCGACATCCCGCTTTCCGCCTTCGGCGACCGGGTCCGCCACGTCGCGCCGGCCGCCTACGCTTCGCTGCCGTCGATCGAGGGCGGGCAGCTGGAGAACCGCTTCGTCGGAGAGTGGCTGGTCTATGGCGGACGCACCGACTGGTCGAGCCTGCTGCCCATCCAGAGGCAGAAAGCGGGTTCGTCGTCCCTCTTCGCGGTGCCGCTCGCCCGGCCCGCCGGAGTGGCGCGGCTGGTTCTGCCGCACAACGCGATCCGGATCGAGCGGGCCGGCAGCGACGCCGTCGTCACCGGCTATCGCGGCTCCGAGGGTCTGTCGCTCAGCTATGTCAGCCTGCAAGGCGCCCGACCGGCAATTGCCTCCACCGCGATCCTCCCCCGCCGGGTCGAAAGCGAGGGCCGGAGCCACGCCTTCAACGCCTGGATCCGGCCCGACGGAAGCGGGCTCATCGGCCTTCCGACGAGCCTTCGCACGGAGCGCAGCCTTCGGGGCTGGTCGGACAGCGAAAGCTCCGACCTCAGCTTCGTCGCCCTGTCCCCGGCCAAGGCGCTGGCCCCGGCGGGCGAGCTCAGCCTGCGCGGCCGCAAGCCGGCGGCGGGTTACGACTGCAAGGTGTCCTGCATCGACTGGTACGGCAATTCGCGCCCGATCTTCACCGGCGGCCGGATCTTCGCCCTGCTGGGCACCGAGCTTGTCGAAGGCCGGATCGAACGGGGCCGGATCGCCGAGCTGGCGAGGCTCGACCTGACGGGGAGGCCCTCGGGATCGTAAGCTTCCTCAATTCCTCCCCGCGATTTCGCGGGGAGGGGGACCGCGCGAAGCGCCGTGGAGGGGTTCTTCGGAATCAGCAAGGCCCCTCCACCATGCTTCGCATGGTCCCCCTCCCCTGCAAATGCAGGGGAGGAATTTAGAGCGTCGAGTGAACCGTCGCCACCGCCTTCACTACCGACGCCACGCGCACCGCGGTCTGGATCGTCTCGGCCTTGACCTTGTGCTGCTGGAGGACCCGCTCGTGGCTGTCGATGCACATGCCGCAGCCGTTCATCGCGCTGACGGCGAGGCTGAACAGCTCGAAATCCTCCTTCTCGATCCCGGGAGCGCCGATCACGTTCATCCTGAGCCGCGCCGGGAGCGTGCCATATTCCGGGTTCGAGGCCAGGTGGACGAAGCGGTAATAGACGTTGTTCATCGCCATTACCGCAGCCGCGGCTCGGGCGGCATTGGCCGCCTCCTCGCTCAGCTTGCCTGCCGCCTCGGCTTCCGCGGCTTCGACGATCGGCTTGTAGCCGGTGCCGTGGGCGCAGGCGAGCAGGAGCCCGTATTTGCGCTGGTCGCCGAGCGTCTGGTCGTTGAGCAAAGAGGAAATGTTGAGCCTGAGGTCCTTCGCATAATCGGGAAGGGCGTCGGCGAATTGCTTGAGGGACATTTGATGCCTTTCGGAAAGGAACTCGTCATCCCGGCGAAAGCCGGGACCGCAGGACGGGAAGTCTCGGTGGGTCTCCCCGAGGTCCCGGCGTTCGCCGGGATGACGGAATTTGCCCGAGGTCCCGGCCTTCGCCGGGACGACGAAAAGGGGCGCGGGAACCGAAGCTCCCGCGCGCCCCGTCGCGAGGTCTGCTGCCTGGCGGCCCAGGGGGGCTCAAGCCGCCGGGCGCAGGACCTCCTCGCCTTCCTGCCAGTTGCAGGGGCAGAGCTCGTCGGTCTGAAGCGCGTCGAGGATGCGCAGGGTCTCCTGCGGGTTGCGGCCGACGTTGAGGCCGTTCACCGTGACGTGCTGGATGACATTGTCGGGATCGATGACGAAGGTGGCGCGGAAGGCGACCCCGGCGTCGCGATCGACGATCCCGAGCGCGTTCGCCAGCTCCTTCTTGTTGTCCGCGATCCACGGGAAGTCGCAGGCGGCGAGCCGCTCGTCGGCCTTGCGCCACGCGTGGTGGACGAAATCGCTGTCGGTCGAGGCGCCGATCAGGACGGCGTCGCGGTCCGCGAAATCCTGGGCGAGCTCGCCATAGCCGATGATCTCGGTCGGGCAGACGAAGGTGAAATCCTTGGGCCAGTAGAAGAGGATCTTCCACTTGCCGTTGGTTTCGCCGAGGTCGAGAGTCTCGCCCGCGGGAAGCGCGCTGCCCTGCTGAACGGGAACAACGAGAGAGGGAATCTTATCGCCGACGGTGAGCATGACTGCTTCTTTTCTCCTGAATTTCCTGGCTGTTGCACCCTTGTGCAGTGCAGCATGTAGGGCGCTGGCTTTGATCGTTCAAGGCATTTAGAACGATCAGATTGATCGGGAAAAGCGATGACAGTCTATCTCCCCACGCTCAAGCAGCTCCAGTATCTGGTGACGCTCCAGGACACCGGCCATTTCGGGAAGGCGGCGGAAAGCTGCTTCGTCACCCAGTCGACGCTCTCGGCAAGCCTTCGCGAGCTGGAATCGCTGATCGGAGTCACGCTGGTCGAGCGCAACCGCCGGGTCGTCGGCTTCACGCCGCTCGGCGCCCGCATTGCGGAAAAGGCGCGGCGGGTGCTTCGCGAGGCGGAGGAGCTGGCTGACATGGCGCGGGCTGCCGGCCAGCCTTTGACCGGGGACCTGAGGATGGGGGTGATCCCCACCATCGCGCCCTTCCTGCTTCCGGCCATGCTCCCCGTGCTTCGCCGCGAATGGCCCAAGCTCAAGCTCTACCTTCGTGAGGAGACCAGCCAGTCCGCCTGCGAGGCGCTTCAGCGGGGTCAGCTCGACTGCGTCCTGCTCGCCTTGCCTTATGCCTGCGGAGACGTCGCTTCGGCCCCCCTGCTGGACGATCCGCTTTTCGTCGCTTTCCCGCGCGGCGAGGCGCCGGACGGCGACTCGGTCGAAGTCGGGACGATCGACGAGAACCGGCTGCTGCTGCTCGAGGACGGCCACTGCCTCAAGGACCATGCGCTCTCGGCCTGCAACCGGCCCGATCTGCGCGCCCATGCGGCGATGATGGGAACGTCGCTGCACACCCTCGTCCAGATGGTCGACAACGGCCTCGGCGTGACCTTCCTCCCCTCCATGGCCATCGAGGCCGGGATACTCGAGGGCACGAAGGTCGACGCAAAGCCGCTCCGCTCCGACCACGGATTCCGCCGGATCGCCCTGATCTGGCGCCGCTCGAGCCCGCGCGAAAGCGAGTTCCAGCTGCTCGCCGCGGCTCTGAGCCGGATCATCGGAAAGCTCAGTCGAGGCCGAGCAGCCAGCGGTCGAGCGGCACGGCCTTTATCCTGACTCCGCACAGGGTGCGGTTGAGCTGGCTGCGGTGGCGCATGATCCAGCCCAGGCAGGCGAACTCGCTGTCGAACGGTTCGAACTCCTCCCGGCTCGCCCGGAACGTGCGGCCGTCGACCAGGAATCTCGCGCCCCTGCGGCAGCCGGGCGAAGCGGGCCAGTTCCGTTCAGGCGCAACGACGGCCGGCACCCAATATTGCCGAGTCTGATCCAGCCGGTCGATTTCCGAGCGGCGCATGGGCCTCTCCCTTCCAACCGCACGGATGATGGACTGCGGCGGGCCCCGTGTGAAGCCCGCCGCCTGCCCGCCTACTCGGCCGGCTCCGCGATTCCGATCGGCTCGACGCTGTCGGGATTCTGCGGCAGGTCGAAGCGGTCGGCGTTCATCACCTTGGTCCAGGCGCTGACGAAGTCGCGGACGAATTTCTCCTCGTGGCCCGACTCGGCGTACACCTCGGCCACCGCGCGCAGCTGGCTGTTCGCGCCGAAGATGAGGTCGGTGCGGGTCGCGCGCCATTTCTCCTGCCGGCCGCCGCGGTCCAGGCCGATGAACTCCTCGTCGCCGCTCTCGTCGACCACCTGCCAGAAGGTGTCGTTGTCGAGCAGGTTGACGAAGAAGTCGTTGGTCAGCTGGCCCTTGCGCGTGGTGAAGACGCCCTCCGGCCGGTCCCGGTAATTGGCGCCGAGCACCCTGAGGCCGCCCAGAAGCACGGTCATCTCGGGCACCGAGAGGCCGAGCAGGGAGGCGCGGTCGAGCAGAAGCTCCTCGGTCTTCACGCTGTGCTTGGTCTTGAGATAGTTGCGGAAGCCGTCCGCCACCGGCTCCATCACCGCGAAGCTCTCGGCGTCGGTCCAGTCCTGGGTGGCGTCGCCGCGCCCGCCGCTGAACGGCACCTCGACGTCGAAGCCGGCGTCCCGCGCCGCCTTCTCGACCGCCGCGGTTCCGGCGAGGACGATCGCGTCGGCCATCGACAGCGACCCGCGGAGCGAGTCGATCCGGGCCAGTATTGCACCCAGCTCCTCGGGCTCGTTGACCGCCCAGCCGCGCTGGGGCTCGAGCCGGACCCGGGCGCCGTTGGCGCCGCCGCGATGGTCGGACCGGCGGTAGGTGGAGGCCGAGGCCCAGGCGGCCTTGACGAGCTGGCCGACGCTGAGGCCGGAGTCGAGGATCTTCGCCTTGAAGCCCGCGACGTCCGGTCCCGGGGGAGCCGTTCCGGCCGGCACCGGATCCTGCCAGATCAGATCCTCCCGCGGCACTTCCGGCCCGAGGTAGCGGACCTTGGGCCCCATGTCGCGGTGGGTGAGCTTGAACCAGGCGCGGGCGAAGGCGTCCTTGAACGCCTCGTGGTCGTTGCGGAACCGTTCCGAGATCGCCCGGAATTCGGGGTCGACCTTCAGAGCCATGTCGGCGGTCGTCATCATCGTCGGGACCCGCTTCGAGGGATCGTGAGCGGCCGGCGCCATGTCCTCCTCGCGCTGGTTCACGGGCTGCCATTGCTGCGCCCCGGCGGGCGAGCGGACGAGCTCATATTCATAGTCGAGCAGAAGCCGGAAATAATTCTCCGACCATTGGGTCGGCGTGTTCACCCACGACCCTTCGATGCCGCTGGTGATCGTGTGCTCGCCATAGCCGCTTTCGTGCGCGCTCGCCCAGCCCAGGCCCTGGAGGGCGATGTCCGCGCCTTCGGGCGCCGCGTCGATCAGGCTCGGGTCGCCCGCGCCGTGCGCCTTGCCGAAGGTG
>DASVVM010000077.1:0-42218 GCA_036386555.1 Allosphingosinicella sp.
TAGCTCAGTTGGTTAGAGCACCGGTTTGTGGTACCGGGGGTCGCGGGTTCAAGCCCCGTCGATCGCCCCACCGCGCCTGCCCAGCAGCAGGACATTTTCATGCAAGCCCCGTGGGATTATCCCGATTTCGACGATCATGAGATCGTCCATTTCGTCACGGACCGCGCCAGCGGCCTGTGCGCCGTCATCGCCGTCCATTCGACCTGTCTCGGCCCCGCCGGCGGCGGAGTGCGCTTCTGGCATTATGCCGAGCCGGGCGAGGCCGTCCGTGACGCGCTCCGGCTGTCGCGCGGGATGAGCTTCAAGAATGCCATGGCCGGCCTCCCGCTCGGCGGCGGCAAGGCCGTGATCCTGGCCAACGAGAACCGGACCAAGACCCCCGAGATGCTCGCCGCCTACGGCCGCGCGGTCGAGGGCCTGGGCGGCCGTTACGTGACCGCCGAGGACGTCGGGATGAGCGTCGCCGACATGGTCGCCTTGTCCGAGCATACGAGCCACGTCGCCGGCCTTCCCGTGGCCGAGGGAAGCGTCGGCGGCGATCCCGGGCCTCACACCAGCTACGGAGTCTTCCTCGGAGTGAAGGTCGCCGTGAAGCGGGCGCTCGGCAGGGACAGCCTGGCGGGCGTCCACATCGCCCTCCAGGGCGCCGGCAGCGTCGCCTCCGGTCTCGCCCGCCGGGCGGCCGCGGAAGGCGCCCGGATCACTTTGACCGACATCGATCGCCGACGGGCCGACCAGCTGGCGGCGGAGGTCGGCGGCGAGTCGGTCGCGCCCGAGGCGATCATGACCCTCGAGGCCGACGTTCTCAGCCCCAATGCGCTCGGCGCCATCCTCACCGAAGAATCGATCGCTTCGCTCAGGGTGCCGGTCGTCGCGGGCGGCGCCAACAATCAGCTCGCCACGCCCGAGGACGGCCAGCGCATCCACCAGCGCGGGATCCTCTACGCTCCCGATTACGTGATCAACGCCGGCGGGATCATCAACGTCTCGACCGAATATCTGAAGGATGGCGACCAGGACACGGTGCGCGGCCGGATCGCGCAGATTCCGGTCAGGCTCGACCAGATCTGGACCGAGAGCTCCGCCACCGGCCGCAACCCGGCGGAAGTCGCCGACTCGATGGCGATGCGCCTGATCGGACGGTAATCCCCTCCCTGCAAGGGAGGGGCTAGGGGTGGGTCCGCCGAAGGCGGCCGAAACTCCGAGTCAGCAAGAAGGTCTCGCTGCGCTCGCCTACCCACCCCCAACCCCTCCCTTGCAGGGAGGGGAGGTTAGAGCGCCGGCTCCCGAGCCGCCTCGCGGCCGAGCTTGTGCTCTCGATAGAGGGTGTAGAGGCCGCTGGCGATGATGATCGCCGCTCCGATCCAGGTCGTCGAGGCAGGCTCCTCTGCGAAGACCAGCCAGCCGAGCAGGACCGCCCAGAGCAGCTGGCTGTAATCGAACGGCACCACGGTCGGCACCGGCGCGTAGCGCAGCGAGGCTGTGAGGCAGATCTGGCTGAACCCGCCGACGGCCCCCAGCGCCCCGAGCAGCAGCCAGGTCGCGCCGTCATGCGCCCGCCCGAAGACGGGCATCAGCGCCCCCGTGGCGGCCATGGACAGCAGACTGAACCACAGGACCGTCGTCTGGGTCCCCTCCGTCTTGCCGACCTGCCGGATCGTGATCGTGACGATTCCGGCGCCGAAGGCGGCGAGCCCGGCAAGCAGCAGCCCGAGCGTGGGCAGGTCGCGCCCTTCCGGCCGCATCACCACGAGCACCCCTACGAAACCGAGCACGACCGCGGTCCAGCGATGGCGTCCGACCGATTCGCCGAGGATCAGGGCCGAAAGCGCGACCGAGAAGAACGGCGCGGCGAAGCCGATCGTCGTCGTCTCCGCAAGCGGCAGCAGGCCGAGCGCGCTGAAGCTGAGGATGAGCGTCGTCAGCCCGGCCGCGGCGCGCCAGGCATGGGCCAGCGGCCGCTGCGTCCGCCAGGCGCCGAAATTGCGGCTCGCGGCGATCCACAGCATCAACGGCGGCAATCCGAACGCGAAGCGGTAGAAAGCGAGCTCGACCGTTGTCACCCCCGCCTCATGCCCGAGCTTCACAAGCATCGCCATGAAGGCGAAGCAGGTTGCGGCCGCCACCCGCAGGCCGATTCCGGCGAGCCGGTTCTGCTGGGGGCGGTCTGTGGACATTGGACTCGTCATTGGGAGGAGCGGAGCGGCGAAGCAATCCAGTCCAGCGCATTAGACGGGCGCAGGCTGGATTGCTTCGCTCCGCTCGCAATGACGGGCAGGGGACGCTACATACGCCCCGGGCAAATGCATATTCTCGCGAATCCGACACGCTTCCTGCGGCTGGCGCGGCCGCTCACCGCCTGGCTCGGCTGGGGCGGGGCTTTGCTGATCGCCGCAGGCCTCGGCATCGGCCTGTTCGCGGCACCGCCCGACTATCTCCAGGGCGACACCGTGCGCATCATGTACGTCCACGTTCCGGCCGCCTGGCTCGGGATGGCCGGCTGGGCGGGGATCGCGGCGGCGAGCCTGATGCAGATGGTCTGGCGCCACCCGCTTGCCGCGGTCGCGGCTCGGGCGCTTGCCTTGCCCGGCGCGGTTTTCACCTTCATCTGCCTCGCCACCGGCTCGCTTTGGGGACGCCCCGCCTGGGGAACCTGGTGGGAGTGGGATGGACGGATGACTTCGATGCTCGTCCTGCTCTTCCTCTATATCGGCTTCATCGCTTTGGCCGACGCCGAACGCGAGCGGGGCGGGGAGGGGCGGCTCGCAGCCATCTTCGGCCTGGTCGGTGCGATCAACCTGCCGGTCATCCATTATTCGGTCCTGTGGTGGCGGACGCTTCACCAGGGACAGAGTATCGGCCTCACGCGTTCGAGCATCGATTCCTCGATGCTGTGGCCCCTGTTCGTTTCGGCCGCCGGCTTCTCCCTCCTGTTCGCGGCGATCGTGCTGATGCGGATGCGGACTGCGCTGGCGCAGCAGAAGGTCGAGGCCCGCCTGCGCAGGATGGCGGCATGAGCCACTGGCCGTTCATCGTCGGCGCCTATGCCGTGGCACTCATCGGAACGCTCGGCCTCACCGGCTGGAGCCTCGCCGCCATGCGTCGGGCCGAGCGCGCCGTCGACGCCTTGAAGGGTGAGCAGTGAAGGCGAAAAACCAGCGTCTCACACTGCTCATCCTCGCCGTTGCCGCAATGCTCGGTGCCGTGCTGCTCGCCATGTCGGCGCTGAAGGACCAGGCCGCCTATTTCTACGCGCCCGGCGACGTCGCCCGGGAGGCTCCGCCCGCGGGACGCGCCGTCCGGATCGGCGGAATGGTGCAGGCCGGGTCGCTCAGGCGCGCTCCGGACGGGGTGACGATCGAGTTCCTGGTGAAGGACGAGACACCGCACAGGATTCCAGTCCGCTTCAAGGGAATCGTGCCGGATTTGTTCAAGGAGAATAGCGGAGTCGTCGCCGAGGGCCGTTTCCAGGCCGGCGGCCTGTTCGTCGCCGACGAGATCCTCGCCAAGCATGACGAGACTTACATGCCGCCCAGGCTCGATCCCAAAAAAGGCGAGCATAAGAGCGAGAGCCTGAAATGATCGCCGAAGCCGGCCTCGCGGCCCTTTGGCTGGCGGCCGCGCTGTCGCTGCTCCAGCTCGGGCTGGGGATTGCCAGCCTGGTCCTCCCTGCCCGCGAAGCGGGTGCGGAGGGGGACCGTCCGAAGGACGGTGGAGGGGCCAACGGCGCCGGATTTCCCCTCCACCATGCTTCGCATGGTCCCCCTCCCCATGACTTCGTCATGGGGAGGATGCATTCCTACGCCTCCGCCATCCGCCCCATCGCAATCGTCCAGGGCGCCCTCGCCGGCTTCGCCTTCCTCGCCCTGATCCAGCTGTTCCTCCGCACCGACCTCTCCGTGAAGCTGGTCGCGGCGAACAGCCATTCGCTCAAGCCCTGGCTGTACAAGTTCGCCGGCGCCTGGGGGAATCACGAAGGCTCGATGCTGCTCTGGGTGACGGTGCTCGCCCTCGCCGGGGCCGCGGTCGCCTTGTTCGAGCGGCGCCTGCCCGAACGGACGTCGATCGCCACCCTCGCGGCGCAGGCGGCGATCGGGCTCGGCTTCTACGCCTTCCTGCTCTTCTCCTCCAATCCGTTCGAGCGGATCTTTCCGGTCCCGGTCGAGGGCAACGGCCTCAACCCGCTACTCCAGGACCCGGGCCTCGCCTTCCATCCGCCGACCCTTTACTTCGGCTACGTCGGAATCTCGATCGCCTTCTCCTTCGCCGTCGGCGCCCTGGTGACGCGCGACGTCGGGCCCGCTTTCGCACGGGCGATGCGGCCCTGGGTGCTCGGCGCCTGGATCTTCCTGACCCTGGGCATCACCGCGGGCTCCTATTGGGCCTATTACGAGCTGGGCTGGGGCGGCTGGTGGTTCTGGGACCCGGTCGAGAACGCCTCGCTCATGCCCTGGCTTGCGGCGACGGCACTGCTTCATTCCGTGACCGTGCTCGCCACCCGCGACGGCCTTCGCGCCTGGACGGTGATGCTCGCGGTGGTCGCTTTCTCGATGTCGATGGTCGGCACCTTCCTCGTCCGATCGGGAATCCTCACCAGCGTGCACAGCTTCGCGGTCGATCCCAGCCGCGGCACCTTCATCCTCGCCCTTCTCGCGCTCTACATCGGCGGGGCGCTCGCCTTGTTCGGCCTCCGGGTCGGCACCGTGAAGGAGGGCTCGGGGTTCGAGCCGGTCAGCCGCGAAGGGGCGCTGGTCGTCAACAACCTGCTCCTGTGCGTCATCCTGGCGCTCGTTTTCATGGGCACCCTCTACCCGCTCGCCACCGAGGCCCTGGGCGTTAAGGTCTCGATCGGCGCACCCTATTTCAACCTCGTCACCGGTCCCTTCGCACTGGCGCTGGTGATCGTCATGGCGCTGGGCCCGCTGATGCGGTGGCGCCGCGACCGGCTGGGCGAGGTCGCCCGGCGGGTGGCGCTTCCGATCCTCATCTCCGCGGCGGCGCTGCTGCTCGTCCTTCTCTTCGTCCCGGGAATGCGCATCCTGCCGCTTCTCGGCCTGGTGCTGGCCCTGGGGGTCGGAGCGGCCAGCGTCGCGCCTCTGTGGAAGCGCAACCTGCTCCGGACCCCGCTGTTCACCTGGGGAATGGTCATCTCCCATTTCGGGATCGCCGTCGCCCTCGCCGGAATGGCCAGCGAAAGCGCCTTCACGAAGGAGACTCTGGTGGCGGCCCGGGTCGGCGACCGGATTTCGGTCGGGCCCTACAGCCTACGCTTCGATTCGGTCGACCCGCTGGCCGGTCCGAACTGGACGGCGGTCGAGGCGAAGCTGACCCTATGGCGGGGCAGCGGCGCTCCCTTCGTGCTCCGCCCGCAGGCGCGAATGTTCAGCGCCCCTCCCACCGAGACCAGCGAGGCGGCGATCGCCACCCGCCTCGACGGGCAGCTCTACACCGTCATCGGCAAGCCGGACGGCGGCGGGCGATGGCAGCTGCGCCTGTGGTGGAAGCCGTTCGTGAGCCTGATCTGGCTTGGCGGAGCCCTCGTCGCCCTGGGCGGACTGCTCGCTCTCGTCGGCCGGGTCCGCCGCGGGCGCCGCGCCGCGCGTCAGGAGGCCTTCGCATGAAGAAGCTATTGCTCTGGCTGCCGCTGGCGGTGTTCCTCGCTTTCCTGGTCACGGTCGCAGTCGGCCTCCGCAAACCGGCCGACACCGAGATCCGCTCGCGAATGATCGGCAAGCCGATGCCTGAATTCGCGCTCGAGCCAGCGGTCGCGGGCCACCCGCCGCTCGCTGCCGCCCATTTGCGCTCGGGCAAGCCGCGCCTCGTCAACGTCTTCGCCAGCTGGTGCGTCCCCTGCAAGGCGGAGGCGCCCCAGTTGATGGCTCTGAAACGGCGCGGGGTGCCGATCGACGGAGTCGCCATACGCGACCGGAGCGAGGACGTGGCCCGCTTCCTCGCCGAATGGGGCGATCCGTTCGAGAGGATCGGGTCCGACCCGGCCAGCCGCGTCCAGTTCGCTCTGGGCTCCTCGGGCGTTCCCGAGACCTTCGTCGTCGACGGCAAGGGCGTGATCCGCCACCAGCATATCGGCGACATCAGGCCGGAGAACGTGCCGGAGATACTGGCTGCGTACGAGGGGGCGCGATGAGCATTTGGCGCACGAGGAGCATTGGCCTTGCCGTTCTTCTCGCCTTCTCGGCCCCCGCCTTCGCCCAATCGGCGCTTCCGCCCTCGCGCTACTCCTATACCCAGCTCGCCGATCCGAGTCAGGAGGCCGAGGCGAGGGCGCTGATGGAAACCCTGCGCTGCCTCGTCTGCCAGGGCCAGTCGATCGCCGACAGCGACGCCGACATGGCCGGCGACATGCGCGCCCTGGTCCGCGAGCGGATCGCGGCCGGCGAGAAGCCCGAGGCCATCCGCAGCTGGCTGGTCGAGCGTTACGGCGCCTGGGTCAGCTACAAGCCGACGGTCGAGCCGCTGACCTGGCCGCTCTGGGCCGCGCCCGTCCTGCTGGCCGCGCTCGGCTTCTGGCTCGCCCGCGGCCGCTTCCGGAGGAAAGCGCGCTGATGGGCCTGTTCATCCTCCTCGTCCTCGCCCTGGCGTCCTTCGCCGCGATCTGGCGCTTCGCGAAGCTGGACCGAGCGGCCGCCCAGTTTGTCGCCTCCGGCCTGCTGCTCGCCTGCGCCGGCTATGCCTGGCAGGGCAGCCCGGGATCCGCCGGCAGCCCGCACGGCGCCGCGGCGCGGCCGCCGGCGCCGGAAACCGCCTTCGGAACGCTTCGCAAGGACATGTTCGGCCAGTTCGACCGCGCCGACTGGTGGCTTGGAATCGCCGAGGGGCGGCTCAGGAGCGGCGATACCCGCGAGGCCGCCGGAGCCATCCGCTCGGGCATTCGGGCGAATCCCCGGAACGCCACTTTGTGGACCGGCTATGGCGACGCGCTCGTCCTTCACGGCAACGGCCTGCTCAGCCCGGCGGCCGATCTGGCCTTTCGACGCGCCGTGTCGCTCGCGCCCAAGCATCCGGGCCCCCGGCTGTTCTACGGAATCGCGCTCGCCCAGAACGGACGGCTCGAGGAGGCGGAGCTGGCCTGGCGGCAAGCGCTTGCGCTGAGCCCGGCCGAGGCACCGTGGCGCGACGGGCTCCAGCGGCAGATCGCGCTGGTGCGGCAGGCGCGCGCGCAGCAGAGATAATCCCCTCCCTGAAAGGGAGGGGTAAGGGGTGGGTAGGCGAGCGCAGCGAGACTTTTTGCGGACTCGGAGTTTCGGCCGCCTTCGGCGGACCCACCCCCAGCCCCTCCCTTCCAGGGAGGGGAGACCCTAATGGTCGATACCGCGCCCGGTCTCGTGCTGGAGCTCGTCGATCCTTTTCGAGGCCTCGGCCTTGGTCAGCTCCGGATCGAATTCCTCCCCGGCCTCCTGCGTCAGGGTTTTCAGATAGGACGCCTGCGGTCCGGTCATCGACTCATCGCCGGTGACCCACTCCTCCGGATCCTTTTCCGGACCGGGCTGCTGGTTCGGTTGCGCGGACATGGTTCGTTCCTTGGTTGAGATTTCTCGCAACCAACGGCGATGTTCCGAACTTGTTCCGCCGCCGCTACGCCGCTTCGTACGGCAGCCCAAGCGCTTCGGCGACTGCATGATGCCGGATTTTGCCGCCGGAGACGTTCAGCCCGTTGGCGAGATGCGGATCGGCTTTCATCGCTGCCTCAGCGCCTTGGCCCGCCAACTTGAGAACGAATGGCAAGGTGGCATTGTTGAGGGCGAAGGCCGAGGTGCGGGCGACCGCGCCGGGCATGTTGGCGACGCAATAGTGGATGACCCCGTCGATCTCGTAGACCGGGTTGTCGTGGGTGGTCGCCCGCGAAGTCTCGAAGCAGCCGCCCTGGTCGATCGAGATGTCGACCAGAACCGAGCCGCGCTTCATCGTCTTGAGCATGTCGCGGGTGACCAGCTTGGGCGCCGCCGCCCCCGGCACCAGCACTGCGCCGATCACCAGCTCGGCCTTCGTCACCGCCTTGGCGATCGCGGCCCTGGAGGCATAAGCGGTCTTGATCTGGCTTCCGAAGAACATGTCGAGCTCCGCCAGCCGGGCGTTCGAAATGTCGTAGATGGTGACGTCGGCGCGCATGCCCACGGCCATCTGGGCCGCATTGACCCCGGAGACTCCGCCGCCGAGGATCGCCACCTTGGCCGGAGCGACCCCGGGGACTCCGCCGAGCAGGACTCCGCGTCCGCCCTGCTCCTTCTCGAGATAATGAGCGCCGACCTGGATCGACATCCGGCCCGCGACCTCGCTCATCGGCTTCAGCAGCGGCAGCGAGCGGTCGTTTGCGGTCACCGTCTCGTAAGCAATGCAGGTCGCGCCGGACTTCATCAGGCCCCGGGCCTGGTCCGGGTCTGGCGCGAGATGGAGATAGGTGAAGAGCAGGTGCCGCGATTCGAGGAGGGCGATCTCCTGCGGCTGGGGCTCCTTCACCTTCACGATCATGTCGGCGGCCGCGAAAGTCGAGGCGGCGTCCGGTGCGATGCTCGCCCCGGCATCGATATAATCCTGGTCGTCGAAGTCGATGCCCAGACCCGCGCGGGTCTCGACGATCACCTCATGGCCGGCGTCGACCAGCTCGGCGACCGAGGCCGGGGTCAGTCCGACCCGATATTCGTGGTTCTTGATCTCTTTGGGGACGCCGACGCGCATATCCGACTCCGTGAAGCGAGGGTTCGCGGGGCTATAGCCGCGCCATATCGCTTTGTCGCCGTTGCGGAAGCGCCTGCCGCCATGCTAGACGCCGCCGCCTTTCCGACATGACCGACACCCCCATCGCCTCCGATACCACCGCGGCCCCTCCGCCCGCGGCCGACGCGCGCGGACGCTCGCAGGCTCGCCTCGCCCTGGGCGCGATCGGGGTCGTCTTCGGCGATATCGGCACGAGCCCGATCTACGCCTTCCGCGAGGCCTTCACCGGCCACCACCCGCTCGAGGTCAATGCTCTCAACGTGTTCGGAGTGCTCAGCCTGATCTTCTGGGCGATGGTGATCGTGGTGACTCTCAAATATGTCGTCATCCTGATCCGAGCCGACAACAAGGGGGAGGGGGGAAGCCTCGCCCTGCTCGCGCTGATCTCGCGCAAGACCGGCGGAAAGGCCCGTTGGAGCGGCGGAATCGTCCTTCTGGGAGTCTTCGCCTGCGCCCTGTTCTACGGCGATTCGATGGTGACTCCGGCGATATCGGTGCTCGCTTCGGTCGAGGGGCTCGCCGTCGTCGACCCGCGCCTCGCCCCGCTCGTGCTCCCGCTCTCCGCGGGAATCATCGTCGGACTGTTCGTCGGCCGAAAGAACGGCACTGCGAGGCTGGGCCGATGGTTCGGGCCGATCATCTCCATCTACCTGCTGACCATCGGCCTGCTCGGAGCGCTCGCTCTGGCGAAGCACCCCGAAGTTGCCGCCGCCGTCGACCCGCGTCACGCCTTCCGGTTCTTCGCCGACCATCCCTGGCTGGCCTTCCTCGCATTGGGCTCAGTCGTCCTGGCGGTGACGGGGGCCGAAGCGCTGTATGCCGAGATGGGCCGCTTCGGCCGCCGCCCGATCCGCTACGGCTGGTTCTTCTTCGTCCTGCCCGCTTTGATGCTCAACTATCTGGGGCAGGGTGCCCTGATCCTCGCCGAGCCCAGGGCCGCGTCCGCGCCCTTCTTCCTCCTCGCTCCGAGCGGGTTCGAGCTGCCGCTGGTGCTTCTCACCATCCTGGCGGCCACGATCGCCACCCAGGCGGTGGTGACGGGCGCCTTCTCGGTCACCCAGCAGGCGATCCAGCTCGGCTTCGTTCCGCGCCTCAGGATCGTCCACACCGCCGAGCATGGCGAGATCTACATCCCCGTCGTCAACTGGACCCTCATGGCCGCCGCCCTGATCCTCGTCCTCACCTTCCACAGCTCCTCCGGGCTCGCCTCCGCCTATGGAGTCGCAGTCACCGGAGCGATGCTGATCGACACCTGCCTGCTGGCGGCCCTGATCTCGTCGCTCTGGACCTGGAAACCTTCGCGGCGGGTGCCATTGCTCATCCTGTTCCTCGCCGTCGATCTCGCTTTCTTCAGCGCCACCCTCACCAAGGTGCCCGACGGCGGCTGGTTCCCGCTGCTGGTCGGGGTCGTCGCCTTCGTTCTCCTCACCACCTGGGCGAAGGGCCGGCAGCTGATGCGCGCCCATCTCGCCGATTCGGCGATGCCGACGGAAATCTTCATCAAATCGGCGGCCGGAAGCGTCGTTCGGGTTCCCGGAACGGCGGTCTTCCTGACCACGTCGCACCAGGGCGTGCCGCCCTCGCTGCTCCACAATCTCAAGCATAATCGGTGCCTTCACGAGCGGGTGATGCTCCTCACCGTCGTCATCGAGGACATGCCCCACGTCGAGCCGCACCGCCGCTGCGACCTCACGGACCTTGGTGAAGGCTTCTTCAGGCTGATCCTGCGCTTCGGCTTCATGGAGGAGAGCGACCTTCCCGAGGCGCTCGCGACGGTGAGCTGCGGGCGCGACATCAGGATGATGGAGACGAGCTTCTTCCTCTCCCGCCAGACCCTCATCGCGGCGCGCAAGCGGGGCATGCCGGTCTGGCGCGAGCATCTTTTCGGATGGATGCTCCGCAACGCCGAGAGCGCGATGGAATTCTTCAAGCTTCCACCCAACCGGGTGGTAGAGCTCGGAAGCCAGGTGGAGATCTGAGCGGCTCCGCGCCACTCATCGTCACCGCCTTGTTCGGGGACGGGGACAATGGCTGGCTGCAGGAGCTGCGGCGCGCGCATTATCCGCCCGAGGGCAACCGGGTGCCGGCCCATCTGACCCTGTTCCGTCACCTTCCGCCCAGCGTGGAGGGTGAGTTGGGGCGGCGGCTCACGGATTATGCCGCCACTCCGCCTCCGGTCGCCGCGATCGCCGGGATCGTCGACCTCGGCGGGGGGACCGCCCTGCGCGTCGAGAGCGAAGGCCTGGAGGACATTCGCTACGACCTCGCCCTCGCTCTGCGCGGCCTTCTAACGCCGCAGGACATGGCGCCGTGGCGGCCGCACGTCACGATCCAGAACAAGGTGGAGCCGAAGGAGGCCAAGGCGCTTCAGGCGCGGCTCCGCGCAGGCTTCGAGCGCCGGCCGCTGGCGATCAAGGGCCTGGCGCTGTGGCGCTACCTGGACGGCCCGTGGGAGCCGGCGAAGAGCTGGACGTTTCGAGGCTAGCCTCCCCTCCCTGGAAGGGAGGGGTCAGGGGGTGGGTAGGCGAGCGCAGCGAGACTTTCTGCTGACTCCGAGTTTCGGCCGCCTTCGGCGGACCCACCCCCGGCCCCTCCCTTTCAGGGAGGGGAGCGATGCTCAATCCAGCTGCCCCACCCCGTCGCAGCTGTAATCGAACGCCGCCAGGCCGGCCTCGAGGTGGGAGGCGAGCAGCGGCATGTCCATCAGCAAGTCGATGCGGCTCTCCGGATCCTCGTCATTGGCCTCGGCGCAGGCGTCTTCCCATTCGCTGACGTCATAGGTGCCGCGCCCGACCCAGGCGAGCGCCAGGGTCTCGGCGAGCTGGTCGTCGGCCAGATCGTCGAGTATCGCCCGAAGCTCCTCCTCGACTCCGCTGTTCAGCTCGTCCTCGAGGACCGAAAGCGCCTCGCCGCCCTCGTCGTCGAAATCGTCGACATTGTCGGCATCCTCGTCGGGGTCCTGGGCGGGGACCTGCGCCTCGTTCTCCCGGGCGCGGATGATGATCCTGCACAGGCTTTCAAGAGGGGTCAGCAGTTCCATGTCTTCTCTCCAGTCGGCCCGCAAACGACAGGAGGGGCAAGCGGGTTCCGAAGCCGAAACGCGCGGGCGAGGGCTTGAAACGGGCCGGCGGCGGCTCCAGTTGACCGGTCGCGCGCCCCTTCCTATAGCGCGCACGCCCGGCACGCCGGAGCCCGATGGGGCGGAGTAGCTCAGCTGGTTAGAGCAGCGGAATCATAATCCGCGTGTCGGGGGTTCAAGTCCCTCCTCCGCTACCACACTCACTGTCGCGGGCATCTCGGATCGTTGCGCAGGCCGATAGCGCCAATATGGACCAGATCGCCGGATGCAAGCATGGAACCGCGGACCGGGCCCGACCGGACCGGCGCAGAGTCGTCGGCGGCAGGCGTCGGGCGGCCGCCGGATCGAAGCGGACCGGCTCAGCGGAACGGCCGGTTGCTCAAGTCAATGAGCGGGACCGCATGCGGTTCGTCTATGGCGGTCTCTGGCGATGCCGGGCCCGGGGATTGGCCGGATGAAAAATGCAGGAGACAGATTGAAATCGGCTGTGCAATGAACCGATTCGGATTAAATTCGTGGTAGGCCGTCGTTTTTCGGGGGCTCGTCGATTGGGGATCGTCAGTTTCAATGGGTTTCGGCGCTAGGCTTGCAGAGGAAAGGAAGCGGCTCGGGCTCAAGCAGGCCGAGTTCGCATCGCTTGTCGGGACCGACGTCCCCAAGCAGAGCCTCTATGAAAACGACCGGCGGGAGCTGCGCGCCGATTATCTGTCGCGGCTCGCCGCGGCGAAGGTGGACGTGGTCTACGTCCTGACCGCGAAGAGGAGCGAGGGCGCCTGGCTCGGGGAAGACGCCAGTCGGCTCCTCTCCGCCTATCTCGCTTTGCCGGAGGATCTGCAGGAGGCCGTGCTCGGCCTCGTCGGCGATCTCAACCGCCATTTCGCCGCCGGCGGGCGCACCCTGCACTCCGGCCGGGAGGACTATCGCGCCGAGGAGCCGGATTAGGCGCCGAGCGTTCGCGCCGGATGCTCGAACCCCATTCTCGAGTCGGCACCGCCGGCTGGACCATCCCCGCTTCGGCGGCCGGCGCCTTCCCGCTGGAAGGAAGCAGCCTCGAGCGCTATTCGAAGCGCTTCGATTGCGCCGAGATCAATTCCTCCTTCCATCGCTCGCATCGTCCCGATACCTGGCGGCGCTGGGCCTCCGTGGTCCCGGAAGGCTTCAGCTTCGCCGCCAAGCTCTCCAAGGAGATCACCCACAAAAGGCGGCTGGTCGACTTCGAGGATCCGCTTGCCGCTGCGCTGGCGGAGATGGAGGGACTGGGCGACCGGCTCGCCGTCCTGCTCGTCCAGCTCCCGCCCAGCCTCGCCTTCGAGCCCGATATGGCAGAATCGTTCTTCACCGCGCTTCGGACCCGGTGGGACGGACACGTCGCCTGCGAGCCGCGCCATCCCGGCTGGTTCGAAGCCGGGGCCGATTCGCTGCTCGCGGATTGCCGGGTCGCCCGAGTCGCCGCGGACCCGGCGAAGGTGCCGGCGGCGGCTGAGCCGGGCGGCTGGCGCGGACTCGCTTATTACCGGCTGCACGGCTCGCCGGCGATGTACCACTCGAGCTATGACGACGGCCGGCTCGAAACCTATGCAGAGCGGCTCCGCTCGGCCGAGGTCCCGACCTGGTGCATCTTCGACAACACCGCTTCCTCGGCGGCGACGGGGGACGCACTCAAGCTGAAGGGGCTGCTGGCCTGATCGTCCTCCCCGTCGCCGTCGGCCACCGGGAGGGGGACCATGCGAGGCGGGGAGGAGGAGTAACTGCTCCGCGGTCGGCGGCTGGTTGGGGAACCGCTTAGCCAGGCCCGGCTACCTCTCCACCACCCTTCGGGCGGTCTCCCTGCCCACGACTCGTCGCGGGGAGGATCAGCTTCAGGCATGCTCGCTTGCGGCGGGGATGACTCCGCGGCGGATCTGGTCGAGTTCGATCGATTCGAACAGCGCCTTGAAATTGCCCTCACCGAAGCCTTCGTTGCCCTTGCGCTGGATGATCTCGAAGAAGATCGGGCCGATCATGTTCTCGGTGAAGATCTGCAGGAGCAGGCCTTCTCCCGTCTCGGGCGAGCCGTCGATCAGGATCCGGTGCTTGCGCATCTCGGCGATCGAGTGGCCGTGGCCGGGGACGCGCTTGTCGATCATGTCGTAATAGGTATCCGGGCTGTCCTGGAATCGGATGCCGTTCGCGCGAAGCTGGTCGACGGTCGCGAAGATGTCGTCGGTGGCCAGCGCAAGGTGCTGGATTCCCTCGCCTTTATATTCCCTCAGGAACTCCTCGATCTGGCTGAACTCGTCCTGGCTCTCGTTGAGCGGGATCCGGATCTTGTCGTCGGGAGCGGTCATCGCCCGCGAGAGGAGGGCGGTCTGCTGGCCCTCGATGTCGAAATAGCGGATTTGCCGGAAATTGAAGATCCGCTCGTAGAATTGCGCCCAATGGTCCATCCGGCCGCGGTGGACATTGTGGGTGAGGTGATCGAGCGTGTGCAGGCCCGATGGCGCTACATCCTCCCCGGTCGGCTCGAAGTCGCGGTCGTAGATGGTGTCGGCGCCGTAGCGGTCGACGAGATAGAGGTAGGAGCCGCCGATCCCCTCGATCGCGGGCAGGCCGTATTCGCCTTCGACCCGGGTCGCGCCCCGTTCCACCGTCATCGCCAGCGCCCGCTCCGCGTCGGCGACCCGGAAGGCCATGGCGCTGGCCGAGGGGCCGTGCGCGCCGCGGAAATCCTCGGCATGGCCCGAAGCCTCCATGTTCAGGAGGAAGTTGATGTCGCCCTGTGCATAATGGCGGACCTTCTTCACTTTGTGGTCGCTTCGATGGGCGAAGCCGAGCCGCCGGAAGAGGTCGCCCAGAGCCTCGGGGTCCGGGCTGGTGAATTCGACGAACTCGAAGCCGTCGAGGCCGAGCGGATTGTCGTGCGGCATATTCAACCTCCTGACGCTGGCGGTTCTCTATCAAGCCCCCCGCCGGGCGGCAAATAGGTTGCGCAGGCCCCCTCCCAGCCATATCTCGCGAGCCATGCCTGCAACCCATTCCTCCCGAATGCTCATCCTCGGCTCCGGCCCGGCCGGGCTCTCCGCCGCCATCTACGGCGCCCGGGCCGGCCTCGCGCCGATCGTCGTCCAGGGCATCCAGCCCGGCGGCCAGCTCACCACCACGACCGACGTCGAGAATTATCCCGGCTTCCGCGACGTCATCCAGGGCCCCTGGCTGATGGAGGAGATGCAGGCCCAGGCGGAGCATGTCGGCGCGCAGATGATGTGGGACCATATCGTCGAGGTCGACCTCACCCAGCGCCCGTTCCGGCTCGTCGGCGACGGCGGCACCGTCTACACGGGCGACGTCCTCGTCATCGCCACCGGCGCCCAGGCCAAATGGCTGAACCTGCCGAGCGAGGAGCATCTGAAAGGGAGGGGCGTCTCCGCCTGCGCGACCTGCGACGGCTTCTTCTACCGAGGCCGGAAGGTGGCGGTGATCGGCGGCGGCAACACCGCGGTCGAGGAAGCGCTGTACATGACCAACCACAGCCACGACGTCACCCTGATCCACCGCCGCGACTCGCTCCGCGCCGAGAAGATCCTCCAGGACCGGCTGTTCGCCAACCCGAAGATCAAGGTGCTCTGGAACAAGGCGGTCGATCGATTCGTCGCCGGCGGCGAGCCGGAAGGGCTGGTCGGCCTCGAGCTGAGGGACACGAAGAGCGGGGACGTGTCGCATATCGACGTCGAGGGCGGCTTCGTCGCCATCGGCCACTCGCCCGCGACGGAGCTGTTCCAGGGCAAGCTGACCCTGGACAAGGACGGCTACATAGAGGTCGAGCCGGGCAGCACCCGGACCAGCGTCGACGGCGTCTTCGCCTGCGGCGACGTCATGGACAAGATCTACCGCCAGGCCGTCACCGCCGCGGGGACGGGGTGCATGGCGGCTTTGGACGCGGAGAAGTTCCTGGCCGAAGTCGAGTTCGAGGCGGCTGCGGCCAGTGTTCACGAGGTCGCCTGATTCCCCTCCCCGAAAGGGAGGGGCCAGGGGCGGGTCCGCCGAAGGCGGCCGAAACCTAAGAGTCAGCAAAAGTCTCGCTTCGCTCGCCTACCCACCCCCAGCCCCTCCCTTCCAGGGAGGGGAGGTCAGAGGCGCTCCAGCGCTTCCAGGACCGCCTTCAACAGCGCGTTCTCGTCGCCGGGCCTCGAGAAAGTATGCGAATCGCTGTCGATCTTCAGCGGCGCGGGATTGGCTTGGCGGAGGGTCTTGAAGGCGGGTGACGACCATTCGGCCTCGGCGGCGATCGCGGTCCCGTCGCCGGTCGCCAGGATGAGCTGGGCGGGGACCCGAGCCTTGCCGATCGCCGCGGCGATCTCGCCCGCAAGGCTCGACGGCCGGCTCGCGACGATCCTGCCAAGTCCTTTGAGGACTTTCCGGTAAGATATTGAACCCGAAAGTAGACGCTTCCAGCCTTCGACGCTGAGCAACTGATCCTTGTAGCGCGACTTGATCGCCGCCGCGGGCGGCTCGCCGGCTTCGGCCTCGACGAACCAGGGATTGACGAGGATGTAGCCGTCGAGCCCGGCTCCCTTGCCGTGCAGCGCGAGGGTGGAGGCGCCGTCGCACAGGCCGAAGCCGAGCAGGCGCTTCAATTGCGGCTGCGCGCGGCGGAAGGCCGCGGCGGCGGCGGCGAGGTCGGGGCCGCTCTCCCTGAAATCCGGATCTTCGCCCTCGCTGTCGCCGACCCCGCGGCGGTCGTAGCGGAAACAGGGCCGGCCGGCCTGCGCCAGCGCGGCGGCCAGCCGCTCATACATGCGATGCGAGCCGATCCTGGTCTGGGTACCGCCGGTGACGAGCAGGATCCCGGTCACGCCGTCGGCGGGATCGAGGCTGGCACCGAGCGCCGAGCCTTCGCAATCGAAGCTCAGGAGGCGCCTCATGCGCGCATCCATTGCGAGATATCCAAGGCCATTGCCTCGGCAAGCTCAGACGAATTCTGAGGTTCTGCCCGGCGCCAGAGCGGGGGTCCTTCAAGCTTGAGATCGGCTTCGGCGCGGTCGGTGGCGAGGCGGACGGTGCGAAGCCTGCCTCCGGCCGCAGGCTCCGCCTCGGCGAGCGGCTGGAGCAGGGCCGGCGAGGGCGCATAGCCGCCGCCGCCTTCGGTCATCAGCCCGGCGCGGGCGAGGTCCCGGGCCAGCGAGGCGCCGGTCGCGGGCGCGAAACGCCAGCGCGCCGGCGCCGCCTCGTCGAGCAGCGCCCCGCCCCGCAGGCTGACCGAAGCGACCGCTCCGGCCGCGGCGAAGGCCGCCGCGGCCGCAGCACGCCAATCCTGCCAGGACACCTCCTCCAGAGGCCGCTCGCTTTCTCCGGTGCCGGGAAGGTCGGGAAGCCAGCAGCCGAAGCCCCGGGCCGCCAGGGCGCGCATCGCTGTGGCGAGCAGTGCCCGGGTCCGGTTCATCTCCTCGAACAGGGGCGGCAGGAAGAGCAGCGCAGGCCCGCTCCCGATCCGCATCATCCATTCCTCGCGGTCTCCCACCCCGTAGCGGGAGTAATGGAGACCGCCGCCGCTCACTGGAGCGATTTGGAGCGTGCGAAGGTGAGCAGGGAGCCAAAGCTTTCAAGCATGTCGGCGTCGACCTCGTGATCCTCGATGAGGATTCCGAGCCTTTCCTCGAGCTCGGTCAGGAGCCCGGCAACGGCCATCGAGTCGAATTCGGGGAGGGCGCCGAAGAGCGGGCTCGATTCGTCGAACTCGGCGACCTGGGCCTCCGGAAGCCCGAGCACGTCGCGAAGCACCGCCCGGAGGGTCTGGTCCACTTCCTGTTCGTCGTTCAAGGCGGCGGTCATCTCGGGCTCCCTCGTGGCGCGCCGCGCCTAACGGCTTCGCGCCCTGCGGACAAGCGCCGATAGTCCGGCACGGGCCGCGCCGGCGAGGCCGCGAGGGGAGGCGAGGTTGAATGCCTCGAGCCGCCACAGGTCCGCCCGCTCGCCCATCCAGTCCCGCTTGTAGCCGTCGTCGCCGGTGCCATAGTCGATGCGCGAGACTCGATCGTCGTCGAGGGCGGCTCGGAACATCGCCATGCTCAGCACCGTCCCGGGCGACAGCGATTTGGAATCTTCGCGATAGGCGAGCTTGTGGATCCAGGCGGTGCCGCCCTCGATCGTCCAGAGCTGGGCGGCGAGAGCCCGTCCATCCTTGCGGGCGACTCCGAGCCGGAGCCGGCCGGCCGCGCCTTCACGCTCCGCCAGGGCGCGGAGGAATGCAGGCGAGCCTTCCTCGGGCTTCCAGCTGGCGGCGTAGACCTCCTCATAGGCGGCCCAGGCGGCGGGATCGAAGGCGCGGTGGATTTCGATGTCGAGGCCGCCTGCTCTGGCCTTGCGCTGCGCGGTGTTGCGAAGCTTGCCCGGCCGCCCGGCCCAATAGGCGTCGAAATCCTGCCCGGCGGTATCGACCCGCCAGGAGGCAGTGGCGGGGCTGAGATAGGTCGCCCAGCCGGCGCGGCGAAAAGCGTCCGCCAGGGGCGTGGGATCTTCGAGCGGATAGATTTCGAGGCGGTGCAGTCGTTTGCGCAGCTTTCTTGCGATCGGCTCCGCGCCTTCGCCATCGCCGATCAGGCCGAAGCGCAGGCTGTACCAGCATCGGAAGGCCTCGCCGCGACCGCCCTGCTCGGCGAGGAACAGCCAGGCGACTCGATCCCCGTCGCGGGCGCGCGCCACGAGCGGGCGCCCCGGCGGCGGGCAATGCGCCTCGACCAGCCTGAACCAGCCCAGCCCGTCGAACAGGCTGGGGCGGTTGTCGAGTACGCCGCGGGCGTCCACCGCCACGGCGTCGAGGCCATCGAACAGTTCCACCTCGAAGCCCAACGCGCTATCCCCCGGCTCCAAGCCCAGCTTCCACTGCTGTGGCGCAGTGAGGAGGCAAGGTGCAAGCCCCGGATCCCATTCCCCGTCCGCTCGACCATCTGGCGTCAATGGGCGCTCCCGGCGATCCGGCCCTGCTCACGAAGGAGGGGCTGCTCGACTATGCGGGCCTCGAGGCCGCGGTCGCCGCCTTCGCCGCGGCTCTGAAGGGGCGCGGCTTCGCCCCGGGCGACCGGGTCGCGAGCTGGCTTCCCAAGACTCGGATGACGAGCCTCCTTCCGCTGGCCTGCGCGCGCGCCGGATTGGTCCACGTTCCGGTCAACCCCCTGCTGAAGCGCTCCCAGGTCGGCCACATCCTCGCTGACAGCGGCGCGAGGCTGTTGATCACCGGCAAGGCGCGCCTCGGCACCCTCGGGGAGGGCGACCTGCCCGCCGGCTGCGGGGCGGCCGTGGAGGAGGAAGGTGCCGCCATGCTCGCCGGAGACGAGCGCATGCCGCCCTCCAGCGCCGATCCCGAAGGCCTGGCCGCCTTGCTCTATACGTCCGGCTCCACCGGCCGCCCCAAGGGCGTGATGCTCAGCCACGCCAATATGTGGCTCGGCGCCGTCAGCGTCGCTCATTACCTCCGACTCGAACCGCACGACCGGGTGCTCGGGGTCCTCCCCCTCAGCTTCGACTACGGCCAGAACCAGCTTCTCTCGACATGGGCGGCCGGCGCCTGCGTGGTTCCGATCGAATATCTCGCCGCCCGCGACGTCATCCGGGCCGTCGAGACCCACTCGATCACCACCCTCGCCGGAGTGCCGCCGCTCTGGGTCCAGCTGGTCGAGGCGCCCTGGCCGCCCAGGGCGGCGCTGTCCCTGCGCCGCCTCACCAACAGCGGCGGCCGGCTGCCGGTGTCGATCGTCCGGCGCCTTCGCGAGCTGTTCCCGGCCGCCGAGCTCTATCTGATGTACGGCCTCACCGAGGCGTTCCGCTCGACCTTCCTCGATCCGGCCCTGCTCGACGAGCATCCCGACTCGATCGGCACCGCCATCCCCTTCGCCGAAGTCATGACGTCACGCCCCGACGGCTCCCTCTGCGAGCCCGGCGAGGACGGCGAGCTCGTCCATGCCGGACCGCTCGTGGCGAAAGGCTATTGGAACGATCCGGAGCGTACGGCGGTCCGCTTCAAGCCGGCGCCGCAGGGCTCGCTCTACGGCGGCACCGCCGTCTGGTCGGGCGACCGGGTGCGTCGGGACGAGCAGGGGCTGCTCTATTTCGTCGGCCGCGAGGATTCGATGATCAAGACGCGCGGCAACCGGGTCAGCCCGACCGAGGTCGAGGAAGCCGCCGTCGCGAGCGGGGTCGTCACCGAAGCGGTGGCGCTCGGAGTGCCGGACGACCGCCTCGGCGAGGCGATCGCGCTCGTCGTCCGGGGCGGCGGGCAGGAAGCCGATTCCGACCTGCGCAACTATCTTCGCCGCGAGTTACCGAATTTTATGCAGCCGGCGCATATCGTCTGGCGCGACGAGCTGCCGCGCTCTCCCAACGGCAAGCTCGACCGCGAAGTCATCAAGAGCGAGCTGAGTTCATGAGCAAGCCCATGGGGGCGATTCCCTCCGGCTTCGGAGCCGAGGACGGCATGCTGCTGATCGGCGGCCGCCGCGCCGATTCGCTCGTCGAGGAGGCGGGGGACACGCCCCTGTTCGTCTACGACCTCGAACGAGTGACCGCACAGGTTAGCCGTTTCCGCCTCGCCTGCCCCGGCGTGAATCTGCATTATGCAATCAAAGCAAATACCTATGCGCCGTTGCTGGTACACGTCAGCAAGCTCGTCGACGGTCTCGATGTGGCCTCGGCCGGCGAGATGGCGGCGGCGCTGGGAGCCGGTACCGACTCCCGCGAAATCTCGTTCGCCGGTCCCGGCAAGCGAGACGATGAGCTCGCCGCCGCGATCGAGGCCGGGGTCACCCTAAACCTCGAATCCGAAGGGGAAGCCGATCGGGCGCTGGCGATCGGCCGGGCCCAGGGGCGGACTCCGCGGCTCGCGGTAAGGGTCAATCCCGATTTCGAGATCAAGGGCTCGGGCATGCGCATGGGCGGCGGCGCCAAGCCGTTCGGCGTCGACGCGGCGCAGGTCCCGGCCTTGATCCGGAAAGTGGTCGAAGGTGGTGGAATGTGGCGGGGATTGCACATCTTCGCCGGTTCCCAGGCCTTGTCCGCTCAATCCTTGATCGAAGCGCAGCGCGCGACCGTGGCCCTGGCCGCGGAGCTCGCCGAGGCGGTCGGAACCGCTCCGCCGCTCGTCAACCTCGGCGGCGGCTTCGGCATACCCTATTTCGCGACCGAGGCGCCGCTCGACGTCGAGGCCGTCGGAGCGGCGCTCGCCGAGACCCTGGCGGAGCGCCCGGCGATCCTCGCCGAGAGCGGCTTCGCGATCGAGCTCGGCCGCTGGCTGGTCGGGGAATCAGGCGTCTATTTGACCCGGATCGTCGACCGCAAGGAAAGCCACGGCAAGACCTTCCTCGTCACCGACGGCGGAATGCACCATCAGCTCGCCGCCTCCGGCAATTTCGGCCAGGTGGTGCGCCGCAATTATCCGGTCGCGATCGCCAATCGCTTCGACGCCCCGCCCGAGGAGGAGGCCAGCATCGTCGGCTGCCTGTGCACGCCGCTCGACCGCCTCGCCGACGACGTCATGATCCCCAGGGCCGAAGCCGGCGATCTGGTCGCCGTCTTCCTCGCCGGCGCCTACGGCCTCTCGGCCAGCCCCGCGGCCTTCCTCGGCCACCCGCCGGCGCGTGAGATGGCGGTCGCTGAACCCTCGCCCTCGCCAGAAATATCAACGACTTAGTAATTGGTGCCTGGCACTAATTTTTCCCAGGCGCACGTAGGGATTCCAACGACTTAGTAATTGGTGCCTGGCACCAATTTCGTGACTCGATGGAGCACGGCCCTTAAAATCAATGACTTAGTAAATGGTGCCTGGCACCAATTTCTGATTTTCGCGGCCTGGGTTGGCGCCAGGGGCGGATTAACCGCTCCGTCCGGCCAGTCCCGATCTGGGACGCGCCTCCAAAGGCCATTGTTCCTAACGGTAATTTTACCTCTTCACGCCATAGCGGACCCAAATTTCGCGTCCCTGACGTCAGGCATGCGAACCGCGGCGACCAGAAGAGGATAGTCAAGATGCGTCCAAGTCCCAAGCTCGCTCTCGCCCTCAGCCTCGGCGCTCTCGCCCTCGCGGGCTGCGGCACGGCCGGCGCCAAGACCGGAAACCGGCTTCCTCCGGCCAGCTTCGTCGGCGCCGACGACACCGCCGCCAGCGAAAGATATGTGATCGGAGCGCTCGATCAGCTGAACGTCTTCGTCTGGCGCAATGCCGACCTGGGCGGCAAGGTCCAGGTCCGCCCGGACGGGATGATCACCACGCCGCTCATCCCGGACCTCCAGGCCGCGGGCAAGACCCCGGCCCAGCTCGCCGACGACATCCGACTGGCGCTGACCAAATATGTCGACGACCCCCGGGTCACGGTGATGGTCGAGACCTTCCAGGGCAGCTTCAGCCAGCAGATCCGGGTCGTGGGCGCGACCGAGAAGCCGGCCTCGCTTCCCTATCGGGCGAACATGACCCTGCTCGACGCGATGATCGCAGTCGGGGGCCTGTCCGAATATGCGGCGGGCGACCGCGCCCGGCTGATCCGCCACGACCGGGCGACGGGCTCGCAGACCGAATATGACCTGAAGATCGCCCGGCTGCTCAAGAAGGGCGACACCAAGGCCAACGTCCGGCTCGAGCCGGGCGACGTCATCATCATTCCCGAGAGCATGTTCTGAGGCGGATCTCCCGCCGCCCAACCCACGCACGCAAGGACGAGCAGGCTCGATGGACGGACTCTACGAACAGATAAGGATCGCCATCCACCAGGTGTGGCGCCGCCGCTGGCTGGCCCTCGCGGTGGCCTGGGGGATCTGCGTTCTCGGCTGGCTCGCCGTCGCGCTCATCCCGAACACCTACGAGTCCAAGTCGCGGGTCTTCGTCCAGGCTCAGTCGATCCTTCCGAACCAGGTCGGGATCACCGTCCAGGAAAGGGAAGGGGATTTGAACCGGGTCAAGCAGACCCTGACCTCGAGCGAGAATCTCGCCAAGGTCGTTCGCCGCACGGACCTCAACACGCTCGTCGCCAGCGAGCGCGACCTCGCCGTCCAGGTCGCGGGCCTTCGCGAGTCGATCAAGGTCACCGCCCAGCCCGACAATATGTTCGAGATCAGCGCAACCGCCAAGGTCTCCGGCTTCTCCAACCGCCAGAACGCCAAGCTCTCCGCCGCGATCGTCCAGGGGCTGCTCGACATCTTCGTCGAGCAGAATCTCGCCGGCGACCGCGACGAGGCGAACCAGAGCCTCGCCTTTCTCGACCAGCAATTGAAGGCCCGCGAGGCCCAGCTGCAGGAAGCCGAGCAGCGCCGGGTCGAGTTCGAGCAGCGCTATCTCGGCCTGCTCCCCGGCGAAGGCTCGATCGCCTCGCGCATGGGCGCGGCCCGGACCGAGCTCGCCGGGATCGAGCAGCAGCTGATGCAGGCGCAAAGCTCGCTCGCCGCTCTGCGCAGCCAGCTCGGCGCGACGCCCTCGACCATGCCGATGCTCGGCGGCGACACCGGCGGCGGGGCCCGAGGCCAACTCGCGGCGCTCGAGGGGCAGCTCGCCCAGTCGGCGGCCCAGGGTTGGACCGACAGCCATCCCGACGTCGTCAGGCTCCGCAACCAGATCGCCCGGCTGAGGCCGGTCGCCGCACGCGAGCCGGCGGGGGCCGGCACCATGCCCAATCCCTCCTACGTCTCGCTCCGCGCGATGGTGGCCGAGAAGGAAGGGCAGGTGAACGCCGCGGCGACCCGCAAGGCCCAGCTCCAGTCGGATCTCGCCCAGCTCGGCACCCGCCAGGCTTCGGAGCCTGGAGTGGCGGCCGAGCAGGAGCGGCTCAACCGCGATTACGACGTGCTGAAGAAGCAATATGACAAGTTGCTCGAGGATCGCGACCAGGTTCGCCTGAGGACCGACGTCCGCAGCCAGACCGACGCCGTCAAGTTCAAGGTCATCGATCCGCCCAGCCAGCCGAGCGTCCCGATGACTCCCAACCGGCCGCTGCTGCTCACGCTGATCCTGTTCGTCGGCCTCGCCGCCGGCGCGGGCGCGGCCTACGTGCTGGGGCAGATCCAGACCACCTTCCCGACCCAGACCCGGCTCGCCGAGGCGACCGGACTGCCGGTGCTCGGCTCGATCGGCGAGGTGCGGACCGAGGCGGCGAGGGCGAAGCATCGGCAGCGTCTGCTCTGGCTGGGAGGCGGAGCGGGGGCGCTCGGCGCCGCCTGGGCCGTGCTTCTGGCGGTCGAATTCTGGCAGCGCAGCACGGTCGCGTGAGGGAGAGCGAGATGAACAAGCACAGCCCCCTCAGCCATTCCGGCTCGCTCCTCGAGCGGGCCGCGGAGCTTTACGGCTTCGGTTCGGCTCCCGCCATTGCACCCAATCGTGAGGACCCGGCTCCGGAGCCCGCGCCCGAGCCCGAGCCGATTCCCCGGAGCTTCCTTCCGGCCGTCACCGAAGCGAAGGCCGAGGTCGACCGGAAGTCGCTCGGTGAAAAGGGCTTCATCGTCCCGGACAGCCCGGCCGGTCCGCTCGCCGAGGAATTCCGGATCGTCAAGCGCCAGCTCCTCCTCGGGATGGGCGCAGGCAGCCCGGTCGACGCCGGCAAGCGCCGGACGATCCTCGTCTGCTCCGCCCAGCCCAACGAGGGCAAGACCTTCTGCGCCGTCAACCTGGCCCTCTCGCTGGCCGGCGAGCGCGACATGGAAGTGCTCCTCGTCGACGCCGATTTCCCGAAGCCGGAAGTGCTCTCGATCCTCGGCCTCGAGGCGAAGGGGGCGGGCTTCGTCGACGCCCTCGCGGATCCATCCCTCGATCCCGAGCGCCTCGTCATCCGGACCGACATCGGCGGACTCTCCGTGATGCCGGCCGGCCGCTACGAGAACGACGTCCCCGAATTGCTCGGGTCGGACCGCACCGCCCAGGTGCTGGCGCGGCTGACCGATGGCCGGCCCCGGCGGATCGTGATCTTCGATTCGCCGCCCGCTTTGATGGCCAGCGCGGCCGCGGCGCTCGCCGCCCATGTCGGCCAGCTGCTGCTCGTGGTGCGGGCCGACCAGACCAATGAAGCCGATCTGAAGGAGGCCGCCGGCCTGCTTTCCGGCTGTTCCCAGATCAGCCTGCTGCTCAACGGCACGGGCTTTGCCGCCACGGGCCGGAAATTCGGCTCTTATTATGGATATGGCCAATGAAACAGGCTCTTTTCCAGAGACTTGCAGGACGTAGCTGGCTCGGCGTCGCAGCAGTGGCGAGCGCCAGCCTGCTCGCCGGGGCGGCTGCCGTCCATGGCGAGCCGCGAACCAGCATCCACCCCTATCTGGAAGTCCAGCAGGTCGCGACCATGGACTTCGACCGGGGCGAGGTGCTCACCTATACCGGAGTCGGCGGCGGCATCGACGCCTCCGTCTCGACCCGGCGGGTCCAGGCCACGATCAGCGCCAATTACCAGCACCGGGTCGGCTGGAACGACAAGACGAGCGACAGCGACGTGATCAGCGGCCTCGCGGCCGTCCATGTCGACGCCGTTCCCGGGGTCCTGGCGCTCGACGCCGGCGCCATGGCGGCGCGCGCCAATTCAAACGTCGGGCTGGCAGTCCCGCGCACCTTCGACGGCTCCAACGTCGCCGAGATCTACAGCGCTTATGCCGGTCCGACTCTCACCACCCACGCCGGGCCCGTCTCGGTCGGAGCGAGCTACCGCCTCGGCTACGTCGCGGTCGACGACCACAGCCTCGCCGGCAGCGGCCTTCCGCCCGGCGCTCCGAGGGTCGACCGCTATTCGAGCAGCGTCGTCCACAACGCAACGGTCAGCTTCGGGATGGAGCCCGGCCGGCTGCCCTTCGGCTGGACCGTCGGCGGCGGCTACGTCCGCGAGGACATGAACCGGCTCGATTCCGATTTCGAGGCCAAATATGTCCGCGGCGACGTCGTCTACCCGGTCTCGCCGACCCTCGCCGTCACGGCGGGCGTGGGCTACGAGACGCTGGAGGGCTCGCAGCAGGATTTCCTTCGCGGCCCGGGCGGCCTTCCGGTGCTCACCCCCGGCGGCAACCTCATTGCCGACCCTTCGAGGCCTCGCCTGGTGACGGTCGACGAAGACGGAGCGTTCTGGGACGCGGGCGTCATCTGGCGTCCGAGCCCCCGCACCGAGCTCCAGGCCCGGGGCGGCTGGCGCTACGGCGGCGAGAGCTTCACCGCCTCGCTCTCCCACAAGATCAACAGCCGCTCGGCGCTGAACGCCAGCATCTATGACGGCGTAAGCAGCTTTGGACGGCTTTTAATAGCCGATCTCAACGGCTTGCCGACGAAGTTTAAGGCTCCGTCCAACGGCAGCCTGACCGGCAACGGCTGCGTCTTCGGGAACGACCCCGGGACCGGCCGCTGCTTCGGCGACGCCTTCCAGTCGATCGCCAACTTCAACTTCCGCAACCGCGGCGCCAACATCCAATATTCGGCGGCCCGGGGGCCGTGGACGATGGGCCTGGGCGCCGGTTACGCCAACCGCAAATATCTGGCGCCCGACAGCAGCATCTTCGCGCTCAACGGGGTCACCGACCAGAGCTTCAGCCTGCAGGGCAATCTCGGCCGCCGGCTGACCCGGAGCTCGGGCTACGATCTCGACGCCTATGCGGCCTGGTTCGACAGCGGGATCACCGATGCCGACGCCAGCTTCGGCGCCGGCCTGACCGGACGCTATTACCGCAACGTCTTCCGCGACCGGCTCCAGGCCCAGATCTCGGCCGGCCTCTACACCACCCAGGCCGGGGAATTCGACGCCAGCTACGGCTCGATCCTGGTCGGCCTGCGCTACACTTTCTGAGGGACGGCACATGTACACCGACCATTACGGCCTTTCGGAGCGCCCCTTCCAGCTGACGCCGGACGCGCGCTACTGGTATGAGAGCCGCACCCACAAGAAGGCGATGGCCTATCTCGGCTACGGCCTCGCCCAGGGCGAGGGCTTCATCGTCGTCACCGGCGAGATCGGCGCGGGCAAGTCGACCCTCGTCGCCCACCTGATGGCGACGATCGACCGCGAGCGGCTGAACGCGATCAGCCTCGTCTCGACCCAGGTCGAAGGCGACGACATGCTCCGCCTCGCCGCCCAGGGGCTCGGGCTCGAGACCGGCGGCGTGGCCAAGGCGCAATTGCTCGACCGGATCGAGCAGCGGCTCCGCGAGGAAGCGGGGCGGGGGAAACGCACCCTGCTGGTCGTCGACGAGGCCCAGAACCTTCCGGTCTCAGCCCTGGAAGAGCTTCGCATGCTTTCGAACTTCACAAGCCAAGGCCGTGCGCTCATTCAGATTTTCCTGCTCGGCCAGCCCGAGTTTCGCGATCGGGTGGCGAGCGACGACAGCCTCGAGCAGCTTCGCCAGCGGGTCATCGCCAGCCATCATCTCGACGCGATGGACGCCAATGAGGTCGAGCCCTACATGGTCCACCGGCTCGCCGTCGCGGGCTGGCAGGGACGGCCGGGTTTCGAGCCCGACGCGTTCGGAGCCCTCTACCGCCACAGCGGCGGAGTGCCGCGCAAGCTGAACCAGCTCGCCAACCGGGTGCTGCTCTATGCCGGGGTCGAGCGGCTCGAGTCGGTCGGAGGCCACGATGTCGAAGCCGTCGCTGCGGACATGGCGGCGGACCGGCCTGCCAGCGCTTCTACCCGGGTGCTTCCGCTGCGCCGGGCCGCAGCCGAGCCGGCGGCCGACGCTTCGCTGGAGCGCCGGATCGCGGCGATCGAGGCCCGCCTCGACGAGCAGGAAGCGGCGGTTCGCCGGGTCTTGACCGTGCTCCTCGACTGGGTCGAGAACGAAAGCCAGCCGCGCCGAAGCAATGCCGCTTAGTTTTCTCAAGTCCTCCCCGAGCTTGCTCGGGGAGGGGGACCGTCCGAAGGACGGTGGAGGGGCAATTCTGAGTCTGTATTTCCCCTCCACCCCGCCGCTTCGCGGCGCGGTCCCCCTCCCCGAGGCAAGCTCGGGGAGGAATTGGAGTTTAACATGCTGAACGCCCTTTCCGTGGACGTGGAGGACTGGTTCCAGGTCGGAGCCTTCGAGAAGGTCATCGGGCGCGACCAGTGGGACGGGCTCGAGCAGCGGGTCGAGCGCAACGCCGGGGCGGTGCTGGACCTGTTCGCCGAGGCCGGGGTCAAGGCGACCTTCTTTACTCTGGGCTGGGTCGCCGAGCGCCATCCCGCGCTGATCCGCCGCGCCGCCGAGGAGGGTCATGAGATCGCGAGCCACGGCTGGGACCATCAGCGGGTCTTCAACCTCGGCGAGGAGGGCTTTCGAGCCGACCTTCGCCGGGCCCATGCCGCCATTTCGGAAGCGGCCGGCGTCGAGCCGAAGGGCTACAGGGCGCCGAGCTTCTCGATCGACGCGCGGACGCCCTGGGCGCATCGGATCCTCGCCGAGCAAGGCTATGCCTATTCGTCCAGCGTCGCCCCCGTCGCCCACGATCATTATGGCTGGCGCGAGGCCCCGCGCTTCGCCCACCGGCCGCTCGCCGGCTCCGAGCTGATCGAGCTTCCGGTGACCACCGTCGAGCTCGCCGGGCGTCGAATGGCGGCGGGGGGAGGAGGCTTCTTCCGGCTCCTGCCCTATCGTTTCTCGACCTGGGCGATCGAGCGGGTGAACCGCGAGGACCGCCGCCCCGCCGTCTTCTATTTCCATCCCTGGGAGATCGATCCGGGCCAACCCCGGGTCTCCGGAGCGCCTCTCAAATCGCGGCTTCGTCATTACAGCCGTCTCTCGGCGATGCGGCCCAAGCTGCTGAAATTGTTCAAGGCCCACGAATGGGGCCGAACCGACGCGGTCGTCGAGCGCGAGCGGGAGAGGTTGTCGTGACGATGTACGCGCCCGTCACCGCCGTGGCGGTCCGAGCCGCCGATCTGTCCGATCCGGTCGAGCGCGCCCGGATCGACTCCTATGTCGCAGAGCATCCGGATTCCGTTTTCTTCCACCGGCCGCAGTGGAGCCTCGCGGTCGAGCGGGGCTGCGGCCAGCGCGGCCATTATCTCATCGCCGAGCGGCCCGGGGCCGGGCTCGTCGGCTGCCTTCCGCTTACGGACGTCCGCTCGGCCCTTTTCGGCCGGGCCCTGGTCTCGACCGGCTTCGGCACCGGCGGCGGAGTCATCGCCGACGACAAGGCGGCCGAGGCCGCCCTCCTGTCCGCCGCCGCCGGGCTCGCCGACCGGATCGGCTGTTCCACGCTGGAATTGCGGGGAGGCTCCTTCCCCGACGATTATTCCGTCCGCGACGACGTCTATGTGGGCTTCGCGATGGACTTGCCGGAGGGCGAGGAGGCCATCTTCAGGTCGATCAAGCGCCGGCACCGGGGCGTCCGGCGGGCCCGCGAACGCGAGCTCGGGGTCCGGATCGGCGCCGCCGCGAAGGACCGGTCCGATTTCTTCGGGGTCTATGGCGAATCGATGCGCAACCTCGGCTCCCCCGTCTTCCCGCGCCGCCTGTTCGACTCGATGCTCGACCTGTTCGGCGAGGATTCGGACATCGTCACCATCTCCGACGGGGCGAGCCCGGTCGCCAGCGTGCTCAATTTCTACTTCAAGGGCATCGTCCACCCCTATTGGGGCGGCGGCACGGCGGCGGCGCGCGACTGCTTCGCCAGCGAGCTCCTCTATTTCGAAGTGATGTGCCACGCCTCGAGGCGCGGCTGCACACGCTTCGATTTCGGCCGCTCCAAGGTCGGCACCGGCAATTACAGCTTCAAGATGAACTGGGGCATGGATCCGGAGCCCCTGCGCTACGGGGTTCGAATCGCGCCCGGCGCCGCGCCGCGCGACATCAATCCCCTGAGCCCGAAGAACAAGCTCAAGGTCGAAGCGTGGAAGAAGCTTCCGCTCTGGGTTTCGAACCGGCTCGGCCCGGTCCTGGCGAGGGGGCTGGGCTGATGTCCGACATTTTGTTCCTCGCCCACCGGATCCCGTTCCCCCCGGATCGCGGCGACAAGATCCGTACTTTCCATGAGCTGAAGCATTTGGCGGGCCTCGGGCGCGTCCATCTCGCCTGCCTGGCCGACGACGAGGCCGATGCGGCCAACCTCGCCGGGCTGCGCGAGGCGATCGGACCGGCGCTGGGCGAGGCCCATGTCGAGGTGCGGCGGACGTCGCGGGCGGTGGCCGGGGTCCGGGCGCTGGCCGAAGGAAGGCCGGTGTCGCTGACCCTGTTCGACAGCCCTGCGCTGCGCGGCTTCGTCGAGCGGATGCTGGCAAGCGGTCGTATCGGCACGATCTTCGCTTTCTCGGGGCAGATGGCGCAGTTCGTGCCGGAGACTATCGACGCCCGATTCGTGATGGATTTCGGTGACGTCGATTCCGCCAAGTTCGAGGCCTATGGCGCCGAGGGCGGACTGATGGCGCCGATCCACCGCCGCGAGGGCAGGGTGCTCGCCGCCTTCGAGCGGTCGGTCGCGGCGCGCGCCGACGTCAGCCTGTTCGTCAGCGAAGCCGAGGCGGATCTGTTCAGGCGCCGCAGCGGTCTCGCCGGCGCCGACATAAGGTCGCTTCAGAACGGCGTCGATCTCGATTATTACGATCCCGAGGGGGTTTTCGAGCGTCTCAAAGCCCCTCCCCTTCAGGGGAGGGGTTGGGGTGGGGAATGTGGGGAAGAATGTTTGCCGACGGCGGTGAGTCGGGCAGACAACCCCCACCCCAACCCCTCCCCTGAAGGGGAGGGGCTAACACCCTGCGTCTCCCCCCTGATCGTCTTCACCGGCCAGATGGACTATGCGCCCAATATCGACGCGGTGCGCTGGTTCGCGGGCGAGGTGATGCCCATGCTTCCCGAGGCGCGCTTCGCGATCGTCGGGCGAAAGCCGCCCGAGGCGGTGCTGAGGCTCGCCGGGCCCCGGACGATCGTCACCGGCGCGGTTCCGGACGTCCGCGCCTGGCTTGCCGCGGCCGACGTCGTCGCGGCCCCGCTCAGGATCGCCCGCGGCATCCAGAACAAGGTGCTCGAGGCGATGGCGATGGCCCGGCCGGTGGTCGCTTCGCCGGCCGCCTTCGAGGGGATCGAGGCTCAGCCCGGGCTCCACCTGCTCGTCGCCGGCGAAGCCGAGGCCCAGGCCGAGGCGATCGCCGGACTGCTCGACGATCCGGAGCGGGCGAGGGCGATGGGACAAGCGGCCCGAAGCCGGATGGAGCAGGCCTATCGCTGGGAAGCGCGGCTCGCCGGGCTCGGCGAGATCGTCGCAATCCCGGCGCGCAAGGCGGCGGCATGACGGCGGTCCTCCCCATCGTTCGGGCCGATCCGCTCGCTTCGGCCTGGCGCAACCACCTCGCCGTCCTGGGCGCGGCAGCGGCGGCGATCCTCCTGCTCTTCGCCGGCGACGCCGTCGACATGGCGGAGATCTGGTGGAACAGCACCACCTTCAACCATTGCTTCCTGGTCGTGCCGATCATCGTCTGGCTGGTCCGGCAGCGCCTGCCCGAGCTCAAGGCGCTCGCGCCGGTCGCCTGGGCCCCGGGCCTCGCCCTGGTCGGGGCGGGCGGGGCGGCCTGGCTGCTCGGCGAGGCCGGCAATGCCTCGCTGCTCCGCCAGTCAGGCCTCGTGCTGATGCTCCAGGGGAGCGCGATCGCCTGCCTCGGCAAGGCGGTGGCGCGGGGAATCGCCTTTCCGATCTTCTACGCATTCTTCCTGGTTCCGTTCGGCGAGGAGCTGGTAGCGCCGCTCCAGACCCTGACCGCGAAGATGAGCATGGGCCTCCTGGCGCTGACGGGGGTGCCGGCGCATATCGAGGGCATCTTCATCTCGACGCCGAGCGGCCTGTTCCGGGTCGCCGAGGCCTGTTCGGGAGTCCGGTTCCTGGTCGCGATGGCGGCGCTGGCCGCGCTCGCCGCCAACCTCTGCTTCCGCTCCTGGCGTCGGCGCCTCGCCTTCGTCGGCTTCGCGCTCGCCGTCTCGGTGCTCGCCAACGGGGTGAGGGCGTTCGGGACCATCTACATCGCCTACAAGACCAACAACGAGGTCGCCGTCGGCATCGACCATCTCGTCTACGGCTGGGTCTTCTTCGCCATCGTCATCGGCCTGATAGCGGCGGCGGCCTGGCGCTTCTTCGACCGGGCGCCGAACGCGCGCTGGTTCGACCCCGCGGAGCTTCAGGCGCTCGGCGCGGAGCCGGGACGGCCGGCGCGGGCGGCGCAGATGGCGGCGATCGCCGTCGCTCTCGCCGCGATTGCGCCCCTCTGGTCCGGAGCGGTCGCCGCCGCAGGGACGAGGGCGGTGCCCGACGGCCCGCTTCCCGAGGTGGCCGGCTGGACCCGCATTCCGGCCGGACCGGAATGGCAGCCGCATTATACGGGGGCCGACCGGGTCCGGCTGGGCCGCTACCGCAACCCGGCCGGCCAGCAGGTCGATCTCGCGATAATCGTCTTCGCCCGGCAGGTCGAAGGCCGCGAGCTGGTCGGCTACGGCCAGGGCGCGGCCGACGAGGACGGTGCCTGGTCGTGGACCGGCGATTCGGCGCCGCCGCCCAACGGCAGGGCCGAGCGCATCGGGTCGCACGGCAAGGTGCGCGAGGTGGTGAGCTTCTACCGGGTCGGCGATATCGTCACCGGAAGCAGGGCGCGGGTCAGGCTGGAGACGGTCAGGGTCAGGCTGGTCGGCGGGCCGCAGCGGGCGGTGGCATTGCTGGTCGCGGCCGAGGCGCCGGCCGACGGCTTGAGCCCGCGTCCCGCCATCGACTCCTTCCTCGAGGACCTCGGGCCGGTCGCGCCCCTTGCCGACCGGGCCGCCGGGCTGGCAGGGGACTGAGCCATGTGCGGAATCGCCGGCCTCTTCTATCCGGGCAGCCCCAAGCCGGTCGATCCGAAACGGGTCGCGGCGATGGCGGACGCGCTCGCCCATCGCGGGCCGGACGGGAGCGGCGTCTGGACGGCTCCGGGCGTCGGGCTCGGCCACCGGCGGCTGTCCATCATCGACCTCGCCACCGGCGACCAGCCGATGCGCTCCGCCGACGGCAAGCTTGCGCTCAGCTACAATGGCGAGATCTACAATTTCCGCGAGGTGAGGGGGGAGCTCGAAGGCTTCGGCCATCGCTTCCGGACGGAGAGCGACACCGAGGTGATCCTGGCCGCGTGGCGGCAATGGGGGCCGGGCTGCCTGTCGAGGTTCAACGGCATGTTCGCCTTCGCCCTTTACGACCAAGACGAGGACTGCCTGTTCCTCGCCCGCGACCGGCTCGGGGTGAAGCCGCTCCACTGGGCGATCCTTCCCGACGAGGCCCTGGTCTTCGCCTCCGAGCTGAAGGGCCTCCTCGCCCACCCTTTGCTGAGGCGGGCCCCCAGCCGGCGGGCGGTCGAGGATTATCTCGCTCTGGGCTATGTCCCCGACGACGCCTGCATGGTCGAGGGCGTCCGCAAGCTCACGGCGGGCCATTATCTGCTCGTCCGGCGGGGGCGGGCGGTGCCCGAGCCGGTCCGGTGGTGGGACGTGGACTTCTCAAGCCCGTCGAGGGACTCGGCGAAGGCGCTCGAGGAGGAGCTGGTCGAGCGCCTTCAGTCGGCGGTGCGCTCGCGCATGGTCGCCGACGTTCCGCTCGGCGCCTTCCTCTCCGGAGGGGTGGACAGCTCGGCCGTGGTCGCGCTGATGGCCGAGGCGAGCCGCTCGGCGGTCGAGACCTGCTCGATCGGATTCGCCGAAGCGGATCACGACGAATCGAAATGGGCCGCTCTGGTCGCGGAGCGCTTCGCCACCCGGCACCGCAGCCGGATCGTCGAAGCCGGCGATTTCGGCCTCATCGACACGCTCGCCGACGCCTTCGACGAGCCCTTCGCCGACGCCTCCGCTCTGGCGACCTACCGGGTTTCCGAGCTCGCGCGAGAGACCGTCAAGGTCGCGCTCTCCGGCGACGGCGCCGACGAAGCCTTCGCCGGCTACCGCCGCTACCGGATGTTCGCCGCCGAGGAGCGGGTGCGGGGCCTCCTGCCCGGCCCGGCCCGGGGAATGGTCGGTGCCGTCGGCAATCTCTACCCCAAGCTCGACTGGGCGCCGCGCTTCCTGCGCGCCAAGACTACCCTGCAGGCGATCGGGCAGGAGGGCGGCGAGGCCTATGCCGCCGCCGTGGGCGTCACTCCAGCTCCCATAAGATCAAGCATTTACAGCGCAAGCTTCAGACGGGCTCTCGATGGCTACCGGGCCGAACGGCGCTATGTCGAGACGATGGCCGGAGCCCCCGCCTCCGACTCGCTGTCCCGAGCCCAATATGCCGACCTCAAGATCTGGCTGCCGGGCGACATCCTCACCAAGGTCGACCGGACCAGCATGGCGGTCAGCCTCGAGGCGCGCGAACCCCTGCTGGACCACCGCCTCGTCGAGTTCGCGGCGCGGGTCCCGGCCGGGATGCGGCTTCGCGGCGGCTCGGGCAAATGGCTGATGAAAAAGGCGCTGGGCCGGTATCTGCCCGACGAGGTGCTCCACCGGACCAAGATGGGCTTCGTCACCCCGGTCAGCGCCTGGTTCCGGGGCCCGCTCGCCGGCGAGGCCGCGGCGATCGCCCACAGCCCGGCCCTGGCCGAGCTCGGCTGGTTCGACAGCGCCGCGATCGCCCGGCTTGCCGCCGCGCACCGCTCCGGCCGGGCCGAGCATGGCCGGCTGCTCTGGCAGCTGCTGATGCTCGACAAGTCGCTCCAGCGCCTGTTCGGGTTCGGGGCGGGGGTGAGGAAAGCGGGTTAATTCCGTCATCCCGGCGGGTCTCCCCGGGGTCCCGACTTTCGCCGGGATGACGGTCAGACAGCGAGTCGCCGTCCCAGGCGGTGAAGCAGCTGGCGGACCGTCGCTCCGGTGATCGGGTCGCGCCAGTCGGGCGCCACTTCCGCCAGCGGATCGAGCACGAAGCGGCGGCGGCGGAACTCCGGATGGGGGACGATGAGGCCGTCCCCGCCCCAGGCGCCCTGCGACCAGAGGACGATGTCGAGGTCGAGCACTCGCGGCCCCCAGCGGCGGCCGCGGCGTCGGCCGAAGTCGCGCTCGACCTGCTTGAGGCGGGCGAGCAGGGCAGGGGGGTCCTGGTCGCTCTCGATGAGGGCGACTGCGTTCGCGAAGCCGCGACCGGCCGGACCCAGGGCCGGAGTCGGCCGAACCTTGGACATGCGCTTCGCGCCGATGGCCGCAGCGGCGGCGCGAACCGTCGCGGCCGGCGAACCGTGGCGGCCGCGGCGGTTCGAGCCCAAGGCGATCGCATAGCTTGTCAGCGCCATCGCGCCCGCCCTAGACCATTTCCCTTGGGAAATGGTCCACGGAGAATTTCTGGAGCGCTTTCTGCCGCAAAACCGGTTCCCACTTTTGCGGAAAGCGCTCTAGACGCTGGCGATGTCCGTTGCCATCTCTCCCGTCCCCGGGCTCGAAGCCCCGCGCGACTGCCCGCTCTGCCCGCGGCTCGTGGGTTTCCGCGAGGCGCTGCGCGAGGAGCATCCCGACTGGTGGAATTCCCCGGTCCCCCATTTCGGCGATCCCGGCGCCTGGCTGGCGATCTGCGGCCTGGCCCCCGGCAAGCAGGGCGCCAACCGCACCGGGCGGCCCTTCACCGGCGATTTCGCCGGCCTGCTGCTCTACCAGACGCTGCTCAAATTCGGTTTGGCCGAGGGTGCTTACGAGGAGCGCCCCGACGACGGGCTGCGCCTGGTCGGAGTGGCCATCGTCAACTCCGTCAAATGCGTGCCGCCGCAGAACAAGCCGACGCCTGACGAGATAGCGACCTGCACGCGCACCTATTTCCAGCCTTCGCTCGCGGCCCTGCCGGGAGTCCGGGTGATGGTCGCATTGGGGCAGATCGCCCACAATGCGGCGGTTCGGGCGGTGGGGGGGCGGCTCTCCGCTTATCGCTTCGGCCATCTCGCCGAGCACCGCCTTCCGGACGGGCGCCTGCTCATCGATAGCTACCATTGCTCGCGCTACAACCAGAACACCAACCGGCTGACGCGGCCGATGTTCGAGGACGTTTTCGCAAGGGCGCTAGAGGTGAGAGACCCGTCATCCCGGCGAAAGCCGGGACCTCGGGTCGGATAGTCCCGGCGGGTCTCCCCGAGGTCCCGGCTTTCGCCGGGATGACGCTAAATGTCCTCAGCGATCCTCCGGTACAGATCGGGCCTGCGGTCGCGGAAGAAGCCGAACGCCGCCCGGTGCTTCCTCGCCCGCTCGAGGTCGAGGACCGCGGTGAGCACGCCCGTCTCCTTGTCTCCGAACTCCGCCAGCATGTCGCCACGCTCGTCGCAGATGAAGCTGTGGCCGTAGAAACGCTGGCCGTGCTCGGTGCCGGTGCGGTTGGCGGCCACCACCGGAACGACGTTGGAGACGGCATGGCCGACCATCGCCCGCCGCCACATACGGCTGGTGTCGAGGTCCGGATCGTGCGGCTCCGCGCCGATCGCCGTCGGGAAGAGCAGGATCTCCGCGCCGTCCAGCATCAGCGCGCGGGCCGTTTCCGGATACCATTGGTCCCAGCAAACCGCGGGCCCCACCATGCCGAAGCGGGTGCGGTAGGTCTTGAAGCCGGTATTGCCGGGGCGGAAGTAGAATTTCTCGGAATAGCCCGGCCCGTCGGGGATGTGGCTCTTACGGTAGACGCCCATGACCGCGCCGCGGTCGTCGATCATGGCGAGGCTGTTGTAATGATGGTGCCCCTCCGCTTCGAAGAAGCTGGTCGGGATGTAGACTTCGAGCTCTCTGGCGAGCGCCTGCATCGCCGTCACCGCCGGGTGCCGGTCGACGGGCAGGGCTCGGCCGAAATGCGCCTCGTCCTGGGTGCGGCAGAAATAATGGCCTTCGAACAATTCTGGCGGAAGGATCAGCTTCGCTCCGCGCCCGGCGGCCTCGCGCACAAGCTCGGAGACAGCGGCGATGTTCTCGTCGGCGGAGTCGGTGAGGCCGAGCTGGAGGGCGGCGACGGTGAGGCTGGTCATGGCGTCCCTATCGCGGCACCTGCTGGCTGATGCAATGGAAGCTGCCGCCGCCGGTCAGGACATGGTGGGCCTCGAAGCCGATCGCCTGGCGCCCCGGGAACAGGGCTCCGATTGCCTCCAGGGCGGCCGAGTCGTTCTCCCGGCCATAAGTCGGCACCACGACGGCGGCATTGCCGATGTAGAAGTTCATATAGGAGGCCGGGACGATCTGGCCGTCCCGCTCGGTCCGGCCCGGGGACGGGACTCGCACCACTTCGACTCCGAATGCCTCCGCGCGGCGCGCTGCATCCTCATAGACCGCCCGATTTGGGTCGAGAGCATGATCGGCCTCGGGAATGGCCAGCCGGTTCTCGCCGACGAAGCGGGCGAGGTTGTCGACGTGGCCGTCGGTATGGTCGTTGAGCAGCCCCTCGCCGAGCCAAAGCAGCCGCTCGATGCCAAGGTCCTCGCGAAGCCGCGCCTCCACCCCCTCGCGGCTCATCCCGGGATTGCGGTTGGGGTTGAGGAGGCATTGCTCTGTGGTCACGGCGAGCCCGGTGCCGTCGACGTCGATGGCGCCGCCCTCGAGGATCCAGTCGCGCCGCTCCCCCTCCATTCCGGCGCCCTCGGCGAGCCGAAGCCCGATCGTGTCGTCTCCCTCCAGCTCATATTTGCCGCCCCAGCCGTTGAACCGGAAGCTCCGCAGATGCCGTTCCCGGCCGCTCTTCAGGACGATCGGCCCGGTGTCGCGTAGCCAGATGTCCCCGAAGGGCTCCTGGAGCACGGTCGCGAAGGGCGCCAGCTCGCGAGCGGCCCGGGCCGAAGCCGGATCGGCCGCGACGAGGCGCACCTCCTCGCCGGCGCCCTTGGCATGGACGTGGGTGGCGAAGGACGCGACCTCCAGCCGGGCCGGCCCGAGATCGTCCTCCCAGAGGTCCGGGTGGCTCGGAAATCCGATCCACACCCATTCATGCTCCGCCCATTCCGGCGGCTGGCGAGCCCTCATTGCATGATCGGGCCGGCGTCGCCGCGGCTCTTGTCGCGGATGGCGCGGAACTCGTCGCCGGGGTTCCAGTTCGGCCAGTCCGTCGAATCGGCGAGCTCGCGGCCGATCAGCCAGTAGATTTCGAGGTCGCGGATCGCTCCGGACCAGTCCCATTTGGGATCATATTCGTCGCTGGGCTGGTGGTAGCGGTTGGTCCGGTAATCCTCGGCCGCCGCACGCCCGGCGGCGAGTCCGCCATTGACGAGATCCTCACCGCCCTCGGCGTAGAGCATCGGCACGCCCTGGCGGGCGAGGCTGAAATGATCGGAGCGGTAATAATAGCCGGCCTGCGGCGAAGGCTCGTTCTTCACGGCGAGCCCGTAGCGGTCGGTGGCCCGCTTCATATAATCCTCGAGCTGCGACTTGCCCTTGCCGATGACGACGAAGTCGCGCGTGTTTCCGATCACGTTGAGCCCGTCCATGTTCACTCCGCCGACGGTGCTCGCCAGCGGGTAGACCGGGTTCTCGGCATAATATTTGGAGCCGAGCAGCCCGGATTCCTCCGCCGTCACCGCCAGGAAGACGAGCGAGCGCTCGGGATTGCCCCTTCTGGCATGGGCTTCGGCGAGCGCGATCAGCCCGGCGGTGCCGGTCGCGTTGTCGAGCGCTCCGTTGCAGATGTCGTCGCCCGTCTTGTCCGCATCGCAGCGGCCGAGATGGTCCCAATGGGCGGTGTAGATCACATATTCGTTGGGCCGCTTCGAGCCGGGCAGGATTCCGATCACGTTCCTGGAAGCCTGCTTCTTGATCTGGTTGGTGAGGCTTATCGAGGCCCGGGTGCGCAGGGGAACCGCCTTGAAGCCGGGGCGCCTGGCCGCGGCGGAGAGCGCCGTCAGGTCCTGGCCCGAGGCCGTCAGAACACGCCGGGCGGCCTCGTTGGTCAGCCAGCCGATCACCTTCGACTGGTCCATATGCCCGCCCGGCTCGTCCATATTGTATTGCGGGCCGGTCCAGGACGACTGGACCACGTTCCAGCCGTAGGCGGCCGGCTCCGTGTCGTGGACGATGAAGGCGGCGGCTGCGCCCTGGCGGGCCGCTTCCTCATATTTGTACGTCCAGCGGCCGTAATAGGTCATGGCCTTGCCGTTGAAGGGTCCTTCGAGGTCGTCGTCCTGCCAGTCCGGATCGTTGACCAGGATGACGACTGTCTTCCCCTTGACGTCGGCTCCGGCATAGTCGTTCCAGCCCCGCTCGGGCGCGTTGATGCCGTAGCCGACGAAGACCATCTCGCTGTCCCGAAGATCCACTCGCGGCTGCACCTGGTAGCTGTTGGCGACGAAATCGGTGCGGTGGCCGAAGGTCATCGGCGCGCCGCCGCCGGCGATGGTGAGCCCGCTGGGGGCCGCGATGCTCTCGACCAGCGGCACGTTCTGGTACCAGCTGCCCCTGTTGCCCGGCTGCAGGCCCGCCTTCTCGAAGCGCTGGGCGATATAGGCGACGCTCTTCTCCTCGCCCTTCGTGGTCGGCGCCCGGCCCTCATATTCGTCGGAGGACAGGATCTGGGTCGCGGTGGTCAGGGTCGCGAGCGAGATGGGCGGGCCGGAATAGGCTGCCTGAACGCTGCGTTCGCGCGGCGCGGTCGCGCAGGCGGAGAGCAAGAGAGCGGCGGCGGCTGGAGCGGCGAGGGATCGGAGCGGCACGGAACATTCTCCTCGTTTTCCCACCCGGGCCGTCCCATGGCACCTAGATTTTGCCTGTGCAAGCTTGCGCCCGGGCGGGGCAGGTGTCATCGTGGGAATCAGCTTGGGTAAGGGGCCTAAGTGATTGGGGGTATTCATGTTTCGGATATTTTCGCTCGGCGCCTGCGCGGCGCTTTTCCTTGTTTCCGTCGCCTCTGCGGCGGCTCCGGCCGATCCGGCGGCTCCGGCCGACCCGCCGGCCGCGTTCGGCGCCCGCGAGGCCGTGCTCGATATCGCGCTCTCGCCTTCGGGCCGGAAGGTTGCCTTCATCGCCCCCGGACCGGGCCGCTCCACCTTGCTCTATTCGGTCGACGTGGGCAGCGACGCGGAGCCTCGCCTGACGCTTTCCGCCGACGGCAAGCCCGAGCGGCTGAGCGGCTGCGGATGGGTTTCCGAGGAGCGCCTGATCTGCACGGTCTACATGGTCGTCAACGACGTCGCGGCCGGCCGGCCGCTCGGCGCGACGAGGCTCGTCGCGATCAACGCCGACGGAAGCAACATCAAGTTGCTCAGCCGGAGAAGCAGGGCCTACGATCTCTACGTATCTTTCGGCGGCGGCGAGATCATCGATTGGCAGCCCGGTGCCGAGGGATCGGTGCTCATGGGCCGCCAATATGTGCCGGAAGGCCGCAGCGGCACCAACATAATCGACAATCGCGAAGGCTATGGCGTCGATCGGATCGATACGGCGAACCTGGACAGCAGGAGCGTCGAGCCCGCCAAGCAGCATGCCAGCGAATATATCAGCGACGGCCGCGGCAAGATCCGGATCATGGCCGTCACCGACGTGTCGGGCGCGGCCGGCTACGAGAGCGGCAAGGTCAATTATTACTACCGCACCAAGGCGTCGCGCGACTGGAAGCCGCTTGGCACGTTCAACAACATCACCAGCGTCGGCTTCCTTCCGGTCGCGGTCGATCCGGACCTCGACCTCGCCTACGGCTTCAAGGGCGGGGAGGGGGGACGCTGGACTCTCCACAGCATCGCGCTCGACGGATCGAAGAAGGAGACGCTCGTCTTTGCCCATCCGCAGGTGGACGTCGACGGCACGGTCAGGATCGGGCGCGCCCGACGGGTCGTCGGTGCGACATATGCGATGGAAAAGCGCGAGGCCGTCTATTTCGATCCGGCTTTGGCGGCGCTCGGCAAGTCGCTGTCGAAGGCCTTGCCGGGGCTGCCTCTTATCCGCTTCCTCGATTCAAGCTCGGACGAGAGCAAGCTCCTGCTCTGGGCCGGAAGCGACACCGACGCAGGCCGTTATTATCTGTACGACAAGTCCGCCAAGCAGCTGGGCGAGCTGATGGTGTCGCGGCCGCCGCTTGAAAGCGTCAGACTGGCGACCGTGAAGCCGGTCCGGTACAAGGCCGCAGACGGCACCGAGATCCCCGCCTATCTGACCCTTCCGCCCGGCAGCAGCGGCAAGAACCTGCCGGCCCTGGTGATGCCGCACGGAGGCCCGAGCGCGCGCGACGAATGGGGCTTCGACTGGCTCGCCCAGTTCTTTGCGAACCGGGGCTATGCCGTGCTCCAGCCCAATTATCGCGGCTCGTCCGGCTATGGCGACGCCTGGTACCAGAAGAACGGCTTCCAATCCTGGCGAACGGCGATCGGCGACGTCAACGACGCCGGCCGCTGGATGGCGAGCCAGGGCATAGCCGATCCTTCCAAGCTGGCCGTCGTCGGCTGGTCCTATGGCGGCTATGCGGCGCTCCAGTCGGGCGTCGTGGATCCGGGCCTGTTCAAGGCGGTGGTGGCAGTCGCGCCGGTCACCGACCTTTCCTCCCTGATCAAGGACTCGGCGCAGTTCACCAATTACACGATCGTCCGCAACTTCATCGGCACCGGGCCTCACCTGCGGGAAGGCTCACCGGCCCAGAATGCCGGCAAGATCAAGGTGCCGGTCCTGCTCTTCCACGGCGACATGGATCTCAACGTCGGGGTCAACCAGTCGCGGATGATGCACGGCCGGCTCAAGGATGCCGGAGTTCGGAGCGAGCTGGTCGTCTATGACGGCCTCGACCACCAGCTCGAGGACAGCCTGGCACGCGCCGACATGCTGAGGCGAAGCGACGCCTTCCTGCGCAAGGCGCTGGGGATACAATAAGACAAAAAAATCCTCCCCGAGATTTCTCGGGGAGGGGGACCACCCGAAGGGTGGTGGAGGGGTTCTTCTCGAGGCCCGAAAGGCCCCTCCACCATGCTGGGCATGGTCCCCCTCCCCTGCAAAAGCAGGGGAGGATTTGAATCAGCGCGAGTAGAACTCGACGACCAGGTTCGGCTCCATCCGGACCGGATAGGGGACCTCGTCCAGGGTCGGGACCCGGGTGAAGGTCGCCTTGGCGGTTCCGTCCGGGGCGACATATTCGGGGATGTCGCGCTCGGCGAGGCCCTGGGCTTCCATGACCAGCGCCATCTCCTGGGCCTTGGAGCCGAGGGTGATCTCGTCGCCGACGTTCACCCGGCGCGAGGCGATGTTGCACTTCACGCCGTTGACCCGGATGTGGCCGTGGCTGACCAGCTGGCGGGCGGCCCAGATCGTCGGCGCGAACTTGGCGCGGTAGACGACCATGTCGAGCCGGCGCTCCAGGAGGCCGATCAGGTTCTGGCCGGTGTCGCCCTTCATCCGGGCGGCCTCGGTGTAGGTGCGCTTGAACTGCTTCTCGGTGACGTCGCCGTAATAGCCCTTCAGCTTCTGCTTGGCGCGGAGCTGAATTCCGAAGTCGGACATCTTGCCCTTGCGGCGCTGGCCGTGCTGGCCGGGGCCGTATTCGCGCTTGTTGACGGGGCTCTTGGGGCGTCCGAAGACGTTCTCGCCCATCCGGCGGTCGAGTTTGTACTTGGCGCTGCTGCGC
>DASVVM010000078.1:0-55258 GCA_036386555.1 Allosphingosinicella sp.
AAAGGCCGACCCCACAAACAGGCCCTCGTCGCCTGCGCTCGAAAGCTCCTCATCTTCGTCAACACCGTCCTCGCCAGAGGCTCCGCCTGGCAAAAACAAACCGCAATCAGCTAATGGTTGCTGAACTTGTTTCAGGGTCCAGTTCTCCACCCGCGAGGCTCCTCTACCCTGGATGCTGAAACAAGTTCAGCATGACGGGGGAAGCTGGCGTGGCTCGGCGCCTCTGCTACACCGACGGCATGACCTCCTCCCCGATCCGACCCGACAGCTCCGCCAGCACTGAGCTGCGTTCCCTCGGGCGAAGCGGGCTCGCCACTCCGCGCCTGGTCCTCGGCGGCAACGTGTTCGGCTGGACGGCTTGCGGCGAGGAGGCGTTCCGCATCCTCGACCGGTTCGTCGAGGCCGGCGGAACGATGATCGACACGGCCGACGTCTATTCAGCCTGGGTGCCGGGCCATCAGGGCGGCGAATCCGAGACCCTGATCGGCGACTGGCTGCGACGGCGGGGATCGCGCGAGGGGGTCCTGATCGCAAGCAAGGTCGGAATGCTCCACCGCCACGGCGGAGGCAGGCTCGAGCCCTGGCGGATCGAGAGAGCCGCCGAGGCCTCGCTGAAGCGTCTCGGGGTCGAGGCGATCGACCTTTATTACGCCCATCAGGACGATCCGGAAACGCCGATGGAGGAGGTGATCCAGGCGTTCGACCGGCTGGTCAAGGCCGGCAAGGTCCGGGCGCTCGGCGCCTCCAACTTCACCGCGGATCGGCTCGGGCGGGCGCTGTCGCTGGCGGGCGAGATGGGGATGAGCTGCTACGAGGTGCTCCAGAACGAATATCACCTGCTCGAGCGCACCAAGATCGAGGGGGAGCTGCAACGCCTCTGCCTCGCCGAAAATATCGCAATGCTGCCTTTCTACGGCCTCGCCAACGGCTACCTCACCGGCAAATATCGAAGCGAAGCGGACTATGGCAAAAGCATCCGGGGCGACCGGATGGCGAAATATCTGAAGGGGCGCGGTCCGGCCGTTCTTTCCGTCCTGGACGAGATCGCGGCCGATACGGGCGCGACCCAGGCCCAGATCGCGCTCGCCTGGGTCGCGGCCCGGCCGGCCGTCGCGGCGCCCATCGCCAGCGCGAGAACCCCCGAGCAGCTCGAGGAGCTCATCGGCGCGATGGCGCTCCGGCTGACTCCCGCCCAGATGGCGCAGCTGGACGAAGTATCCGGGGCGACCTCCTGAATCCGCGAACTTCGGTTCAAAACGGATCGAGTAGTTGCGCGCGCCCCCTTCCCGCGCAGCTTACGTTAGCGTAAGGAGGCGGCAGGGGCTTCTGGCCTGGACGCTTTATGGGACGCGTTTGGGCGAAGGGTGCGCTTCCCGGGCATTTTCCCGGGAGGACTGCGCACCGAAGGGGAGGCCCATGGATGGACTCGAAGCTATCGGAACCGAGGTCGTCGCCGCACGAGATCGAAGGCTTGCACGCCAGGCTCAACGAGTTGCTCGAGTCGCTGGACAAGGCCGAGCTGCACGGCGCCGCCGCCTACGTCTCGATGGCGCTCGATTCGATCCGCCGCGACTTTCCCGAGATCAGTGAGACTCGCTGAAATATTGGGTCAGTCGCGTGATCGCCTGGGGCGTCAGCTCCAGATAGGTGCTTCGAGCGTCGGCCGGGTGGGGACGGCGGACGACCAGCCCTTCCTGAACGAGATAGGCGATGTGGCGAAGCGCCGTGGTGGTCGGAGCGCAGGCGGCCATGCACGCGGTCGAGACGGTGACCTTGCGGCCTTCCAGAGTGCTCACGAACAGTTCGAGCAATATGTCCCACGAGGGATCGCAGAACAGCCGCCGGCCGAACAAAGCGTAGAGCCTGCGCCGCGCGGCGCAGGCTTCCGCCGCCGCCGCCAGCACCGACGATTGCGCGGCCGGGCCCGATTCGCGGCGCGAAGTCTCGATCAGCCGGTGAAGGCGCGACTCGATCTCCAGGATGATCCGCTCGGTCTCGGTGGCGAGGTGACTCGCCTCTTCAGGCCCGGGCATACCTGTCGGCTGTGCGACCATTACGCGGCTCTCCGCCGGGGTTCCACGACACGCAGGACGGGCGCCCCTATTCGCAACCGGCCGCGCATTTCGCGCAGTGTGCCCGGCGGCAGGTCGATCTGCAAGGCCTGAAGCTGATCTCCATCCAGCCAGGTCGGCAAACCCAGCGGGGTCACCGGCCAGCCTACCGAAAGCAGGGCCGGAACCCGGTGCGCCTCGGCGACCAGCGTGTAGCGGCTGATCCCGTTGGCCTCGGCGAACTCGACAAGAGCCAAAGCGAGCAGACGGTGCACTCGAAGGACGGAAGTGCCGGAGGCGTCGGCCGGGCAGGTCACGAGACGTGATATTTCCCAGCAGTCATCCCCGCTCGGAACCCCGGCCGGGCAGAGATGACTGAAGAGAGTGCTCAGCATATGCGGGCGTGAGGACGGGAGAAGCCTCACTGACCCCTGATGGTGGCCTTCCGGCGATCTGGCGAGCAAGTAGATCGCATAATCGTCGTCGAACTGATCGACCTCAAGCCAGCTACCCTTCGCCGGCAGACGCCATCCGAACCGATCTACGAACACCTGCTTCCGGTCATGGTGCATTTCCATGAGCGCCGCTGCAAAACCGAGGCGGCTTTCCGGAAGAACCAAATCAATCATGCTTCAGCCTCCGACCGCCTCTTGGTCGGCCATCGGCACGTCGAAGCACACCCCGGTAGTTACCGGGTGGGGGCGCGGCCCCGTGCGCGTGTAGGGTCCCGCCACAGGAGCCTCATGTGACCGCGCCCTTCTTTCCACCCATTGCCCATCGCGAGAAGCCGCCGGCGATCCGCCGCGAGTTCCCGCGCGTGCGGGGCCGGGATCTCGAATCCGTCCCCGGCAGGCGCGGCCTGCCCTTCTTCGGGATCCTGCCCGAGGCGGTCCTCGATCCGCTCGCCTTCGCCCGGCGCATGCACGAATCCTATGGGCCGATTCACCGCTTCCACGCCTGCGGCAACTGGAACGTCCAGCTGGTCGGGCCCGAAGCGAACGAGTTCGTCCTGTTCGACGAGGCCCGCAACTTCTCGGCGGAGGGGGGATGGAGGCCCGTGTTCGGCCGCCATTTCGAAGGCGGCCTGCTGCTCCGCGACGGCGCCAACCACCAATGGCACCGAAAGCTCGTCGCCACCGCCTTCAAGCAGGAGCAGCTGCAGGCCTATCTCGATATCTTCGTCCGCAACAACGCACGCGTGCTGGCGGCCTGGGCGGGGCGACCGCTCGACGTCTACGAGCTCGCCCAGCAGCTCAGCTTCGCCAACGGCTACGCCGCCTTCCTCGGCCGCGACCCGGCGCTCGCGACTCGCGAGGACATGCTCGCCTTCCGCTACCTGATGCGGGCCGCGGCCGCAGTGATACCCCTGCCCCTGCCCGGCACAGCGGAAGCGCGCGCGGCCTGGGCCAAGCGCCATATCGAGGGCCTGATCCGCCCCATGCTTTCCGAACCTGTCGCTCGCGAGCGCACCGATCTGCTCGCCAACCTGTGCCGCATGCGGGACCTCGGGCTGCTCGTGGACGACGAGGTCATGGCTCATCTCGTCTTCGTCGTGGCCGCCTCGTTCGACACGCTCTCGTCCGGCACCGTCTCAACGCTCCATTATCTCAGCGCCAACCCGGACTGGCAGGAGAAAGTGCGCGCGGAGCTGTGCGATCTCGTCCCGGAGACAGGCTCGATCGACATGGCCGATCTGAACCGCTGCGAGCAATCCGGTTGGGCAATCAAGGAATCGCTTCGGCTCAATTCGGGAGCGCCGGTCCTCTGGCGGCGGGCGGTGCGGCCGTTCGAGTTCGGCGGGCACGCCTTTCCCGAAGGCACGATCACGGGCGTCAATCCGATGCTGACCCACCTGCTTCCGGAGATTTGGGGAAATCCGGCCCAGTTCGACCCGCAGCGCTTCTCAGCCGAGCGTTCCCGGGGGCGGCACCGATTCGCATTCCTTCCCTTCGGCGCCGGCGCACACGGCTGCCTCGGAGCCAATTTCACCTATCTGCAGCTACGGGCGCTTCTGCGGTGCCTGCTGGAGGCACACGAGCTGGTCCCGACCGGGGCGCCGCCGCGCTGGTATCATTGGCCGAACTGCCGTCCGCGGGGGATATTGCGCATCGAGCTGCGCCGGCGCTGATCACCTGCCTAAATCCTCCCCGGCCTTTGCCGGGGAGGGGACCAGGCGAAGCCTGGTGGAGGGGTTCCTTCCGAGTCCTGCAGAACCCCTCCACCGCGCTTCGCGCGGTCCCCCTCCCCGCGAAATCGCGGGGATGACTTAGAGCGAGCTCAGTCGATCACCTCTGAGAAGCAGATCTCGCTCCGGAACAGGGCGCGCACCAGCAGCTGGGAGCGAGTGGCGACGGAGTAGCGCCTTTTCGCGGCCTCGATATGCTCGTTCACGGTCTTCGGGCGGATGGCGAGCAAATCTGCGATCACCGAGTCGCTCTTCCCCCGAGCCACGAACAGCAGGCATTCGCGCTGCCGTTCGGACAGCGGCGCCGGCTGCAGATAGATTTCGCCGGGACGTTGCTTGACCAGCCTGCGCGCGGCCTCGAACGCGAAGCTTCCCAGCGCCTGCGCGGCGGAGACGCTGGCTTCCGGGAAAGGCTTTCCAGCCCCGATCGAGAAGCTGCAGGACCCGAAGGTCTCGCCGGGAACGTGGTTGGGAACCGTATAACCCTGGCAAATGCCATGCCGGGCGGCCGCACGCATATATTCAGCTTCCGCGGCCGTCACGTCGAGCAGCGAATCCAGCTGATCCCATTTGAAGCCGCTCGACATCCGCTCGGCCGCCCTCACGACCGGATCGGTCAGCCTGGGCATCTCCCTGACGAATCCCACCCACTCCAGCGGGTAGTTGGTGAGACGGACATGATGGCCCTCCGGACGGCCGAAACAGACATGGTGGACGATCGCAAAATAATCAAAACCGAGGTCTCGGACCGCGGCGTCGATCATCGCTCGCAGGTCCGCCATGCTCACGACCGTCGCCGCTGCCGTCACGAAGTCCTGCACCACGGCGAGACCATCGTGGCGCTTTGCAGCTTTCAGGTCACTGACGAGGGACACCGGAAAAATTCACTCCATTTCGGATCGGCGATGGCGTGGCGATGGATAGGATGAAGAGGTATAGCAGTCAAACCTTTGGCTATGGCCGGGGGTCGGCAGCCATGCCGACAACCATTTCGGAAGCAAAATGATCCGCGGCGGCGCGGATATGGTGCCGAGTGTCCGACTCGAACGGACGACCTACCGCTTACAAGGCGGTTGCTCTACCAGCTGAGCTAACCCGGCCCAGCGTCCAAATGGTTCATTAAAGGCGGAACGTCCAGTCCCCACGCCGGGCCCGTTGACCCGCCCCACCCTGCCGGGCGAGACTGGCGCAAACGGCTGGTGGCGGGGAGCGCGTGGATTTCTCAACTCACCTTTTCGGAGCGGTCCTGGCCGCAGCTCTCGCTTTCGCGCCCGCCGCGGACCCGCCGGCGCCGCCGCAACACCGGAGCGCATGGCCGGCTCTGGGCTCCGGCGCCAATCCCGCTGAAATCGGAGCCAGCCTCGATCTCGGTCCCAATCTGGAACGCGGCCGTTCCGCCCGATCCGAGCTGGCCGAGCATCGGCGGCTGACCGCCGCTCTGGCCGGGCTGGCGCCGCAGCGGTCCGGCGTCGTCGACGCCTATGTCCTGGCGATCGGGCTCGACAGCGATCCCGTCTTCGGCCGCGAGGCCCGGGAGGCGGGCAAGGTCCTGTCCCGCCGGTTCGACGCGGCGGGCCGCACCCTGGTGCTCGCCGGAAGCGACGGCAGGGGCGCCGCCGCGCTGCCCAGGGGATCGCTGCATTCGCTGAGCGTGGCCCTGGCTCGGGTCGCTGAGGTCATGGACGGATCGGAGGACGTGCTCGTGCTCTATTCGACCAGCCACGGAATACCCGCCGGAATCACCTATCATGACGGCGATGAGGGCTACGGGCTGCTCACGCCGGCGCGCCTGGCCTCGCTCCTCGACGAGCTGGGCCTGCGCAACCGCCTGCTGATCCTTTCGGCCTGCTATTCGGGCGTGTTCGTGCCGGCGGTGTGGAGCGACACCACCGCCGTGTTCACCGCCGCCTCGGCCACCCGTACCTCGTTCGGCTGCGCGGCGGACAACGACTGGACCTTCTTCGGGGACGCGATGATCAACCGCGCCCTCCGCAAGCCGCAGCCGCTCGCCGCAGCCTCCGCGGAAGCTTTGAGGCTGGTCGGCGAATGGGAGGCTGCGAAGAAATACGAAGCCTCCTATCCGCAGGCGGCCATCGGCAGCCGGGTCGATTCGTGGCTGAAGCCGCTCGAGGCGCGCATGCCGAAGACGGCGACGGCGCCGGTGGGGAAGCCGGCGGCAGCGAGAGACTAAATTCCTCCCCAGGTTTTCCTGGGGAGGGGGACCGCGCGAAGCGCGGTGGAGGGGTTCTTCGGAGTCAGCAAGGCCCCTCCACCATGCTTCGCATGGTCCCCCTCCCCTGCAAAGGCAGGGGAGGATTGGAGACCTACAGGATTCCGAATGTCCACCCCTCGGACCGGGCAAGCTCCGGCGTCAGGCCCTCCGGAGAGAATGCGCGCGGCTCCCGTGCAGCCAGCGCCCGCATCCCGGCGGCGGTTACGAGGGCGTCGGTCTGGTGGTCGTTCGGCTCGAAGCCGAGCCGCGCCGGACGGCTGCCGAGCCCCAGCAGCGCCTGATCCAGCTCCGCGCGAGACCTCAGCTTGGTCCCGCGCAAACCGGCCCGCCGCAGATAGATTCGCGTGTAGATCTCGACGACGGCGCTGCCCTGCTCCGGCAACGCGTCCATCGGCCAGATCGCGACCCTGCCGGCCAGATGATGGAGCAGGCGCATCCCCGAGAAGCTGGCCTTGGCGACCTGGGCGGCGCCGATCGCGTCGAAGGCGCTCGCAGTCTTGCGGCCGCCCTGGGCATTGAGCCGGACATCGCACTGGCGGAAATGCATGAAGCGCGCCTTCTCGCCGTCGGCGATCCCGAAATAGAAGTGGCGGCGGTGGGCCTGCTCGAGGAAGCTGGCGGCGCCCAGGTCCTCGTCGCCGCTGCGGCTTTCGACATAGGCCCAGAATTCCCGCGCAGCCGACGGGACGCCCTTTTCCCCGGGCAGATATTCGCCGCGCTCGGCGATTGGCGGAGCGAAGCTGAAATCGAAGCCGAACAGGGTGGGTTCGGCGGCCGCCTCCGCCAGCAGCCATTCGAGCACCTCGGTTCGCGACCAGATGTGATCGGGCCGAACCAGCCGCGGGGCCGCCGTCCCCGCCATTGCGACGGCGACGGCGATACCCTTGTGCCGCTTCCCCTTCGCCCCCGACCAGTCGATCGCGGCGAAGCGGGTGAAGCGGGCCATTCTCAATCCTCCCTGTCGCGCAGCGATGGGGAGGGGGACCATGCGAAGCATGGTGGAGGGGCCGGCGGCGCGGCTGGCCCCTCCACCACCCTCCGGGCGGTCCCCCTCCCCACGAGCTTCGCTCGCGGGGAGGACGAGAACTTCATACCAATGGCGGCTGGCTGTCCGACGGCGGGGCCGGCGGTTTCGGAGCCCGCGGCCGCGACGGCGGCGCCGGGACCGCATTGGAGTCGGTCCATTGCTCGAGCAGCTTGTGCGCCGTCGGCCGACCGCCCAGCCCGAAGGCGAGGGCGCAGGCGACCGCCGCCGAGCCGATGATCGACGCGAAGGCGATGATCACGATCTCGTTGGCGAGGCCCATGAACCTGAGGCCGATGGCCACCGCCAAGGCGATGATCGCCCACCTCAGGATCGCCGGGAGCCAGCCTTCGGTGCCGGCGCCGCTGACCAGGCCGGAGACGATCCGGGCGATCGCCACTCCGCCGAGGATGATCACCGCTCCGAACAGCACCTTGCTGCCCAGCTCGAGCACCTGCGCGAGCATCGCCGCGATCAGCGGCGACTGGAGCAGCTCCGCCGCCTTGATCGCGAAGAAGATCACGATCGCCAGCATCACCGCGGTGCCGACGGCGCGAGAGGGCGCGCCGCCTTCGGTGGAAATTCCGATCGCGCTGACCGAGCGGTCGAAGCCCATCGAGGGAAGCAGTTGCTCGATCGCCTGCTTGGCGAGCTTGCCGAGCAGGAAGCCGATCGCGAGGAGGATCAGTGCGCCGATGACCAGCGGGATCGAATCCAGGATGGTCCTGAGCATCTGGGTCGCGGGGCCGGAGATAGCCTCGATCTGGAGCGCATCCAGCGCCGAGATCGTCACCGGGATCATGATCAGAAAGAAGACGACCATTCCGACCGACTTGCTGATCGACGTCCGCGTGCCCGGAGTGACGGGCGATCCGGCAACGGTCGCGGGCGCGGTCCCGGCGGTCTCGGAACGGCCGGTCTTGCGAAGCCATCCGTCCGCATTGGCGGCCATCAGCGCCCCCTCGACGAGCCGCCGCACGATCCGGGCGACGATCAGTCCGATGAAGAAGATGAGCCCGGCGCCGATCATGTTCGGGACGAAGGCGAGCGCGTTGGTGGTGAGCTGGCGCACCGGATCGAGGACTCCGCCGAGCTCGAGCGGCTGGACGGCGAGCATGATCCCGATGAGGATGATGAGCCAGAAGACGATATCGCCGATCAGGCTGCCGAGCGTCTTGCCCGGCTCCGCCTCATAATGTTTCCTGAGCGCAGGCACCCGGTCGACCACCTTGGCGATCGCCCATTTGGCGGCCCGGGCGAGCAGCCAGGCGATGACGAGGATTGCTATGGCGGCCAATATCCTCGGACCCCAGAACATCAGCTGGGCCTGCCAGTAGTCGCCGTTTCCGGCATCGTTGCGGTACATACGCGAATCCCCTTCTTGAAAGCGGCGCGCGCCGCCCGTTGGGATAATGGCGGACGCCCGCAGGGGTTCCGCTTCGGCGGGGGGCCTCAGCTTGCCTCGAGCACGATTTTCCCGACATGTTCGCCGCTGTCCATCAGGCGGTGCGCTTGCGCTGCGTCCGCCAGCGGGAATGTGGAATGGATGACGGGCCGCATTCGCCCCGCCTCCAGATGCGGCCAGACCTCGCGCTTCAACGCGTCGGCCAGGGCCGCCTTGAACTGGACGGAGCGGGCGCGAAGCGTCGAGCCCGTCAAGGTCAGGCGCTTGCGCATCACCTCCCAGATCGGAATCTCCGCTTTCGGCCCGCGTTGCGCGGCGATCGAGACGTGTCGCCCCTCTTCGCCGAGGCAGGCGATGTTCCTGGGCAAATAGTCGCCCCCGACCATGTCCAGCACCACCGCGACGCCCGAACCGCCGGTGATGCGTTTCACTTCAGCCTCGAAATCCTGCGCCTTGTAGTCGATCGCATGCGCGGCCCCGATCTCCAGCGCCCTGGCGCATTTCTCCGCCGAGCCCGCGGTCACGATGACGGTGAGGCCGAAGGCCTTGCCGAGCAGGATTGCGGTGGTGCCGATGCCGCTGGTGCCGCCATGGACCAGCACCAGGTCCCCGGTCTTCGCGCCGCCGCGCTCGAAGAGGTTGGCCCAGACGGTGAAGAAGGTCTCCGGAAGCGCTCCCGCTTCGACCATCGAGAGCGCCGCCGGAACCGGCAGGCACTGGCCTTCGGGCGCGACACAATATTGGGCATAGCCGCCGCCGGCGACCAGGGCGCAGACCCTCTCGCCCTCGCGGCGGCCGCCGACGATCGTCCCGGCCACCTCGAGACCCGGAATGGTCGAAGCGCCCGGCGGCGGCGGGTAGAAGCCCAGGCGCTGCATCACGTCGGGCCGGTTGACGCCCGCGGCCTCGACCCGGATCAGGACCTCGCCCGGCCCGGGCGCCGGCACCGGCCGCTCGACCGGCCGGAGCACTTCCGGTCCGCCCGGGGCCTCGGGGTCGATGGCGATCATCTTATCAGGGATTGCGTCCATGCGGTCACGCCTCGCGCCGAAAGGGCCGCGGCGCAAGCCCTCCGGGTTGACGCCGCGGCCCGGAAGGGAGATTCTGAACGCCATGGACCTGGACGAGCTCTTCCCAAGCAAGCCCGACGACCCCTTGATCCTGCTCGGGCGGCAGGATCTCGATCCGCTTTCGGTCGACGAGCTCCACGCGCGGATCGAGGCGCTCGAAGCCGAGATCGTCCGGGTGCGCTCCAAGATCGATGCCGCGGTTAACCACCGGGCAAGCGCAGAGCAGTTATTCAAGAAATGACGAAGCTGCGGGAACAATCGACCTTTTCCCCAGCTTTTTTGGAGGTGCGCTTGATGACGGCAGTGCGAAGGCCGACATTAAGGCCGTGTAGTCCGTGAATTATTGCGGGCTTTGAGGAGTAAAAGACTTGCCTTCCTTCGCCCGCGAACTCGAACAGACCCTGCATACCGCCTTGGCGGAAGCCAGCGGCCGCCGGCACGAATATGCGACCCTCGAGCATCTCCTGCTCGCGCTCACCGAAGACGCCCATGCCTCCAAGGTCATGAGCGCCTGCGGAGTCGACCTCAAGGAGCTGCGCGAGGCGGTCCGCGCCTATCTCGACAGCGAGCTCGAGGCATTGAAGGTCGACGGCCAGACCGATCCGTCGCCGACCAGCGGCTTCCAGCGCGTCGTCCAGCGCGCCATCCTCCACGTCCAGTCCTCGGGCCGCGACGAGGTGACCGGCGCCAACGTCCTCGTCGCGCTCTTCTCCGAGCGCGAGAGCTACGCCGTCTATTTCCTCCAGCAGCAGGACATGAGCCGACTCGATGCGGTCAGCTACATCAGCCACGGAGTCGGCAAGGGCGAGACCGCGTCCGAGCCTCAGGAGGTCAAGGGCGTCGAGGAATCCAAGCCCGAGGAGGGCAAGAAGAAGAATGAGAGCGCGCTCAAGCAGTTCACCGTCAATCTGAACGAGAAGGCGATCAGCGGCCGGGTCGATCCGTTGATCGGACGCGGGCCGGAGGTCGACCGGACCGTCCAGATCCTCTGCCGCCGCTCCAAGAACAACCCGCTCTACGTGGGCGATCCGGGAGTCGGAAAGACCGCCATCGCCGAGGGACTGGCGCGCAAGATCGTTGAAGGCGACGTCCCCGAGGTCCTGAGGCCGGCCGTCATCTATTCGCTCGACATGGGCGCCCTGCTGGCCGGCACCCGCTATCGCGGCGATTTCGAGGAGCGGCTGACGGCGGTGGTGACGGAGCTGGAGAAGCTCCCCGACGCCATCCTCTTCATCGACGAGATCCACACGGTGATCGGCGCCGGCGCCACGTCCGGCGGAGCGATGGACGCCTCGAACCTCCTCAAGCCGGCCCTTTCCGGAGGCACGATCCGCTGCATCGGCTCGACCACCTACAAGGAGTTCCGCAACCATTTCGAGAAGGACCGGGCCCTGCTCCGGCGCTTCCAGAAGATCGACGTCAACGAGCCGACCGTCGAGGACACGATCAAGATCCTCGGCGGCCTCCGCTCGGCGTTCGAGGAGCATCACAAGGTCAAGTACACGACCGACGCGATCAAGGCGGCGGTCGAGCTTTCGGCGCGCTACATCAACGACCGCAAGCTGCCCGACAAGGCGATCGACGTGATCGACGAGGTCGGGGCGATGCAGATGCTGGTGCCGCCCAACAAGCGCAAGAAGACGATCACCACCAAGGAGATCGAGCAGGTCATCTCGACCATCGCCCGGATCCCGGCGAAGAGCGTTTCTTCCGACGATAAGAAGACGCTCGAGCATCTCGACCGCGACCTGAAAAGGGTCGTGTTCGGCCAGGACGAGGCGATCAACCGGCTCGCATCGGCGATCAAGCTGTCGCGCGCCGGCCTTCGCGATCCGGACAAGCCGATCGGCTCCTATCTGTTCAGCGGGCCCACCGGCGTCGGCAAGACGGAGGTGGCGCGCCAGCTCGCCTCGATCATGGGAATCCCTCTTCAGCGCTTCGACATGTCCGAATATATGGAACGCCACTCGGTCTCGCGGCTGATCGGCGCCCCTCCGGGCTATGTCGGCTACGACCAGGGCGGCCTCCTGACCGACGCGGTCGACCAGCATCCGCATTCGGTGCTCCTGCTCGACGAGATCGAGAAGGCGCATCCGGACCTGTTCAACATCCTCCTCCAGATCATGGATAACGGGCGCCTCACCGACCATCACGGCAAGACGGTCGACTTCCGCAACGTCATCCTCATCATGACCACCAATGCGGGCGCCAGCGACATGGCGCGCGAGGGTCTCGGCTTCGGCAACAACACGCGCGAGGGCGAGGACGAGGAAGCGATCAAGCGGATGTTCACGCCCGAGTTCCGCAACCGCCTCGATGCGATCGTGCCCTTCTCCTACCTTCCGACCGAGGTGGTCGCGCGGGTCGTGGACAAGTTCATCCTCCAGCTCGAGCTCCAGCTGGCGGACCGCAACGTCCATATCGACCTGGACGACGAGGCGAGGAAGTGGCTCACCGCCCGGGGCTACGACAAGCTCTACGGCGCCCGGCCGATGGGCCGGCTCGTTCAGGAGAAGATCAAGCAGCCGCTCGCCGAGGAGCTCCTCTTCGGCAAGCTCATGCACGGCGGCGAGGTCAAGGTCACGATCAAGGACGACGCCCCCACCTTCGAGATCGTCCCCGCCGCCCCCAAGCCGTCGAAGAAGCGCGGCAAGAAGGCCGATCCGGAAGGTGAGCCGATCCGGAGCGAAGGCGAGCAGGGTCCGAGCGAAGCCGGCCAGCCCGAGGAAGGCCAGCCCGAGCAGGCCTGACCCGATGGGGAGGAGGCACCGCTGCCTCCTCCCGTCACCCTGAACTCGTTTCAGGGTCCAGTTCTCCGTCGACGAGGCGGTTCGTTGCTGGATGCTGAAACAAGTTCAGCATGACGGGGGTGGACGGTCGACGGCGCTTCCCAGCTTGCAGCGGCGCACGGTCCGGCTACGGTTCGGCATCGAGGCGACCGGGAGCGGCGAAGATGGCAGCGAAGTGGCGCTCGACGCGCATCCTCTGGATCGTCGCCGCCCTGGTCCTGACTTTGGCGATCCTTGAAGCCCTCTGGGTGGTGAGCCGCGCCCGCTGCTTCGCGCTGGTGGGCGAGATGATCTGCCGGGTCGAGACCGACCAGCCCATGGTCGCGCTCACCTTCGACGACGGACCGACCGAACGGGGCGTCGCCGCCGCACTGCCCCACCTCCGCGCCGGCGGCGCCAGAGCGACCTTCTTCCTGATCGGCCGCGAAGTCGGCGAGCGGCCTCACCTGGTGCGCCGAATCGTCGCCGAGGGCCATGAAATCGCCAATCACAGCCTGACCCACCAGGTGATGATCGGCCGCTCCTCCGCCTTTTACGATTCCGAGATCGCCGAGGCCCACCGCCGGCTTATCGCGGCGGGGGCGCCGTCGCCGAAGCTCTTCCGGCCGCCCTTCGGCAAGAAACTCTGGGGCCTGCCGGCGTCGGCGCGGAGGCACGGCTACAGGATGGTGATGATCGACGTCGAAGAGCCTACGACCGAGGATCCGCGTGCCTATGCCGAGCGGCTGGTACGTGAAGCGAAGCCGGGGTCGATTCTGCTGATGCACCTCATGTACCGTTCCAACGACACGGCGCGCGAGGCGCTTCCGCTGGTGATCCGGGGCCTGCAGGCCCGCGGTTTCAGGATCGTCACGGTCGGCGAGTTGCTCGCCGCCGGCCGCCGGGACCGGCTTCCTGCCGCCTCCGTCCGGCGCTAGGGAGAGCATCACAGGAGGACCTTCGCAATGTCGCAGACTCTCACCTTCTACACCAACCCGATGTCGCGCGGGAGGATCGTCCGCTGGATGCTCGAGGAAGTCGGCTGCCCCTACGAGACGGTGCTTCTCGAATATGGGACGACGATGAAGGCGCCCGACTATCTGGCGATCAATCCGATGGGGAAGGTGCCGGCGATCAGGCATGGCGACACGGTGGTGACCGAGGGGGCGGCCATCTGCGCCTATCTCGCCGACGCCTTTCCGGACGCCGGGCTCGCGCCGCCCTCGGGCAACGCGCTGCGCGGGCCTTATTATCGCTGGATGTTCTTCGCCGCCGGGCCCGTCGAGGCGGCGGTGACGGCCAAGTCGCTCGGCCTGCTCGCGCCGCCCGACAAGAAGGCGATGGCCGGCTACGGCAGCTTCGAGGAGACGATCGACGCGCTCGAGCGCTGCATGGGAGCAGGCCCCTATATCTGCGGCGAGCAGTTCACCGCGGCCGACGTCTATGTCGGCTCGCAGATCGGCTGGGGGATGATGTTCGGCTCCATCGATAAACGCCCGGCCTTCGAGGAATATTATGCCCGGCTCGCCGAGAGGCCGGCGGCGAAGCGCGCGGCGGAGCTGGACGACGCGCTGATGGAAAAAGTGCAGAACCGGCCGCAGCCGTCGCAGGGATGACGGAATGAACGAGCTCCGAGCCGCCGCCATCGCCCTCTACGACCGCTACACGCACGAAGGCATGGACCGCCGGACCTTCATGGCGGATCTGACCCGGCTGGCGGGGAGCGCGGCCGCCGCATCCGCGCTGCTCGCGGGAATCGCCGCCGATCCCGCCGCTGCGGCCGTCGTGCCGGACTCCGACCGGCGAATCCGAACGCGCCGGATGAGCTGGCCCGTCGGAGGCGGGCGGACGATGAAAGGCTATCAGGCCGAGCCGCGCCGGGCGCCTGCGCCCGTGGGAACGATGCTCGTCATCCATGAGAATCGCGGCCTCAACGCGCATATCGAGGACGTCGCGCGGCGTCTCGCCGTCGCCGGCTATCGCGCCGTTGCGGTGGACTTCCTTTCCTCCGTGGGCGGCACTCCGGCCGATCCTGACGCGGCCCGGGCGGCGATCGGCAAGCTCGACCTTGCCGTCAGCGCCGCTGATGCGGTGGCGACCCTGAGGCTGCTTCGCGACTTGCCCGGCGCCAATGGCTTCGTCGGTGCGGTCGGCTTCTGCTGGGGCGGAGGAATGGTGAACCGGGTGGCCGTGGCCGCGGGCCCCCATCTCAATGCCGGGGTGGCGTTCTACGGCCCCGCCCCGGACCCGGCTCTGGCGCCGCGGGTCCAGGCGGCCATGCTGCTCCATTATGCGGGCCTGGACGAACGGGTGAACGCCACCGGCCTGCCTTGGGCCGAGGCGCTGAAAGCCGCCGGCAAACAGGTGGAGTCGATCGTCTATCCCGGCGTCAATCACGCCTTTCACAACGATACGTCGGCCGAGCGCTACGATCGCGGCGCCGCCGAGCGGGCCTGGGCCGCGACCCTGCGCTTCCTGATGGCGCCGGTCGCCGGCGTCGTCGAATAGGCAAAGAAAAGGCCCGGCGTTGCCGCCGGGCCTCATCCTTTGCCGAAGCCGAGCCGCCGCTATTCGCGGCTGCCCATGAAGCTCAGCAGGAACTGGAACATGTTGATGAAGTCCAGATAGAGATTGAGCGCGCCCAGGATCGCCGCCTTGCCGAGCATGTCGGTGCCGGCCACCTGGAAGTAGATGCTCTTGATCTTCTGCGTGTCGTAGGCGGTGAGGCCCGCGAACAGCAGGACGCCGATGGCGCTGATCGCCAGGCTCATCGCGTCCGAGCGCAGGAACAGGTTCACGAGCATCGCGACGATCAGCCCGACCAGGCCCATCATCAGGAAGGTGCCGAAGCCCGACAGGTCCTTCTTCGTGGTATATCCCCACAGGCTCAGCGAGACGAAGGCCGCGGAGGTGGCGAAGAACGTCGCAGCGATCGACGTGCCGCTGTAGAGGAGCGGGATGAGCGACATCGACAGGCCCATCACGACCGCGAACGACCAGTAGAAGGCCTGCAGGCCGCCGGTCGACATGCGGTTCATCCGGGCCGCCAGGAAGAACACCATGATCAGCGGTGCGAACAGCACGACATATTTGAGAATGCCGGCGCCGAGGAAGATCTGCTGGGCGATGCCCGCCGCAGCGGCGCCGTAAGCGACGATGCCCGTGAGCAGCACGGCCGAGGCCATGTAATTGTAGACGGACAGCATATGGGACCGCAGGCCCGCGTCGAAAGCGACGCTTTCGCGGCCGGCCGTACCGGCCGTATGCGGCGCGGCGGTCGCGCGCGGGTCAAATCCGTTAGCCATTTTGAACTCTCTCCTTTCGCGGCGAAATCCGACGCCGCGTGGGCCTAATATCGTGAGATAGTGGGGTACATTCAAGGAAAACCGGTACGCAGACGGTATACAGGCCGCTAAGGACGCGGCGATGCACCGCCTGTTCGTCGCGATCCCCCTGCCAGGGCCGGTCCGCGCCCGGTTGCTCGACCTGATGGGCGGGGTGGCCGGGGCCCGCTGGCTGCCCGACGATCAGCTGCACCTGACCCTTCGCTTCGTCGGCGAGGTCGACCGCCACCTGGCGCGGGACGTCGACGCGGCGCTGAGCGCGGTCCATCATCCCCGCTTCTCGATCGCAGTGGACGGCCTCGGCGCCTTCGAGCGGCGCGGGGAGCCGGTGACCTTGTGGGCGGGCGTGGCTCCGCACGACCCGCTCCGGGCCCTCCACAAGAAGGTCGACCAGGCGCTGGTGAGGGTCGGGGTCGGGCCGGACCGACGCGCCTACATGCCGCACATCACCATCGCCCGGCTGCCCCGGGGCGCGGGCTCCGTCGGCGCCCTTGTGGAACGGTCGGGCGGAGTCCGAAGCCCCGCCTTCACGGTGGACGACTTCCGCCTCTACGAGAGCCGCCTCACTCCCGACGGGCCGCTCTATTCGATCGTCGAGCGCTATTCGCTGGGCTGAGCCGCGCGCTCGCGCCGCCACAGCAGCAGCGAATAGACGATGGGTATCCCCGCCGCGACTCCGACGACGGCCAGGATTATCGCCGCCAGCGGCCCGGACGGCAGAAGCGCCGCAGCCACGACGATCAGTGCGCCGCCCGCCACCACCAGCTTGCCCGCCAGGCGATGGGTCCTGACCCACACGTCTTCGCTGGCCAGAGTCCAGGGCGTCCTGAGCCCGATCAGATACATGCTGCGCGATTTGCCCAGCTGGTTTCCGATCAGGATCAGCGATGCGCCGAGTCCGCCGGCGATGAGGTTGTAGGCGTGGATCGGCCAGCCGAGCGCCAGCGACGCCGTCGCCAGCTGGATGACCGAGCCCATAAGCAGGATCGCCACCCATCCCCACAGATAGAGGCCCTGGCTGCGTGCCAGCCCTTCACGCCGCGGCTCGATCGCCGGAATGAAGTAGAAGAGCAGCGACACCGCGGCGGTCAGCGCCGGAACTGTCAGCAGCGCCTCCCACTTGCCGGCGAAGCGGTCCGGCTCACCGTTCAAGCCCCAGTGGACGGGTAATTCCAGATTCGCCGGAGTCGAGCTTCCGACCGCGAGCGCCGCGACCGCCATGGTCGCGATCACGAGCGCCGCCGCCATCGTCAAGGTCGTCCTGTTCATGACATCTTCTCCTTCCGCTCGGGCGCGACGCCCATTCGGCCCATGAAGCCGAGCATTACCTCCTCCAGCGTCGACAGGTTGAGGCTGTAGACGATGGTCGTGCCGCGCGGGTCCGCCTGGATGAGCCCGGCTTCCCTCAGCTTGGCGAAATGGGCCGACATGGTCGGCTTCGACACCTCGAACGCGTCCGCCAGCTGGCCGGCGGTCTTCGAGCCGTCCTTGAGCAGTTCGAGGATCGCCCGCCGGGTGGGATGCGCCAGGGCTTCGAAGATCAGGTTCATGAGGTGCCTATTTCGTTATTTAGCTAAATAGCGAAATTTGGCGCAGCCGTCAACCCGTCTCAGGCGTCGAGGCGCGACAACAGCCGGTCGACCATGCCCGCATAGGCGTCGCCGAACAGCCGCATGTGGAGCAGCGCCGGGAAGAGCTGGTAGAAGGCGCGCCGCCGCTCCCAGCCCGCGTCGAGCGGCCCATAGGCTTCCCAGAAGGTCGGGCCGGGCGTGTCGAACAGGGTCAGCATGGCGAGGTCGACCTCGGCGTCGCCATGATAACAGGCCGGGTCGATGAGGGCGGCCAGGCGGCCCTCGAAGACGAGGATGTTGCCGCTCCACAAATCGCCGTGGAGCAGGGCCGGCCGCGGCGCCGGCGGAGCGATCTCGCCGGCGCGCTGCGCAAGCCCTCCGACCCGCTCGCGCCAGGGCCGGTCGAGCACTCCGGCGGTCGCGACCAGCCTTTGCTCGGCCCAGAAACCGGGCCAGTCGCGACGCTCGCGATTGTCGAGGGAGACGGTGCCAATCTGATAGTCGGCGGGCCAGCCGTATCGCTCCCCTTCCCGGCCGTGCAGCCGGCGCAGCGCCGCTCCGATATCGGCCCAGGCGACGGCGCTGAAGACCCGGTCGTTGGGGATATGCTCGAGCAGCAGCACGCCGTCATGCTCGCCCTCGACCATCGGCGCGGGGACTCCCGCGGCGGCGATCGCCCTAAGCATCGCGCCCTCCGCTCCGGAGGCGAGGTCGCGCTTCGCGACCGACGTCCGGCCGTCCGGCCGCCGAATCAGAAGCGCCTCGGAAAGGTCGCCGCCTGAGAGCCGCTCGAGCCGATCCTCGGCCACCCCGGTCAGGGCCGCCACCCGGCGCGCGAAGGCGGTCACCCGCCGCCCGCAATCGTCCGGGCGAGGCCTTTCGCCCCGGCGCTGACATCGTCCCAGGCGGTGTCGAAATGGATGTCCTCTCCATAATAGGGATCGGCCACCGGCTGCCCCTTCCGCCCGTCGACATGGTCGAGCAGGAGCGATAGCCGCGCCTTGGCGCCCTCGGGACGAAGCCGCTCGAGATCGCGAAGGTTGTTGGAATCGAGGGCGACGATATGGTCGAAGCGGCGGAAGTCGTCGGCCGTCACCTGCCGCGCCTTCAAATGGGAGATGTCCATCCCGTTGCGCGCCGCGACCGCCGCCGCCCGGGGGTCGGGCGGATAGCCGATATGCCAGTCGCCCGTGCCGGCGGAGTCGATCTCCACGTCGAGCCCGAGCCGCTCCGCCTCGCGCCGGAAGGCCGCCTCGGCGAGCGGCGAGCGGCAGATATTGCCGAGGCAGACGAAAAGGACCGAGCTCTTCATGGGCGGACCTGGAGTCCCTGGTTGCCAAAGCGCGCCGCTCTGCTAGCCACTGACGGACGCAAAGTACACTGAGAGGGCCCATGGCGTCCGATCCCCCCGCACCCGACGCCGCCGCTCCGGTCCGTATCGGCGCCTATGCCTGGTATGCTCTGTTCGTCCTCGTCCTCGTCTACATGATCAATTTCATCGATCGGCAGATTCTGTCGATCCTCGCCCAGGACATCAAGCGCGACCTCGGCCTCGAGGACGCTCAGATCGGATTCCTCTACGGCACCGCCTTCGCCGTCTTCTACGCGCTGTTCGGAATACCGCTCGGGCGGCTGGCGGACAGCTGGTACCGGGGACGGCTGATGGCCTTGGGCCTGGCTTTATGGTCATCGATGACGGCGCTGTCGGGCTTCGCCAACAGCTTCGGCATGCTCGCGGTCGCCCGGATCGGTGTGGGCATAGGCGAGGCGAGCGCATCGCCGGCGGCTTACTCGATGATCTCGGACTGGTTCCCCAAGGAGAAGCGCGCCACCGCATTGTCCATCTATTCGAGCGGCCTTTACATAGGCGGGGCGCTCAGCCTTCCGATCGGCGGCTTCGTCCTCAGCCGCTGGAACATGGCCTGGCCCAACCCGGCCGAGGCGCCGCTCGGTCTGGTCGGCTGGCAGGCCGCATTCCTGGCCGTCGGAATACCCGGGCTGCTGGTCGCCTTGTGGGTGCTGTCGCTGAAAGAGCCGCAAAGAGGCGCCTCGGACGGCCTTCCGCAGCCCATCGTCCGCCCCAACGCCTGGCGCGATTTCGGCCGCGAGCTGGCGGCGATACTCCCTCCGCTGACCCTGCTCACGGTGTCGCGCATTCCGGGCGCGCTCAAGGTGAATTTGATCGCGCTCGGGATCGTCGCGGCCTGCGCCTACGGGTTGATCCGGCTGACCGGAGATCTGCCGCAATGGTCCGCCTACGGGCTGGGAGTCTACGCGGTCTTTTCCTGGGTGCAATCGCTCAAGCAGCGCGATCCGCCGACCCATCGGCTGATCTGGGGAACGCCCGCCACCGTGATTCTCGCCTTGGCGTTCGGCAGCATCTCGTTCGTCACTTATGCGGTCAGCTTCTGGGGGCCGCCCTACGTGCTGCGCACCTTCTATCCGGACCCGCTCGGCCCGGGCACATTCATCGGCGGCATGACCGCCGCTGAGGAGGTCGCCTTCATCATGGGCTGGGGTGCGGCGATATCGGCGGCCATCGGCGTCATTGCGGGCGGGGTCATCTCCGACCTCTGGCGGCGCCGCGATCCGCGCGGCCGGATTTTCGTCAACATGGCGTCAGTAGTCTCTGCGGCTCCGCTTACCTGGTTCCTGTTCACCACCGAATCCCTGACCACATTCTACTGGGTGTTTCCGATCGCCCATATGTGCGGCGCGGCCTGGGTGGGGGCGGCCGTGGCGACGCTCCAGGATCTGGTGCTTCCGCGAATGCGGGGGACGGCCGGGGCGACCTATATCCTCGGCACGACGATGGTCGGCCTGGCGCTCGGTCCCTATTTCGCGGGCAAGGTCGCCGATGTCGCCGACAGCCTGCGCGTCGGCATCTTCGCGCTCTACCTGATCGTGCCTCTGACGCTCATCGGCCTGTGGGTCGGAAGCCGTCGGATTGCCGAACTCGAAGCGACCCGGGTCGAGCGGGCCCGTTCGGCCGGGGAGGCGATCTAACCCAGTACCCCGCAGGCGATTCGGGCTCCGCTCTTGCCGGAGGGGTCCGTCCGGAAATCGTCCGGAGAAGCGTGGATCACCACCGCCGCTCCGTCGCCGTCGATGAGCGCGGTTGGAAGCATCCCCGACAGCCGTGCGTTCGGGATCGTATATTCGAAGCTGCCGCGGCCGTCGGTCCCGACGAGGAGGTTGGGCAGGTCGCCCAGGTGCATCCCTTTGGGATTGTCCTTGCCGTGCATCTGGCCGGTGGGGTTCCAGTGCGGCCCGGCCGACTCGAAGCCGGGCCCGGCGCAGCGGCCTGTGGTGTGGAGATGGGCGCCATAGGCGCCGGCGCTCATCCCAACCGCCTCGACCCTCACCCTCAGGCTGTCGCCCGAGGTCTCGGCGGTGGCGCGGGCCCGGGTCCGCCCCTGGGCGTCGCGCAGATCCGCCGCGAGGCGCGGAGGTCCGATGGTGGAGACCGCTGCCGGCGGTCCGGCGTCGCCGGCCGCGGCGGCTTCGTCATCGGCTGCGCCTTCCGTAGCGCAGGCGGCGAGCGTCAGGGCCGACAAGCCCATTATTAACCCGGTGGCGAGCCTCATCCTTTTCTCCTCTTCGCGGGGGAGAACGATCCGGAGTGCTCGCGGTTGCCCCGGCGATCGGCACCGGGCCGGCAAGCAGATTCCGCTACCTCGTTATCCCGGCAGGAGAGACGTGACCGCAGGCCGTCATGCGAAGCGCCGCTCTCAAAAAGAAAGGAGCCGGCCCGAAAGCCGACTCCCTCCTTGTTCCTGGCGTTGCGCCGCCTGAGCGGCGAACCCCCTTCTTACCAGCCGGAGCCGGGTCCGAAGGTGATCTCCACGCGCCGGTTCTGAGGCTCGCGGACACCGTCCTGAGTTTCGACCAGCGGCCGGCTCTCGCCGAACGCTTCCGTGGTCATGACGCCGTCGGGGATCCCGCGTCCGGCCAGGTACGAACGGACGTTCGCGGCACGACGCTGCGAGAGACCGACGTTGTACTGATCCGAACCCGACTTGTCGGCGTGGCCCGCGATCATCACCTGGGCCTGGCCGCAGGTCTGATAAGCGGAAGCCGCGTTGTCGAGGATCGCCGAAGCCTGCGGAGTGATCTCGTCGCGATCCCAGTCGAAGAAGACCATGAACGGACCCGCGACGCACTTGGGCGGCTCGGGGGTCGGCTCGACCGGCGGCGGAACCGGGATCGGCTCCGGCGGAACCGGGACGGGCTCGGGCGGCGGCGGCGGCTCGGCGCCACCGAAGTTGAAGGTCAGGCCGCCGAGAAGGCTGTGCGAACGGAAGCGATGATCGCTCGCGCCGCCGTTGAACGCGGTCAGGCGGACCTTGTCGGCGTTGAAGAAGCGATACTTCAGAGTCACGTCGATATTGTCGCTGATCGCCTGGCGAACACCGGCGAAGACCTGCCAGGCCAGACCCGTATCGGAGCCGTCCAGGAAGGGAGTCGCGTTGGAGAAGTTGCGATAGTTGTTCGCCTTGACCCGCGCCATGCCGACACCGCCGCCGACGAAGCCGGAAATTCCGTCGTCGTCGCCGAAGTCCAGCATACCGTTGATCATGAAGCTCATCGCGCTGGAGCTGCCGCTGGCGTCGCGGCCCGCCGCGAAGACGGGGCCTTCGAGAGGAAGCCTGATCGTCGTCTGGTAAGCGTCGAGGTCGGCCTTCTTATAGGCGGCCTCGGCTTCGAGCCGGAACGCGCCGAAGTCGTAACCGACGAAAATCCCGCCGTCATAACCATAATTATGGTCGATCGTGACAGCGTTCTGCACGGCGCCGATATCGACGTCCATGTCTTCGACGATCATCGCCCCAAATTCGCCACCAATGTACATCGCGCCGTCGCGAGCAAAGGCTGGAGTGGCGAGCAGGGTGGATGAAAGCGCCATAGCGATGGCGAGCTTCCGCATAAACTTTCCCCTTTCTTCTTGCGTCCCTACGGGAACGACCATGAACTCAATACGGTAAGCGGAGTTTTCGCGCAAGCACGCTTATCCCCACAAATGTTGCCGAAATGCCTCACTGAGCCGCTTAGCGAATCCTTGAAGCCCCTCGTCAGACGGGCGGCAAACGACCCTCTGCCCCCTTGGTTTCATGCGGGCAAGGGAAATGCTCACTCAATCAATCCGTGTGACATTAATGCCGCAGTCAGGGCGTTGATCGCGGCCCTCGCTTCCGCGTCGATTATCGTTCCGCCAGAAGGACTTGTCACCGCCGGCTGGCGCGGTCCGACGACTCTGACGCCGCCGACCGTCAGGCCGGTGCAGGCGAGCTCGCCCGTGCGCCACTCGCTTCCGTCCCAGATCAAGGGCACCCCGGCGGCCTTGTTCCAAGCGCTCGTCCCCGGCGGCGGCGAGACGAAGCGCCAGCCGCTTTCCGTCCACATCGCCAGCATGTGGTCGCGCCCGCTCCAGTCGCCGGTCGCGGGGGAAGCGGCGATCCAGCACTGGCCCGGCGCGGGAGCGGCCGGCGGGGCGGCCGCGGGAGGACCCTCGACCGCAGGGTGAAGCGCAAGGTCGATCCTGGCCAGGGCCTCGTTATGGAACAGCTCCTTCTGGGCCTGGCCCGGAAATATGAAGGGCAAGGCGAAGCGCTGCGTCGAATCGGCCATGTCTTTTCTCCTCAATCTGCGAGCAGGAATGCGGGCCTCGACGGCGCCGAGGTTCCGAGCTGGACCACCTCGACGGTCAGCGGTCCCGCGAGACCGTCGGCCGCCTGATCGGCGGCGGTGTAGACGAAGGCGGGCGCGGCGATCGTCACGCTCCTCTCGAAGCCGGCGCCCGCCAGGGTCAGGCGATAGCTCTCCGACTCCTCGCCGAGCGGGGTTTCGATTCCGCTCAGCCAGACCCAGCCGGAGCGGCTGCGTCGGACCCAGGAAAGGTCGAGGTCGCCGTTGGTCAGCCTGTCCGCCCGCAAGTGCACCGGCGCCGGCGGCCGCAACGCCTCCCCGTCCACGGTCCGGACCGCGAGCACCCCGTCGGGGTCGCCCAGGCCCTGGGCGAGCAGCCGCACTTCTCCCCCGAGCGCGCCGAGCGGAGCCTCGACGACGGCGAGGCTCTCCGCCTCGATCAGCACGAACGGCTCCCCCGGCGCGTGCAGGCCGGCAGCCCATTCCGTCCCGCGCCGCCCGCGCAGCAGGCGCGAGAGTCGGAAGCGCCGCTCGCCGAGCGGCTCGGCATGTCCGAACTGGACCAGCTCCTGGCCGAGCAGCGCCAGATTGGCTCCCTCGGAGAGCGCGGTGTCGCTTCGGCTCTCGAGCCACATCCCTTCGTTCAGCAGCTCGACCTCGACCCGGCTCCGCTCGTCGAACAGCGCCGATCCCGCGGCCGCGGGCACTTCGACCGCGGCGCCGAGGACGGCCGGCGGAGCGGTCGTTCCGGCCGCGGTCCAGCTCCCGCCGGCGTCGAAGCTGGCGATCAGCTCGGCCCGGCGCCAGCCTGGCTCCGCCCCCGCGGCGGCGGCCAGCAGCCGCGGCCGGCCGGGCTCGTCCTGGAAAAGGGGCAAGTCGAGCAGGAGCAGCGAGGTCGGACCATGGAGGAGGTCCGGCTGGTCGACCGGGCGGCCCGGGCTCGCCTGGCCGGGGACCGCGGGCGCCGTCCCCGGTACGCCCGTCAGATCGAGCGTGAGCACCATCCGATCGAGAGTCCAGCGCGAGATCCTCCACCGCCCGGGGCGGCCGCCGACCCGTAGCTGAAGCCCCGCCCCCAGCCCTAGACGGGACCAGCCGAGATGCAGCCTGGCCGAGCGCCGGGCCGCCCACAGCCTCTCGAGCCGATCCGCGGCGAGCGCCTTTGCAGTCGCCGCGTCGAGGGAAGCGGCGACGGCGCGCCGGTCGCTAATAAGGGCCGCGCCCGGACGGCTCGCCCGCTGGAGCCCGGTCTGATAGTCGCGCGCCGGATCGTAATAAGCCAGCGTCGTCTCGGCAGGCACGGAATCGCCGCTGCGCCTCAGCCACTCGCTCCGTCCCCCCGCTCCCGGGGCGGCCGCGCCCAGCTCGGTTTCAGCGACCGGGGCGGGTACCCCGGCGCCGCCGCGAAGCGCCGGCGCTTCGCCGTCGTCGATCAGCGACAGCGGCTCGAGCTCGGCGAGCGCGGCGATCGCCGCCCGCACGCTGTCGCCGCCGGCCGCGTAACCCGCCAGGGCCGTCGAAATCCCCGTCGCGGGCAGTCCGCTGAGCTCCGCCGCGACGGCGCCGAGGCTCAGAGCGCCCTGATCCGCTTCCACCTCGAAGGTGAGCGAGGGGATCCGGTTGCCGTAATCGGCCAGCTGGAAGCCCTCGAACACGGCATAGGCCAGGCCCCGATAGGCGGGAGCCTGGCCCGCGCCCTCGACCGCCGCGATCAGCGGATCGACGCCCTGGTCCTCGCCGCCGAGGTGGAGCCGGTAGCCCGTCGCCGTCTTGAAATCCCCGGCCGCGCCGCGCAGCAGCTTGCCGTCCGCCCAAATCCGCCGGACAGCGAGGATCGGGCGGCCGGACAGGACCACCGCGAAATTGGCCGAATAGCTGTAATTGACCGTCTTGGGCTGGCCCTTGCCGCCGCCGCTTTTCGATCTTTCCTCCTTGAGATCCGTCGCCCAGATCACCGTCCCGGCGACCCGCATCGTTCCGAACAGCTTCGGGATCTGGCTTCCGTAGCTCGACGTCTGCACCGCAAGCTCGCCGAGCCGCGGCCCCTGACGCGGCCTCGGCGCGAACAGCCGCCCATCGATCTGCTGGCCGATGAGGGCGCCGATCGCGCCGCCGATCGGCCCGCCGACCGCGGACCCGACCGTGGTGAGGACCAGCGTCGCCATCAGAACTGCTCCTCCGCGAACCGCCATGCGCTCACCAGCGTCCAGGGGATCGGATAGGGCCGCTGGACCACCCGCCGAAGGGCGGCGTCGGCATGGACGAAGCCGAACGGCGTGATGACGACCAAATGATATTGCGCGGGCCCGGGCCGGCACAGCGCGATGTCGCCCAGCTCCAGCACGTGGCCCGCGACACGCCGGCAGCCGAGGCCGCGGAGCTGGCGCTCGATCTCCTCCAGCGCCTTCCCGCGCAGGGCATAATCGCGGGGCACGCGTTCGCTCGGGATATCGCAGGCGAAAGCCGCGACCCCCACGCAATCGACTCCCTCCCGCGCGGTTCGGCCCTGGGGCCGGAATCGCGTTCCGACGACGGCGCACGCCCGCGCCGCTATATCCACGCCTTTCATGTCTCACGCTCCCGGATAACGAGTCAGCAGGTCCATTCCGGGCAGATGCGGCTCGCCCCGGAAATTCTCGGCGTTGGCGAAGCGGGCCCGGCAGGTTGCGAAGCGCTTGTCGCAACCCTCCCTTATCTCGACCAGGTCGCCCGCCTCGATCGCGAAGGGCGGCGGCTCCTGAAGCCGCAGCTCAAGCCCTTGCGAGGACAGGATCGCGCTTTCGAGGCCGCTGTTCGCGCCTCCGATCCAGCGCAGCCTCCCGAACGCATAGGCTCCGGGCCCGCCCGGCGCCTCGGCCACGGCCACGACATCCTCCTCGGGCGCGGCGGTAACGCGGGTCGACCGAACCCGCCCCGCCATGTCGACCCGGCAGCGCCGGTCGCCCAGCTCGGCCCGGCATTCGGGCGAGGTCTGTTCCGCCACCGCCCGCTCCAGGAGGGCCGCGGCCCCGCGCAGCTCGGCCTCGAACCCGTTCGCCTTCACCGTCACGTCGCCGAGCTCTCCGCGCGCGAGCGGCAGCCTCTCCCCCTCGGGATCCTCCCAGTCGACCAGGAACAGCGACACTGCCGCCCGGTCCCACCGCCCGGCGGCGAGGTCCGATTCGCCGATCGACTCGCTGGTCAGGGCCCCGCTCACGTCGAGGGTCGAGGCGTCGAAATCGTCCGACACGGAGACCGCCGAAGGGAGCATGCCCGGCGCCGAGCGATAGGCGAGCCCGCCGATGACGAGGTCCCGGTCGTGGCTCGTGAACCCCAGGCAGACTCCGTCCCGCCGCTCCACCCGCCAGCAAAAGGCGAGCGTCGTCAGCGCCCGCGAAAGGAAGGAAGGCATGATGTAGCTCCTTGAATCATTAATTCCTCCCACAGCTTGCTGGGGGAGGGGGACCGCGGCGCGAAGCGCCGTGGTGGAGGGGCAAATGCTGAGTTCGAATACCCCTCCACCGCGCTTCGCGCGGTCCCCCTCCCCGAGCAAGCTCGGGGAGGAATGGGAACTCAACTACCCTTCCCGCACCTCGATAAGAGGCACCGAAGGGATCTCCCCCGCCTCGAACGTCGCCCGGCTGACGCCGAGCCGGTCCTCCGCGAAGCGCACCGGCACGTCGAACCGGAAGCCCGCCTTCACCGCCGCCCCCGCCGCCGGCGCCTCCTCGAAGCTCAGGGTTCCGAGCGGACCCAGGGTCCACCCGGTCACCCTTTCGACCCCGCCCACCGACACCCGCACCGTCCCGGCCACCGGCCGGGTGATCCGCCGCACCTGTCCGCCATAATGTTTCACCAGAGCGAATCCGGTCCGCGTCCCGTCGCCCGTTCCAAGCGCCTGATCGGCAGCCCCGGGAGCTTCGGTCATTCCGTTCGAGCTGTTGTCGAACGAATCCTCGAACCGGAAGGCCACCGCCGCGCCGCGCCGCGCCCGGAAGAAGGCGATCAGCGCGTGCAGGTCGGCCGTTCCCCGAACCCCGGGCCCGGCGTCGAAGCGGAGCCGGGCGTCGGCCCAGTCGCTGTTCCTCTGCTCGCCCCCGCCCGCGCCCGTCACCACCGCGGTGGAGAAGCAGGGCTCGACGCTCGCCTCCCGACCAAGCGCCACCGGAAATCGCACATCGTCATAGGCTTCCACGTCCCCGTCTCCCGAATCGAACCAGGTGAATCCGTCGCGCAGCACCTGCGGCAAGGCCCACACGAAGACCTCACCCGCCCCGCGCCGCCGCGCCGCCTCGGCCGCCGCCGCGATCGAATGCCATTGCGCCTTGTCCTCGGCGGCAAGCACGAAGCCGGTGAAATAATGCTGCCGCTCCGGCGGATAGCCCAGCCGGGCCTGGGCCGCGGCCACCCCGCGCGCGCTCGCGCCCGGGTCGCCACCGGTCACCCAGTCGTAATCCTCCAGCTGAAGCACGTCGAAGGCCGGGCTCGCCCAATTCTGCGGCAGGTTGGCGCGCTTGAGGTGCGGGCCGTCCAGCACCGTCGGCAGGTAGGCGAGCAGCAGCGTCTCCGAATCCGCGGCGACGCTTCGCACCGCCCCCGCCAGGGCTCCCGTCGAGTCCGCAAGCACCGCCCCCGCCGCGTCGAGAGTCGCCTGCTGCGCCTCAGTCAGCGGTCCGCGCACGTCCGCAATCGGCACCGGCGCGAAGGCGGCGACCGCCGCCGAGTCGTAAAGGCAGATCCGGCCGTCCGGCATCACCCACCACCAGGGCTCGCCGACCTGGAACCGCATCCTCAGGCCCGCCGCGGCCGCGATTCCGGCAAAGGCCTGGGCGACCTGCCGCAAATAGCCCATCGCCCCGCCATGGGCCGGCGACAGCAGGGTCGAAGGCGGTGACCAGCCGGTCAGCGCCGGCGATCCGTCCTGCGCCCTCTGCTTCCAGTCGCCCCAGACATGCTGGTCGAGCAATTCGTAGGACAGGGACCAGATGAGCTCGAAGCCGAGCGCCTTGGCCCGTGCCGCGAAATCGGAATGCCACGCCGCGCAGGGCGCGTTCAGCACGCCTCCCGCGAGGCTGATGTAGAATCCGCCGCTGTTCGCCTCGAGCCGGAAATAATGGCTCATCCCGACATAATGGTTGATCGGGCCGCGATAGCCGAGCTGAAGGACGTTCCTCAGCACCCGCGCCGGGGCGAGATGGTAGAGGTCGTCATAGCCTGTCGCCATCCTGAGCCGGTGCTCGGGCACCAGCGTGTCGCCCGTGGCCAGGACCGACCCGCTCCCGTCGCAGGCGATTCCGCTGAGCTCCGCCCAGCCTTCCGCCCGGGCCGCGAGCGGCGCATCCTCGCGGGTGAAGCCGGGCGCGACCATCGACACGAACATCCGGTCCACGTCCCCGGCCCAGACCGGATCCTCGCCGCCCCACCCGCCCGCGACCTCGGCGAAGTCGATCGCCACGAGCGAATCCTCCGCGGTCCCTTCCGAATAATTCCAGAGCCGGACGAACCAGCTCCGGGCCGCCCCGGCGGAATCCCGTCCTTCGATCGTCAGAGTCGGCCCGTCGACGGCGTCGAGCGCCCTGATCCCGCCGCTCCGCCACCGGAAGCGAAGCCGGCAGCCGCGGAAGTCGCGGCTCGTCTCGTAGGCGAGCAGGGGATGGTCGAACCGGTCCTCCGACTCCCAGATCAGCCCGGCGAGGTCGTCCTTCTTGTAGAAGACGCAGTCGACCCGAAGCGAATCGGGCCCCGTCGTCACGACCGACGCCATCATCGGCCGCGGGAAGTTGACGGTCCACAGCCGCGCATCGAAGCGCTTCACATGCCCCATTTGCTTCGCCGCCCCACGCGGCGCCAGCCAGTGTCCCATGATGAAACCCCTTCAAATTCCTCCCCCGGCTTGCTGGGGGAGGGGGACCGCGCGAAGCGCGGTGGAGGGGAAAGACGGCCTTCGCATCCCCCCTCCACCACGACGCTTCGCGCCGCCGTCCCCCTCCCCGAGCAAAGCTCGGGGAGGATTCAATCCTCCGCCCGCATCAGCGCCTGCTTCACCGCCCGAGCCACCTGCCGCCCCGACCGCGCCAGCGCCTGCGGCGCCTCGCCGGCCGCGGCGCTGACGTTGATGCTCATCCTGATCTCGCGAATTCCGCCCCCGCCGGTCTCGACCCGTCCGCTCGCGGTCGGGACGAACAGCTCCGGCCCGCGCTCGCCGACCAGATAGGGCCGCCCCGGGGCCACCGGCCCGCCGCTCGCCCGCCCGGGCGCTCCCAGCGCCGCCGCCAGCACCTGCGCCGCCGCGCCGAGCAGCCCGCCTTTGCCGCCGCCGCCTCCCGCCGCCTGGATTCCGCCGCGGATCGCCGCCGCCGCGATCTCCGCCATCGCCGCGAGCGCGGTCCGCTTCAGATCCTCGAACCCGAACTTCCCGGTCCTGACCGCCCGAAGCAAGGCGCTCTCCAGCACCCGCCCGGCCCGCTCCAGCCCGTCCGCCAGCGGCCCTTCCAGCTGACCCTTCATCTCGGCGACGTCGCGGGCGAATGCGCCGGTATCCGCCCGGACGCTCACCACCAGCCGCTCGATTTCCTCGTCCATCTCGCTTGCCTCCCCATCGCCAGATGGGGAGGGGGACCACCGAAGGTGGTGGAGGGGTGACCCGCCCCGATCTGCGAATTTCTAATCCGGGAACCTCAGCATCAGCCGCTCCAGGTCGGAGCGGGACGCCGCCGCCGCGTTTTCCCCGGCCATCGCCCTGAGCACCGCCCCCAGCTCCACCGGAGTCGCCCGCCAGAACTCCTCCGGCCGCCACCCGAGCAGCGCCCCAGCAAGCCCGGCGAGTCGCCCGGCGCTCTCCCTAAACCTCTCCACGGCCCTGCAATATCTGCCTGAGCAGCACCTTCAGCGCCGGAGTGACTCCCGCCAGCCCGCGCTCGACCACCGCCGCGCCGACCGCCTCGCGGGTCAACCCCTCCGGCCGGCCGTCGACGCAGTGCCAGAACAGCCCGGCGATCTCCGCGATCCTGAGCCCGCCCGCCGCCGCCCGCTCGACCAGGGCGAAGAGCGGTCCCAATTCCTCCTCCGCCGCGACCAGCGCCTCGAAGCTGGGCCGAAGCTTCAGCGACTCGCCTCCGATCGCCAGCACCGCCTCCCCGCGCGCCGGATTCGCGGCGGCGCTCACAGCGTCACCACGGCGCCGGAGCTTTCGAGGCTCAGGGCGTAATTGCGCTCGCCATTATAGTCGCCCGAATAATCGAGGCGCGTGACCAGGAAACGGCCGCGCAACCGCTCGCCGCTCTCGAAGCTCAGCTCGTAATCGTCCACCTGTCCGCCCAGTGCGTTGGTCTTGACCCGCACCTCCGCCGCCGATCCGGTGAAGATCCCGCTCGCCGCCACCGAGACGGAGCGGACGCCCGCCCCCGACAGCAATTCGCGCCAGCCGCCCGAATCCTTGCTGGTGACGTTCACCGCTTCGCCGTTCACCGACATCTGGGTCGTCCGCATCCCCGCCACCGTCGCGAAGACGGGCGGCGACCCGCCATTCCCCACCTTCAGCAAGAAAGCGCTTCCCTTTTCCGCAACCATCGATATTCTCCCTTCGTCTCAACTTGTTGCACTGGAATTCGGGATGATTTCACAAGTGCTCTTGATCGCCCTCATGGCCTCGGCCCAGGGCAACCTCGCTTCGGCACGCACCAGCTATTCCAAATGCCTCGGGGGATTCGCCCGCGAGCAGGTGAAGGCGGGCATCGACGAGGCCGCCTTCACGGCCAAGCTCGTCACCGCCTGCAAGACCGAGGAGGCGGCCTTCCGCTCCGCCTCCGTCGCAACCGACCTCGCCGCCAAGATCGCCCGCGCCACGGCCGAGAAGAACGCGACCGAGGAGATCGGCTATATCCACGAGAATGCGGTGGAGACCTTCAAGGCGAGCCTCCCCGAGAAGCCGAAATAACTTCCTCCCCTCCCTGGAAGGGAGGGGCCGGGGGTGGGTCGGCGAGCGAAGCGAGGCTTCCTGCTGACTCTTGAGTTTCGCCCGCCTTCGGCGGACCCACCCCTGACCCCTCCCTTGCAGGGAGGGGAAATCGCTCACTCCGCAAGCATCCGGGCCCGCCAGTCGAGCGCCACCGCCCAGCCCGCTTTGCCGCCCCGCCCCTCCGCCACGGTCCGCCGCCGCACCAGAGCCAGGGTGACGACCCGCCATCCCTCGACGTCCAGTCCCGCCTCCACGGCCGCCTCGGCCACGTCGGCGAAGGCCTCGGCCCGCTCCGGCCGCTCGCCGGAATCGCGAAGCGTCACCGCCAGCCTGAGCTCGCGTCCCGGTCCGCTCTTGTGGCCCCAATCCGACTCCGGCCCGCACTCGACGACCGCATGGGGAAAAGCCGCCTGGAGCGGCGGCCCCGGATAGACCCCGCCCAGCTCGAGCGCCTCCAGAGCCTCGACCGCCGCGGCCCTGAGCGCCCCGCCCGCCCCGCTCACCGCCGCCTCCCGGCAAGCAGCCAGCGAAGCTCGGAGTCGAGCGCGGACCGCCGTTCGAGCCCGCGCCCTTCGAGAGTGACCCCCTCCTCCTCCTCGCCCACCTTTACCCCTTCGGGCGCCTCGTCGCGAAGCTCCGCCGCAAGCGCCGAGCGGCGCTGCAGCGCCGACTTTCGAGCCAGCGCGGCCCCGTGAAGCATCAGCCTTTCGAACATCCTTCCCTCCCTCAACGCAGTCGAAGCCGGCGGAACGGGCGCCACAAGGCGGCCACCGCCGCCGGAGGCTCGCTCGCCCTCGCGCCTTCCGTGGCCCGGCTCGTGTAGAAATGCGCGGCCAGCCGCAGCACTCCCTGCCGAAGCGCCGCCGGCAGGTCCGCCCAGCCCGAGGCCAGCCCGGCGCGGTAGACGACCCGGATCCGCTTCACCTCGCCGGTTCCCGTCAGCCGGACCCAGCCGTCGCCGCGCGAGTCGATGTCGATCCCGTAATCCTCTGCCGGCAGGGCCAGTGCCGGCCCTTCGGCCGGAGCCGTCTCGACCTGAGTGATCGACCGCACCGGTCCGTTACCGAGCCGCCGCCACGCCCGGCCCGCCGGGAGCGTTTCGGTAAAGTCGCGCTCCAGCAAAGGCCGGCCGATGAACGCCTCGCACAGCTCAGCGGCGGCGGCGACCAGCCCGGCGATCAGCCCGTCCTCGTCCGCGCGCTCGACCCTCAGATACGCCTTCGCCGCCCCCGCCGCCTCCGGCGGCAGGACCAAAGCCTCACCCTCGATCATGATGTGTCTCCTGGGACGGGAAGAAAGCCCCTCCACCACCCTGCGGGCGGTCCCCCTCCCCACGCGCTTCGCGCGCAGGGAGGACGAATTCCCAATCCTCCCCGTCCGGCTTTGCCGGATGGGGAGGGGGACCATGCAAAGCATGGTGGAGGGGCAAACCGGGTCGAAGTGTCACTTCGACCCGAGCGCGGTTAAGCGGCGAACTTCAGAAGCTTGATCGCCTCGGAATTCGCCACCTGCCCGCCGATCCGCTTGGTCGCGTAGAAGTGGACGAACGGCTTGTTCGTGTACGGATCGCGAAGGATCTGGGTCTCCGTCCGCTCGGCGATCAGATAGCCGGCCCGGAAATTGCCGAAGGCCACCGACAGGCTGTCCGCCGCCACGTCCGGCATGTCCTCCGCCTCGACGACCGGGTAGCCGAGCAGGGTGTCGGGCTGGCCGGCGACGAGCCCGGCCTGCCACAGGAAGGCGCCGTCCGTCGTCTTGAACTTTCGGATGGCGGAGGCCGTCGCCGAGTTCATCACGAAGGCCGCGCCCTGCCGGTAGGGCGGCCGGAGCGCCTGGACGAGGTCGATCAGCTTGTCGGCCGGAGCCGAGCCGAAGCCCCCCGCCGCGCCCGTCGCGAGATATTGAAGGGTGCCGAACGCGCGCACATGGTCCCCCTGCGCCGAGGTCGGGCTGACAAGGAAGCCCTTGGGCCGGTTGACCCCGTTGCCGCTCACGAACGCGGAGCCCTCGGCCCGGGCGAACTCGGTCGCGATCTCCTGGGCGAGCCACGTCTCCACGTCGAAGGCGGCGTCGTCGAGCATCGCCTGGCTCGCCGCCGGATTGGCGTAAAGCTCGCCGAACGGCGGAGCGACCTCGATAAAGGTCGGGGTCGCCGTCTCCGGCCGCCCCGCCGTCTCGCTCACCCAGCCCGACGGGGTCCCGCCCGCCGTGACCAGCTTGCGATAGCCCGCGCTCCCCACCCGGACGACGTTGGCGATCGCGCGGATCGGCGAGATCGAGGTCAGCAGCCGGCCGATCTCGGAGTCGATCTCCTCCGGCACGGCATAGCCGCCGGCGGCGTCCGTCGTCCCCGCCAGCGCCTTCAGCTCGACCCCGCTCTCCAGCCCCTTCCTCAGATAGGAATCGACGAAGGGCGAGCCACTGCCCCTCGCCCCGCTCAGCGCCGGCCGGGCCGCCGCGACCGCAGCCACGTCCATCCGGCTCTTCAGCTGCGCCATCTCCTCGCGCAGCTCGGCCACTTCCCCGTCACCCCGCTCCAGCGCCTCGAACGACGCCTCCAGCGGATCCGCTTTCACTTCCAGCATGTCATTCTCCCTCATGTTCGACGCGCACACCGCGTCATTCCCGCGAAAGCGGAAATCCAGTTTCTTCCCTGTTCCGAATGCGACTATCTTCGAGCGATGCAGCTCGACCGCGATGGCGCCCAGTTATTCCCCGCCGCCTTCAGCCCCGCCGAAGTCGCCGCGCTCGCCGCTCTTTCATTCCTGCCCGAGGGCCGCCCCGGCGCGCGCCTCGGCGTTACGTCGGGCCTCGCCGGTCTCCTCGGCGCGGCCGCCGACATCGCCGCCGCCCTCCTTGGCCCTGCCGCCCGCGCCGTCGGCGCCAAGCTGTTCGATAAAAGGCCGACCCGAAACTGGTCGCTCGGCTGGCATCAGGATCGCACCATCCCGATAGGCGAACGCCGCGACGTCGCCGGCTTCGACCAATGGACGGTCAAGGCGGGCATCCCCCACTGCGTCCCGCCCTTCGAATTCCTCGAACGAAGCCTCACCCTGCGGATCCACCTCGACCCCGTCGGCGTGGACAACGCCCCGCTCCTCGTCGCCCCGGGTTCCCACCGGCTCGGCGCCGTCGCCGAGCCCGATATTCTTGCGGCGGTCGCGCGCTCCGGCACCTTCGCCTGCCTGGCCGAACCGGGCGACGTCTGGGCCTATTCGACCCCCGTCCTCCACGCTTCGGATCGGGCGCACATTCCTGCCCGCCGCCGGGTCCTCCAACTCCTCTATTCCGCTGATTCATTGCCCGGCGGGCTGGAGTGGCTCGGCCCGTGACCTCGTCCTATGCCGGCGCGATCCAACCTATCTCCTCGGCGCCGCGCTCTCCGGCCTCGCCTTCCATCGGGCCGAAAGACGGTGCCTGCGCCGCGACTATCCGGACGGTCCGGCCTCCAGCGCATGAACCCGCGCCTTCGGCTGCATCGGCACCCTCACCAGGCTGACCTCGACAAGCTCCACGTCCTCGAGCGACCTCGGCTTCGAGCCGCTCGCCCGCCGGACCCGGTAGCCGAAGCTCAGCCCGGCGACCTCGCCCTGCGTCAGCAAAGCCGCCGCCTTCCGGCCCGCCGCCCCGCCCGAAAGCCGGGCGATCACCCGAAGGCCCCTTTTGTCCTCCTTCAGATATTCGATCCGCCCGATCGGCCGCGCCTTGTCGTGCTGCCACAGCAGCGGCACCGCCGCGGCGCCCCGCTTCAGGCTCCGCTCGAACGCCCCGGCGAGGACCACGTCCCCGCCCCGGTCGGGCCGGCCGAAGATCGCCGCATAACCCGCGAACCTCATCTGATCGTCCCCCGCAAGAAAAGGGGACAGTCACTGGTGACTGTCCCCACTCTGCCGTTCCCGGATATCGCCGTCCGTCGAGCGCCGGTCAGAAGACCCGGCGGCGGACCTTCACCCGGACGATGCCCGAGGCGAGGTCCTCCGCGTTGGCGCCGACGTTCCGGGCGAAATAGCTCACCGTGTTCGCCGCGCTGACCCAGGCTTGGAAAACCACCCCGGCGCTGCTCGCCGAGAAGCTGACGTCCTCGACAGCGTCGCCGGGCTGTATCCCGGTCACGGTCATCGTCTGGATCGGCCCCGAGGCTCCGGCGGCGAGGCTCGGCGGGTCGTAGGCCGCGCTCCCGAACAATGCCGCCGTCGTCGAGTACAGCCGGGTATGGGAGGCTCCCGGGTGATCGAACATTGGCCCGATCGTTTCCGTCGCCGTCCCCAGCTCGGTCACCATGTTGGCGTTGAACATTCCCACGATCAAGGGCTTGGCGATGTCTCCGCTGTTGCCGAAACCGTTTCCGACCAGGCTGAGGTGGACGCAGCTTCGGATGTCGATGACCGGCCGGCCGTTTTTCGGAACCATCTCGCAATTCTCGACCAGCACGGCCCCGCAGGCGCCGATCGCGGCGCCGGAAAGCCGGGTATGATCGAGCAGCAGGTTGCCCTTTTCCGCCCCCTCGAACTCGCCGCCCGAGATGAGGAGGTTGGTGACGCCCGCCGCTCGGATGTGGGTGATCGACCCGTTGAAATTGTTGTCGCGGAAGGCGTGGCAGACGCCGCCGTCGTCGAGGATCCCGTAGCCCTGCGGATTGGTCGGGTGGAAGTCGTTGACGATGTTGATCTCGCAGCGCGTGACGCTGATCCGGTTGGTGTAGCCGTAGCCCGCCTCGGGCGTGATGTCCCCGCCGTTGACCAGCCAGATCGCGGCGAACGTCTGGATCTGGATGGTGCACAGGTCGATGTCGACCAGCTCGCTCTGGTTGAGGACGATGCCGTATTTGAAATTCTCGATCAGCAGGTCCTCGAAGGCGACGTACATCCCGCCCTGCTCATAGATCCCGGCGCCGCTGTTGCCGGCGAAGTAATTGATGATTCCGAGCGAGCGGACCCGGATGTCGACGGGGGTGGCCGAATTGATCGGCCAGAGCGACTCGAGGCAATTGCCGCTGCCGGTATGCCGGAGGATCGATCCGCGCTTGCCCGCCCCTTCCAGGGTCACGTTCTTCTTGAGCTGGATCGTTCCGTTCACCGGGTAGGTGCCGGCCGGAAGGCAGACGCAGCCGCCGCCCCCATTGGCGACATGGTCGATCGCCGACTGGATCTCCTGGGTCATGTCGACCGTGCTCGTCCGGGCGCGGATCGCGGCCTGGTCGGGTTCGGGGATGAAATCGAATACTGAAACGCAGCAGCTGTCGTCGGTGAGGGACATTACGCTCTCCATGAAAAAACCCCGTCCGGTCCGGGCGGCTTGGCTGCGTGATACGGGCCCGATGAGCCGCCGTATCCTTCAAATTGAACAGAACAGGAACATTGATCTTGGCTCACACGGCGGGCGAGCCTGAAAGGGGACAGTCTGCGCCCCGCTCATTTCAGAAGCTCCAGAAGCCCCAGCCTGACGCTCATCCCCAGCACGAGGAGCGCCAGCAGGATCCGAACCATCCAGCCCACCACCGCCTGCCACGCGCTCTTCTTGGCGTCGCGCCAGGCCTGGAGCAGCTCGCGAAGCTCGTCCATGTCGCGCCGCGCCTTGCCGTCGCCCAGGCCCAGCGCCTCCAGCGCCCGGGCCGCGCCCAGTTCGCTCGCCTCCTCGACCAGCGCCCGGACCGTTACCAGCCCCGCCCCCTGCCCCTCCGCCTGCGCGACGAGCAACTCGAGCATCGAATTCGCCTGTTCGGCCATGATCCTTCTCCTATTCCTCCCCGAGCTTGCTCGGGGAGGAATTCACCCGCCTAAGTATCAAAACCCTAGCATCTCCCTCTTCTCCTCGCGGGAGAGGAAGTCCGCCGCGCTCACCTGCGCCCAGAGCCGCTCGCGGTCTTCGGCGAGCGCCGTCACCTGGTCGACGTCGAGCCTGAGCTTCACCCCGGGCCACCACGCCCCCAGCGCCGCCGCGATCGCGCCCAGCAGCTTGTCCGCCAGCGGAAGCACCGTCAGCCGCCACAGCGCCCGGTTCGCCTCCCTGTAATTGGCGTAGGTCGAATCCCCCGGCAGCCCGAGGAGCATCGGCGGGACCCCGAAGGCCAGGGCGATCTCCCGCGCCGCCGCCGCCTTCATCCCCGCGAAATCCATGTCGGCGGGAGTCAGGCTCATCGCCTGCCACTTGAGCCCGCCCTCGAGCAGCAGCGGCCGCCCCGCATTGGCGGTCCCGGCGAAATGGAGCTCCAGCTCGTCGCGCAGCCTCTCATATTGCTCGGCCGCCAGCGCCCCCTCGCCGCCCTCGACGCTGAGCGCGCCCGAGGGCCTCGCCATATTGTCGAGCAGCGCCTTGTTCCACCGCGTCGCCGCATTGTGGATCGCCACCGCCCCCGCCGCCGCGCCCAGGCACCCCAGGCCGTAATGGTCGTCGAGCGGGTGCATCGCCTTGACGTGGACCAGGCCCGGCCGGCCGAGCGGGTCGAGCGCCGGAAGCCGCGACTTCACCTCGCCCGCCCGGTAGACATAGGCCTCGGGCCAGCCCTCGGCGCCCGCCTCCACCGTCACCCGCTCGGGCCTCAGTGCGAACAGCTCCGCCGGAGCCGCGTCGGCGTCGAGCAATATCTGGACGAAGGCGTTGCCGTGCAGGAGCAGCTGCGCCGCCGCCTGGTCGAGCAGGGCCGGCGTCGCCAGCGCCACCGCCCGCGCCGAAGCCTTCGCCCCGGCCTCCCCGTCCGCCGCATAGACCGGCGCCCAGGCGACGCTCTCGGCGACCAGCCGGACCGCCCGCTGGGCCACCGGATTGCCGAGATAGGCCTCGCGCACCTGCGCCTCGTAATTGCGGGGCCACTCCCCGAACGCCGCCGCGCCCGGCCAGGCGCGATGAAGCAAGGGCCGCGCCGCCGGCGCCGCCTTCCGTCCGAACCACGATTTCATCGATTGTCTCCCTCTAGGCTCCCCTCCCTGGAAGGGAGGGGTCGGGGGTGGGTAGGCGAGCGCAGCGAGACTATTTCGCTGACTCTGGAGTTTCGGCCGCCTTCGGCGGACCCACCCCCCGCCCCTCCCTTCCAGGGAGGGGAGTATTCCTCACAACCGCCGCACCCTTGGCTCCGCCCTTCGCCGGCCGAGCATCAGCTCGGTCATCGCCCAGACCATCGCGTCGGCCCGGTCCGGCGAGCGCCCCGGCCCTTCATAGCCGCCGCCGGCGACCAGCCCGGCGAGCTCGTCCTCGAGCTCCGGAAAGGCCCCCGCGAACTTCGCCGCCCCGCGCTCGAACAGCGCCGCCACCGGCTCGGCGCGGGCCGACTTGCCCATGCTGGCGTGGACCATGGTCACCGGCAGGTCGACGTCGGCGCCCCTCAGGACGCTCGCCACCATCGCCCCGCCCTGGTTGCCCTCGGCGATCACCCGGTCCGCGCCCCATCTGCGCGCCGTCCCGGCGACGGCTCTGGCCCAGCCCTCCGGGCTCCGCCCCGAGACGCTGGCGTCGTCGACGACATGAGCGATGCCGTCGCCGAGCAACGCGCAGACCACGATCCCGCACGTATCGCCCTCCGCCGAAACCGGCGGATCCACCCCGACGACGATCCGCCTGAAAATCCTCCCCATCGCCAGATGGGGAGGGGGACCACCCGAAGGGTGGTGGAGGGGTAATTGGCGCCGATCCGCGAGGTTCCCGCTCGAACCTTCGGCCTCCGAGCCTTCCACCCCTCCACCAGGTTTCACCTGGTCCCCCTCCCCATGCTGCGCATGGAGAGGATGAGTGCGGCACCGCTCGATCAGATCCCTCGGCCACAGGCTCCCTTCGACGTCCTCGATCAGCTCCCCGTCCAGCTCCTGCCGCCCGAAGCGCGTGCCGCCGTAGAGGCCGGTCAGATAGTCGACCACGGCGGGCGCGAGCAGGGCCGCATCCGCCGTCCGCCCCCGGGTCAGGGCGACATCGCCGCGACTCGCCAGCTTTCGCATCAGCGGGGTCGGCCGGGGAGTCGTCGTCACCAGAACCCGCGGCAGCGCCCCGCGGCGGAGCCCGAACATCAGATTGTCCCAGACCGCCTCGGCCCGGGCCCATTTGGCGAGCTCGTCGCACCAGGCATAGTCATGCTCGGGACCGCGCAGTCCCTCGGGATTGGCCCCCGAATAGACGAAGGCCTGGCTCCCATTCGCCCAGCTCAGCCGCCCGAGCGAGGGCTCCCAGACCGGCCGCTCGTCGTCCGGCGCGCTGGCGAGGATGCCCGAGCTGCCTTCGACCATGACCGAGCGGGCCTCGTCGTCGGTCGGCCCGACCAGGGCGATCCGAAGCGCCCCGGTCCGGGCAAGATCGATCACCCATTGCGCCCCAGCCCTCGTCTTGCCGCAGCCCCGCCCCGCCATGATCATCCAGATCCGCCAATCCCCGTCCGGCGGAAGCTGAGCCGGCCGGGCCTTCATCTCCCAGCTGGTCGGGAACCCGTCCCTGAGCCGCGCCGGCAGCGCCTTCCAGAACGCCTGGCGCTGTTCGGGCTCCAGCATCGCAAGTCGCTCGGCGGGCGAGCAGCGAGCGGCCCGCTCCTCTTCGCTCAGATGCGCGAATCTCTCAAGCATCGCGCCCTCCTCAGCCCTGGCCGCCCATGCGGCGGTTGAAGTCGGCGAGCATCGCCTCGAACTCGCGGCGCTGCGCCATTCGGTCGACGCGCCTGGCGCCCGTCAGGCCGCGATCGGCCCGGGCCGCCGGCGCCGCCGCCCGCGCCTTGACCCGGTTCTCGTAGAGCTTGAGCAGTTGCAGGGCCAAAGCCGTCGGTATCGCCCGAAGCCTCTTTTCCGCCTCGGTCGCCGGCGGCGGCCGGTCGTCGCCGAAACGCACCCGCTCGAGCATTTCCAGCTCGAGCATGGCGTAGCTCTGGTCGATCGCCGCCTCCCAGGCGCCCCGGAAGCGGGCGTCCTTCTTGCGCCGCTCGTAGGCGAGCGAGCTGCAGCCCGTTAGCCTGGCCTTGCGAAGCGCCGCGCTGACGTTGCAGACCATCGCCAGCTCGCGGAAAAAGACGGCCTCCTTCTCCACGGTCCATTTGATCGTCGCCCTTGCGGCGGCGCGCTTGGAGCGGACCTTCTTCACCGCCGTCTTCGGCGTCTCCGAAGCCGCGGACCTTTTCGCTCCACACGGCGCGTACTGCCCTTTCTCATTGCGTGGCCGATCGCCGTTCCCGCTCATCTCACCCTCCCACGATGAAAGGGCCGCCATGCCCGCGGCGGATGATCCTCCCCGAGCTCGCTCGGGGAGGGGGACCAGGCGAAGCCTGGTGGAGGGGCAATGCTGAGTTTGAATCACCCCACCACCACGACACTATTGCGTCGCGGTCCCCCTCCCCGAGACAAGCTGGGGGAGGACTTCGCTGCGAAACATGGCGGCCACCCGCGCGCCCGCTCTCAAGACCGGGCCCGGCGCTGCCGGCGCCCGCGCGGCGCGCAAAGAAAAAGCCGACCCCGGGAAGACCCCGCGCCGGCTGCTCGATCCGCTCCGGATACAATTCTGAAGCGTGACTAAAAGATAGCTGAGCAGCGTGACGCTGTCAAGCCATTTGTACCGCTCCGGTCAAATCCTATTTTTTCAACGCTCCAGCTTTAACAAAACCGCGATTTTTCGAGCCTGCTACTCAAGCCGCGAAACCCTATTTTTCGACCCCCTTTCGCAAAAAACTTTATTTTCAGAGCCCGTTTTCGGCCCCGATTCGACGGTGCCCGAATCGCCTGCCGCGAATCATACAAACGCGCGAGGCGGTCTCCCCCTTTGCCCGCATCGTCATGCCGGGCTTGACCCGGCATCCATGAACAGGGCCGTGCGCGATCTCGGCGAGCAGCGTTCATGGTTCCGGCTTTCGCGGGAATGACAAGGCCGTCCATTTGTCGCGAGCGCATTCAAACGCCTGGCCCGCGTTGCGTCGTTGCGTCGTCGCGTTTCAAACTGACCTCGCGGCGACGGCGAGGCCTTGCACTCGAAGCGCGGGCGGACGTGTGGCCGAAGCCCGCGCCCGCGGCGGCCCCTTTCCGACTCCACAAGGGGAGCCGCAGGGCGCAGTCTGCAAGCTTCCAATGCCGAGGACGCCTGAAGTGTCAGACCCGCGAGACGAAGACCTGTCGCCGAATGCCGGACACCCTCTTCATCCCCCGCCGGCGCAGGGAAGGAACGCCGCCGATCCGGAGCTCCGCGAAGCCGAGGACCGCACCCGCGACCTCCCCGCCCGCTACGCCAACCGCCTCTACGCCGCGCCCGACGGCCACAACGTCCGGCTGGTCTTCGGCGAGCGCATCGGCGACGGGACGATCTTCCACACCGCCCTCATCGTCTCCGCCGGCGACGGCCTGCTGATGGCCCGCCTGATCGCGGAGATCGCCGGCGCCACCGTCGACTGGCAGATCGAAAACGCCCCCGACCACCTCCAGGCCCTGAAGGACCTCCGCGCCGCCGACCCGCCTTAGGCCGGCCGACCTGAACAGGCTGCACAAGGGCCCCCTTCCGCCCCGCCCCGTCACCCTGGACTTGTTTCAGGGTCCATGGCCGAGCCCGCACCGAGGTCGGCGCCGCAGGCCATCCCGCCCGGCGCCGGTTCAAGAGAAGACCCGAAGGGACAAGAAAGAGCGCTGCGCCCCGCGGCCCCTTTTCTTTCTTGTCCCTTCGCGCCTTCGTGCCTTCCCCCCAGACCCTGCCACGCGAGGAGCCCGAGGAGGGCGGGACGATCGACCCCGTCCGGCCTCGCTCTCGAACCCCGGCCGCCGCGCTGCCAGGCACGTGCCTGGCACGCAGCTGGCGCAGAGCTTCCCGGCCGGCGCGCCTTGGCATCCGCGGCTTGCGGTGAAACCGGAATCGGATCAAAACCGCGTCGCCGACTCGGCACCAGCAGTCGGCCATGGAGTCGTGGTGCCCCACACCGGCGGCTCCGACGCCCGGCGGATGGGGACAGGGGGACGCCGGGCGTCACGTCCATGCGCCTTTGGGGGCACCAGCTTTATGTGACCGCCGCCAATGGTGACGATCCGCAACGGATTGATATGGGGAAGCTGGTGCCCGGCGAGTTCAGAGGGGGCGTGGATCGACCTTTGCTGCTGTTGGGAGTGCGGCACGCTCGTTTGAGACAAGGTCAGGGCCAGGCCGCGCCCGACGGCTCGGCAGGTCGAGCCCTCGGGTTCGTAACGGCCCGATCGCCAAAGAACTCGCACCGGCTTGCGCTGCGCAACCTCTTCTTGTCCCTTCGCGCCTTCCCTCCAACCCTGACACGCGACGAGCCCGGGGAAGGGCAAGACGATCGACCCCATCCGGCCTCGCTGCCCAATCCAGGCCGCCGCCGGTGCCAGGCACCTGCCTGGCACGTCGCCGGCGCCGAGCGTCCCCCGGCAAGCGGAACCCTGAAGGGTATCCAGCCGCTGTAGTGCCATGACCGACGGCACTTACGAGCAAGGCTATCGTGCGGGATGGGAAGGCGTGGCCGGTCCGGCCCCGGTTCCCCCGAACCCCACCCAGCCTCCGACGAACGAGAGTCGCGATTATGTCAGCGGCTTCAAATACGGCCGCGCGGACGCGCTGGCGCAATTCCAGCCCCGGGCCGACTAGGCCCCCGGCGTCTCCACCGCCCACCGCCGGCGCCAGGCAGGTGACTGGCGCGCAGCCGGCGCCGAGCTTCCCGCGAACCATTAGCGATCAAGCCACGCCCCTTCCGTCACCCCGACTCGTTTCAGGGTCCAGTCCTTCATCCGCGAGGCGGTCCGACCCTGGATGCTGAAACAAGTTCAGCATGACGGTTTTCCGAAAATGGGTGCCTGGCACCCTTTCAACGCAACGGCGCCGCGCGGGCCATTGATTGCGCGCGCGGCCAATGGACGATGCGGACTCCGCGCGATCGCGCCGCATTGCGGCAGGCGGTCCGATTTGCGATGCTTGGCCGGTCCGCTCGGGAGATCCATGTGCCAGGTTTCTTGACCCGCGTCTTCCGGAAGGCCGGCGAGCCGGCGTCGGGCGGGTACGAGCCGAAGGAAGGCGATGTGTTCCTTGTTCCGCTCGGCGATGCCCGGTTCGCCCTCGGGCAGCTGGTCTCCCTGTGGAATGACGAACTGTATGTGGTGTTCTACGAGCCGCCGGTCATGTCGGATGCGTCCCCGGAGCGCGTAGAGGATCATGATCCCTTCCTGGCCGTGTTGACGCTCGATGCGAAGCTCTGGAACGGAGATTGGCCGATAGTGGGGAATCACCGTCGAAACCTGCCGTCGATCGCGCAACCGGTGTTCAAGGTGATGTACGAGGGCAGGCCGATGGTGGAGGCCCGTGATCGCTCGTGGTGGCGACCGGCGCGGGATGACGAGTTCTTGCGCCTGCATTTCAGGTCGATAACGAGTCCCGCTGTCGCGGAAGATATTGTGAAGGCGCGTTTTGGAACCGGCGCTTGGTTGCCCGGCTATGATCGCTATCTTTACGGCTATGCGGTCGCTTCCGCCTCAACGGCGGAATGAGCCTTTGCTTTGGCACTCGTGTCGAGGGGATTGCCGGCCTCGTCGAACCCGGGCCCCGGCGAGTCCGGCATCGTCCATTCGCCGCGGATCTCGTCAAACCCCGGATCTCGTTGCGTCGTTGCGTCGTTGCGTTTGAAATCGATTGGCCTTCGGCCGGCGAAGGCTTGCGCTCGAAGCTCGGGCGCGGCAGGCGCACCGGCCGGGGTGAGGTTCCGGTCTTTCGTGGCTGCCCGCCGGAACCGGGGACTCGATCCCTGTTGCGCAGCCGCCGAATGAGTGATGTGTCCCCCTAGACGGGGCGTTCCACCCCACCGAAGGAGTCCGCCCTGACCCTCCTCGTCCAGCTCGCCGTCACCGCCCTGCTCAGCGTCCTCATGACCCTCCTCCACGGCGCCGGAGTCGTCGCGATCGCCCGCGCCCTCCGGCTCGACGGCGAGCGGCCGGGCCGGCGCGGCTTCCATCTCGGGACGGTGCCGGTGCTCAGCGCCGTCGCGCTGCTGCTCTTCGCGCTCCATTCGCTCGAGATCGCCGTGTTCGCCGCCTTCTACCTCGTCGTCGGCGCCTTTTCCGGGCTCGAGGAGGCCCTCTTCTACTCGGCCACCGCCTACGCCACCCTGGCCCAGCCGGAAGCCGACTTCCCGCTCCAGTGGCGCCTGGTCGGGGCGATGGAGGGGCTGATCGGCTTCCTTCTGATCGGCTGGTCGACCGCCTTCCTCGTCACCGACATGAACCGGCTGCTCCGCGAATAGGGCGGGAGCCGCGGCGCATCCTTCCGCGGGCCCGGCGCCGATCGCGTCTAGTCGAACAAGGCGGCGAGGTCGGCCTCGCTGCCGTTGAAGACGTTGACGTCCATGTCGGTCCTCGTCCCCGGCACCCGGTACAGGCAGGTCGTCGTGGGCGTGCAGTTGATCTCGCTCGAAAACTGCCAGAAGCGATAGTCCGGCCAGATTTTCGGGTTCATCGTCCCCACCTGGCTCCTGAAGCGCGCGATCCAGAGGGGAGTCTTGGCGAAGACCGAGCCGGCCGGATAATTGGCGTTGATGTGCTGATAGGTCGAATAGTTGGTGTAGAAGGCCGGATAGCGTCCGGTGCGGGCATGGACCCGATTGATGAACCGGATCGCGTTGGGCAGGGTCATCGAGAGGGCCGGGTCGAGATTTTCGATGTCGAGCGCAAGGAACTTGGCGCCGGTCGCGGCGCCGGCGGCGATCAGGGCGTCCGCCTGCCTGATCGGGTCGCCGGGGCGGCCGAGCAGATAGAGGCCGTAGCGAAGCCCCTTGGCCTTCGCCGCCCTGGCCCGGGCGACATATCGGGTGTCCGGGGTCAGGCCATAATAAGCGCGATGGATGACCGCCTTCACGTTGCGGTCGGTGGCGACCTTGTCCCAGTCGACGCTGTTGCCCTGATAGGGATCGATGACGATGATCGGATTGGGCAGGGTCCATGGCCGGTCATGAGCGTCCTGCCCCGCCGCGGGCGCGTGGGCGAAGGCGACGAAGGCGGCGAAGGCCGCGAAGGCGATGCGCTTGCGAGACATGGCGATGCTCTCCCTGATGCCCGGATTCTAGCAACGGCCCGTTCCGCCTGACGTGACGGCGGTCACGCCTTCTTCGCGCCCTGAGCCGACGCCCGCCGCCGGTCGCGATCGGCCCGCCTGCGCCTCGATAGCAGGCAGAGCGATCGCGGTCGCGCCGCATCGGGAACGTTCAGGCTGCCCGTCCCCCCGCAGGGCCGAGGACCGCCGGGGGGGAATTCTCGCCTGGAAGCAAGGCACCGGAGGCGCAAGGGCGGTTGAAGGCCGGCGCATCCTTTCGCGCACCTGCCGCGTTGGAGCGGCAAGATGATGAAAAAGCTCGCCTTTGCCTGTGCCCCGCTCGCCCTCCTCGCCGCCTGCGCTGAGGAGCCCGAGACCGTGCCCCGGCCCGACCCCGCCCTGGTCGAGCGCCTCGCGATCGCCAACAGCGCCGAGCCCGAGCCGCCCGAGAAGCTTCAGAAAGCCGACAAGCTCGTCGCCTCGGTCGCCCATGTCGAGCCCGACCGGGTGGAAGGCGTCGCCGGGAAGCTTCTGGCGCGCTGAGCCGGGGCCGCTTTCACCCAGAGCACCGAAGGACCAGGGAGGCCTGTGCGCTTCAGCCCGCCTTCCGGTCCCCCTCCATAGGACACCAAAGAGCCGCTGACCGGTCCAGCCGGGTCCGCGCGACGCGCCGGCCTCCCTGGTCCTTTGGTGCTTCGGGTGGCCCCCGGTTCGATGTCAGCGCGCAGGAGGCACGCGGGTGTCGGCCACCATGTCTCGCGAGGCGGCGAAAAAGGAACTGATTTCAAACGCTTATAATTCGGCGCCTGAGACCGATCTTCCTCAGAAGGGCCGTTCGCCCACGACGTTGCCGGCGGTGCGGTATCTGCATACCAGCACCTCCTCCTCGGCCCCCGCCGCCAGAGCGCAGCCGACCCGGTCGCTTTCGCGCCACATCAGCTGGGTGTAATGCCCGACGTCCTCGAGACTGCCGGTCAGGCTGTTGTCGGGGAACCGGCCGGGGCGGAAATTCTTCTTCTCCTCGATCCAGCCGCCGACCATCTCCTCCGGAGCATAGGCCCCGCGGGTGCCCGCCCACAGATTCTCGCCCTGCGGATCCTCCTCGTCGCCGTCGGGCGCATGCTCGAACTCGCCGCTCGCCGCCAGCGCCTCGCCCCAGGCGCGGGCCTCGGCGGCGAGGACGGGGTCCCAGGCGAGCGCCGGAACGCCCGCCGCGCCGCGCTCGCGATTGTGCGCCGCGAGCAGCCTCTCGTCGAGACTGGTCAGCCGCCCGGTGCCTCCGACCAGGATCGGCGAGGCGAGGACCAGCGCCGCGGCCGCCGCCAGCCGCGCCTTGCGCCCGAAATGATTGGTTGCAGCCATGACCGGCAGGACAATGGCGCATGAGGCTTAGCGCGGACTTGCGGCCTAAGGTTTACGCCGGATTCACCGCGAGCGATCAATCGTCGTCGCCGCCGTCATCCTCCTCGTCGGACTGGACCGGGCTGAGCCCGCCGGGCGGCCGATCGGTGCCTGTGCCGCCCGCGACCCCCGCTCCGCCCATGCCTCCAGGAGAGCCGGCGTCCGGCCCGCCTCGCCCGGCCCCGCCGCCGCCTTCGCTTCCCACCTGGCTCGAATCGCCGGCGCGGTCCTTCCTGTCTTCGTCCGCCATGCTGTCGCTCCTCTCGTAGAAGCGCCAACGAGCCCGGCCCGAAGCCGGTTCCTGTCCCGACGGCCGGGAAAATGGTGCCAGGCACCAATTTCCGCGACCCCGGAGATAATTGGTGCCAGGCACCAATTTCCAAGGCGTTGAAAAAGTTGGCTTCGGACCAGTCGCGCCTCGAATCATAATGGGGGCCGGTGTCGCCACCGGCCCCCACTTGTCCCAGCTTTGACTGCCGTCGCTGGGTGGCGAGGCCATCTCTCGCTGGGCGGCTTTCGGATCGCGAGGCGGGCGCGAACGCCCGCTTCGCTTTCCTCGGATCCCGGAGCTCGGCCGCGAGGCCTCGTTCGGCATCCGGTGGGTCTCGCCGAAGGGCGATGAAGCCCCTCGCCGATTCCCTGGGGCCGCTTCGCCGGGATCGAAATCCCGCCGCGGCGCCCCCGGCGGATCCGGCCCGGCCGAAGCCGCGCCGTCTCCAAGGCTCGCATCGAGGCCGAAGCCTCTCCGGTCGCCCTTTCGAAAAACGCCGGGCCGAAGCCTGCCGCCTTTCGAGGAACCTCGCGAGGCCGAAACCTCCAGAGATCCCTTTCGGATCGCGGCTCCGCCCGAAGGCCTCGCCACTCTCCCGGAGCTGCTTGCGGAGGCCGAAGCCTCTTCGAAGAACCCCGTTTCGGATCCCGGCTGGGGCCGAAGCCCTTCCCCGTTCCCCTGCCGGCTCGAGCCTCGGGGCGATTCCCGCGGCCCTTGCCGGTTCGGCGGGCGTTTCCGGCTCCGAAAGAGCCTTCACCGCCTCGCCATGGAAGGTTTCGTGAAATCCCGCCTCGCATCCGCTTGCGCTTATGCGGGCGCGGCTTCGTCCGCCTCCCTCGCCTTTCCGCCTCGGGCGCCGGCGTCCTTGGGGGGCGACGGCGCCTTCGGCCTGGGGCCGAGGCCTTCGGTTCGGCGAGCCGTTTCCGGTCCGCCGCACTTTCCGGCCACGCCCGATACCTGTCAGCTTCGGCCGATTCGCGAAAGGCGAATCCACCTGTGGATAATGAGGATAACGGGGGTAAGTTTAATCTCGATCAGGACCCTTGCCGCCGCCGCTCTGGCTCTCGTGGGGCGCCCGGGCGGGCTCGCTCGATTCCCAGGCGTCGAGGGTGCGCCGGGCCATGTCGATCGCCATCTTTCGGAGCGAGTCGCCGAGCCGGATCGCATCCTGCCCGGCCTCGCCGGCCGCGTCCGCGGCAGCGCCCGCCGCCCGCTTCGTCGCCGGCGGATCGCGAAGCGCCGCCGCCGCCGCGAGCAGGGCCGCCGCCACCGTCTCGCTGACCGCCGGCCGCTCCGCAAGCTTCAGAGCGGACTTGCCCGCCTCCCGGACCGACTTCGGCAGCTTGATCCCGCCGATCCGCTTGGGGACCTTGACCTTGTCCTTGCCCTTCTTGGCTTTCTTGTCGCCCTTGGCCATCGCTTTCAAGCTCCTATTCGACGATGATCCGGCCGCTCATCCCGAGCAGCCGGTGGAGGAGATTGGCCCCGGTGGCCTTGTACCGCCCGGCCTTCGGCACGAGCACCACCGTCCGGGTCGAAAGCGGCGGCACCGCGATGCTCCCGCCCTTGACCAGAGCCGAGTCACGCCGGCGAAGCCGAGAGTCGCGGAAGAAGCTTCCGGCCGAAAACCTCAGCCCCTGATTGCTGTTGTTGACGAAGCGGAGCCGCACCGGCTCGCCCGCCTTGAGCCTGATCTCCCCCGGCTGGATGTCATAGGTCGTCAGGAGGACGTCATATTCCGGCGCCATCCGCCAGTCCTGGGCGGCGGCGGGGGTCGCGATGAGAAGGGCGAGGGGAAGGAGCAAGCGTCGCATTCCGGCGGTTTAACATGGTCGCCGACTCTTGTCCTCCCCGTGCGCGCAGCGCATGGGGAGGGGGACCATGCGAAGCATGGTGGAGGGGGGCGATCCACACGCTGCAGGCCCCTCCACCGGCCTGCAGCCGGTCCCCCTCCCCACGAGTTTCGCTCGCGGGGAGGACTAGAAAGGTCCGCAATGAAGCTCCTCCCCCTCCTCGCCCTCGTCCTCCTCGCGACCCCCGCCGCCGCGGCGCTCGCCCCGCCCGAGCAGAAGATCGTCCGGACCGTCGATTCCGAGCAGGGCCGGAACCTCGAACTGCTCGAGCGGCTGGTGAACCAGAACAGCGGCTCGCTGAACTTCGCGGGTGTCGAGGCCGTCGGCCGGATGGTTCGGGCCGAGCTCGAGCCGCTCGGCTTCACCGTGCGCTGGATCCCGATGGCGCAGGCCGGCCGCGCCGGCCATATCGTCGCCACCCACAAGGGCAGCGGCCGGGGCAAGCGAATGCTCCTCATCGGCCATCTCGACACCGTGTTCGAGCCGGACAGCCCCTTCCAGCGTTTCGCCCGCAAGGACGAGAACACCGCCGAGGGCCCCGGAATCGGCGACGACAAAGGCGGCATGGTCGTCATGATCGCGGCCTTGCGCGCCATGAAGGCGGCCGGGACCCTGAAAGACGCCGACATCGAGATCGTTCTCACCGGCGACGAGGAGGATTCGGGCAGCCCGATCGGGCTTGCCCGCCGCGACCTGATCGCCGCCGGCGGCCGCGCCGACGTCGCGCTCGACTTCGAGGGCCTGGCCCAGGAGAACGGTCTCGACATGGGCTCGATCGCCCGCCGGGGCTCGGCCGGGTGGACGGTCACCGCTCGAGGCAAGACCGGTCATTCGAGCGGTATCTTCAGCCAGTCCATGGGCAACGGGGCGATCTACGAGCTGACCCGGATCCTCGCCGCCTTCCGTACCGAGGTTCCCGAACCCAACCTCACCTTCAACGTGGGCCTCATCGTGGGTGGCACCACGGCGGAGCTCGACAAGGATCTCATCCGCGGAACCGCGACAGGGAAGACCAACATCGTCCCGCCCATCGCCATCGCCCGCGGCGACCTCCGCGCCCTGTCGCTCGACCAGCAGCAACGGGCGATCGCGAAAATGCGGGACATCGTCTCCCGCCACCTCCCCGGAAGCACGGCCGAGTTCGCGCTCGACGAGGGCGGCTACCCGCCAATGGCGCCGACCCCGGCCAGCCGCGCCCTCCTCGCCCGCCTCAACGCGGTCAATCGCGACCTCGGCCTCGCCGGAATGGGCGAGCTCGATCCCCTGAAGCGCGGCGCCGGCGATATCGGCTTCGTCGCCCATCTCATCCCGGGCCTCGTCGGCCTCGGAACCGCGGGCAACGGCGCCCACGCCCCGGGCGAGACGGTCGACCTCGACTCCATTCCCCGCCAGGCTAAGCGCGCGGCGATCCTGATGACGAGGCTCAGCCGCCCCTGATTTGCCTCCCCATCGAAGATGGGGAGGGGGACCAGGCTTTGCCTGGTGGAGGGGTGACCCGGCGCAGGTCACCCCTCTCCACCACCTTCGGTGGTCCCCCTCCCCATGCTGCGCATGGGGAGGCAGAAAATCAGCCCCCCAGAATCTCCGCCAGCCTCACCGGCCGCCAATCCCACACATCCACCCCCACATCGAACTGCCTCGGCAGCGGCTTCAGCCGCCCATGGCTGTGCCCGTGCAGGTCGATCGCGCCCTTGTGATGGCCGTTCCAGGTCCTGAACGGATAATGGCACATCACCAACCGACGCCCGCCCAATTCGATCTCCGCATAATCCCGGACGCTGGCCCATCCCGGCGCCGCGGCGGTGCCAGGCGGATCGTTATTGCCGCGCACCAGATGCTTGACGCCATGAAGCCGCTCGAGAAGACCCGGCACGTCGCTTGGCCGCCGCGCGAAATCGCCCAGGTGCCAGACCTCGTCCTCCGCTCCGACCGCGGCGTTCCAACGCTCGATCAGCAGCGCGTCCATCTCGATGACGCTCGCGAAAGGCCGCTTCCAGATATTGAGGGTCCGGTGGTCGCCAAAATGGGAGTCGCTGGTGAAATAGACCGCCATGGACTCCCAACGCTGATCCCTCTCCCCCGTGCCCGACGAAATTGGTGCCAGGCACCAATTTCAAAGCCATTGAAATCAAAGGACGGCTGCCGCGAGGAAAATGGTGCTTGGCAGCAATTTCCATGACGTCGGGGATCGGAGCCGACTGCAAGGGACCGGGCCGCGATCCGTCACCTCAGCCGATAATGGTCCGCCAGCCGATCGAGCGCCAAGGTCAGCACCAGCTTGCCCGCCCGTGCCGGCCAGCCGAGCGCGCTCTCGGCTTCGCGCATGCCCTCGCCGGCGCACAGGATCCGCCAGGCGATGTCGCGCAGCCCCGGCCCGAGCGCCTTGACCGCCGAGTCGAAGCGGCGGCGCGCGGCGAGCTGGACATGGGTTGCCACCACCGGGTCGGCGGGCCCGCGCGGGCTCCGGTCGGGCGGCGGCGCGTCCCAGCACATCGTCACTCGGGGCGGCAGGCCCGATCGTTCCCAGTCGCTCCGCAACTGCTCCCCGGCGGCGAACTGCCTTTCGCTGACATGGCCGCGAGCACGAAGCCAGCCGAGCGGCGGCTCCGCCAGGTTCACGGTCACCGAACGCGCCGCCGGGCGCCGACCCGCCTTGCCGCGCTCCGTTCCGTCCTGCGGCGCCGGCCGTTCCGCCGGAAGCCGGTTTCGTCTCACCCGTCCGCTCTTCATATCCAACTCCCGATTTTGGTACATATCGGGAACACTTGCCATGTCGACAAGTATGTAGGAAAGTGAAAATACGAATTCGCACGCGTTCGTGGGGAAATTGCCATGATCACTCGCATCCGCGACATTCGACGCGCCAAGAAGCTCACGCTTCAGGACGTCGCCGACCGTTGTGATCCGGCCACGACCCCGCAGACGATCGGCCGGCTCGAGACCGGAGCGCGGACCGTGTCCGTCGCCTGGCTCAACCGGATCGCCCGCGCGCTCGGAGTCGAGGCGACCGATCTCGTCGAGTTCGCCGAGCGCGACGACGACGTTCCCCTCGCTGCGGAAGTGGGCGACGACGGCGCCCATGCGCCGCGCCGGGCGCGCGTGGTCCTGCCGCCGCGGCCCGAGCCCGGAATGGTGGCGGTCGCCGTCCAGTCGAGCGTGGGCGACTATCGCAGCGGCGACGAGGTCTGGTGCCTGCGCCTCGAGCCCGAGGCTTTCGGCCGGGCCCTGAACCGCGACGTCCTCGTCCCGCGGCCCGGCGGCCGTTTCCTGTTCGGCCGGCTGATCGGCCGCGAGGAAGGCAAGCTCCATCTGCTGCCTCTGGGCCGCGGCCGCCGCCAGCTCGTCGTCGCCGACCCCGCCTGGATGGGATTGGCGGCGACGCTGGTGCGCAGCCCATGCTGAACTGGTTTCAGCATCCGGTGCTGAACCGCGTCGCGGGCTGAGAGTTGGACCCTGAACCGACTTCAGGGTGACGATCGATGTTTCTATTCTTTTCAAACCGCCTCGGCTGCGCCGGCTCGCTCCTCGTCACCGCCCTCGGGACGTTGCTCGTGCTGTGGCTGCTGGGCTGGCTGCGGATCTGACCGTCATCCCGGCGCAAGCCGGGACCTCAGGACGGAGAGTCTCTTTGGGCCTCCCCGAGCTCCCGGCTTTCGCCGGGATGACGGCGTAGCTGGTGGGCGCTGACGGGCTCGAACCGCCGACATCTTCCGTGTAAAGGAAGCGCTCTACCAACTGAGCTAAGCGCCCGCTCCGGCTCGCCTCTGCCACCGAGGCCGGGGCCGCACAAGCCTGCGGTCAGATTGCGATGGGGCCGGCTCGCTGGACGGATTTCAGATAGGCTTCCATGCGGGCGGCGGTGTCGCTGGACAGCTCTATGAACACCCTCCGCCCGTCCTCCGGATCCGCAACTCGAACGAACAGGCCCTCGTCGCACAGGCTCTTGATCCATCGCAGCGCCGTCGTCGGCGGGACGGCGGCGGCGATGCACAGGCTGGAAACCGCGACCCGTTGCCCTTCGACCCGGGCGGCCATCAGGTCGAGAAGCATGTCCCAGGCGGGATCGGCGAACATTTCGCCCTCGAAGAAATGGTCTCGCAGCCGGCGCACGCGGATGATCGAGCGGATGAAGCCGGCGTCGAGGGCCTCGTCTTCGCCGTTCTGATCGCCGCCGACCGCCGCCATCGCCGCGGCCGCGGCGTCGTCCTCGGACAGGGCCGCGAGCACGTTCGCGATCCGTCCGACCTCCTCGCTCAGCTGCTGCAGCCGAGCCGTGGCCCGGGCTTTGTCGACCTCGGGACCCATTGCTTTGCCCTCGTCGCCCCGATCTGCCCGCCCGCGAGCGAGATTGCCGCCGTTCCGGAGCGATTGCAGGCGAACAATGATCCGTTTTGGAGGAAAATGCACTGCAGATTGCGTGAAAATCCGAAAGTCGAATATCTCTTAACCCGCGTCGACTTGCGCAAACCGCCGCGAATCGGGGCAGGACGGTGCATCCGGAATGGAATTCAGTCTCGGAGGCCCGCCCTTTATGACGGACGACTTGCTCCGTTTCGGATTAAACTTCCTCCAATATCCAGCGAGCTGCCGCCGCGGCGTGAATCGCGGTGGTGTCGTAGACCGGAATGACGTTGGCGCCCGGGTCGACGAGCAGAACCAATTCGGTGCAGCCGAGGATCACGGCCTGTTGCCGCGCCTTGCCCATTTCGGTGACGCAGGTCTTGAGCAGGCGCTGCGAGCTTCGGCTCACCTGTCCCCTGGCGAGCTCCTCGAAGATGATCCGATCGATATGCGCGGCCATTTCTCCGTCCGGCAAGGCAAGCGCGATCCCCCTCGCCGCGATCCGGTCCCGGAAGAAGCCCTCCCCCATGGTGAATCGGGTGCCGATCAGGCCGGCTTTCTGGACTCCGTCCGCGGACAACCGGTCCGCGGTCGCGTCCGCGATGTGGAGCAGGGGTATCTTCACCGCGGCCTCCACCGCGGGCGCCACCTTGTGGGTGGTGTTGCTGCACAGGATCAGCCCCTCCGCCCCCGCGGCCTCGAGCCTTGCCGCGGCGGCTGCCACGATCTCGCCGACCTCGTCCCATCCGCCGGCCAGCTCGAGCGCGGCGATGGGCGCGAGATCGAGGCTTTCGATGACGAGCGGCGCCGAGCTGAGGCCGCCCTTGGCCTTCGCCACCGCCTTGTTGATCTGCTCGTAATACATGGCGGTCGAGAACCAGCTCGTCCCGCCGATCATTCCTAGTTTGCGCATCCGGGGACCCATAGCCGCGACGGCGGGGGAAGGAAGGGGTTTCAGCCCGCCAATTTTACTTATGCGGCGAACGGTACCCTCATCCCGGCGAAAGCCGGGACCTCGTCGAGGAAAAGCGCGGTGAAACGCGCAGTGCGAACTCCCCCCGGGGCCCCGGCTTTCGCCGGGGTGACGAGCCCCCTCACCCCAGCGACTTCACGATCTCTTCGGTCATCTTCTTGGCGTCGCCGAGAAGCATCATCGTGTTGTCGCGGTAGAAAAGGTCGTTATCGACTCCGGCATAGCCGACTCCGCCCATCGAGCGCTTGATGAACAGGACGGTCTTGGCCTTCTCGACGTCGAGCACCGGCATTCCGTAGATGGGCGAGGTCTTGTCGGTCTTGGCGGCCGGGTTGGTGACGTCGTTGGCGCCGATGACGAAGGCGATGTCGGTGCGCGCGAACTCGGAGTTGATGTCCTCCAGCTCGAACACCTCGTCATAGGGGACGTTGGCCTCGGCGAGCAGCACGTTCATGTGGCCCGGCATCCGACCCGCCACCGGGTGGATGGCGTATTTGACGGTCACGCCTTCCTTCTTGAGCTGGTCGGCGAGCTCCCGGACCGCATGCTGGGCCTGCGCCACCGCCATTCCGTAGCCGGGGACGATGATGACCTGCTCGGCCTGGCTCATCAGGAAGGCGGCGTCCTCGGCCGAGCCGCGCTTCCAGGGTCGGTCGGAGGCCGCGCCGCCGCCGGCGATCGCCGTGTCGCCGCCGAAGCCGCCGGCGATGACCGAGATGAAGCTGCGGTTCATCGCCCGGCACATGATGTAGGAGAGGATCGCGCCCGACGAGCCGACCAGCGCACCGGTGATGATCATCGCGCTGTTCTGGAGCGTGAAGCCCATCGCCGCCGCCGCCCAGCCCGAATAGGAGTTGAGCATCGAGACCACGACCGGCATGTCCGCGCCGCCGATCGGGATGATCAGGAGGAAGCCGACCAGGAAGGCGAGCGCGGTGAGGGTCACGAACACCCAGGCGCTCTGGTCCGTGGTGAAATAGCCGACCAGGCCGACGATCGCCGCCAGGATGCCGAGGTTGATAACGTGCCTCAACGGAAGCAGGATCGGCTTGCCCGACATGTTGCCGTTGAGCTTGAGGAAGGCGATCACCGAGCCCGAGAAGGTCACCGCGCCGATCGCTGCGCCGAGGCTCATCTCCACCCGGCTGACCGGATGGATGACCCCATCGACGGCAATTCCGAAGGCGTCCGGATTGAGATAGGCCGCGCCGGCGACCAGCA
>DASVVM010000079.1:0-17095 GCA_036386555.1 Allosphingosinicella sp.
CGGCGCCGGCCTGGTGGAGCGCGGCGGCGGCGTTGCACAAGGTTCCCGCCGAATCCACGATGTCGTCGACCAGGATGCAGAACCGGCCGCCGACGTCGCCGATGATGTTCATCACCTCCGATTCGCCCGGCTTCTCGCGCCTTTTGTCGACGATGGCGAGCGGCGCGTTGTTGAGCCGCTTGGCGAGCGCCCGGGCGCGGACGACTCCGCCGACGTCGGGCGAGACGACGGTGATCGCCCGGCCGTTGAAGCGCGCCTTGATGTCCTCCGACATGACGGGAGCGCCGTAGAGATTGTCGGTCGGGATATCGAAGAACCCCTGGATCTGGCCGGCGTGGAGGTCGATCGAAAGCACCCGGTTGGCGCCGGCGACGGTGATGAGGTTGGCGACGAGCTTCGCGGAAATCGGCGTGCGCGGCCCGGGCTTCCGGTCCTGCCGGGCATAGCCGAAATAGGGAAGGACGGCGGTGATCCTTTTGGCCGAGGCGCGCCTCAGGGCGTCGATGCAGATCAAGAGCTCCATCAGATTGTCGTTGGCGGGGTAGGAGGTCGACTGGACGACGAAGACGTCCTCGCCTCGGACATTCTCGTGGATCTCGACGAACACCTCCTCGTCAGCGAATCGCCGGACGCTCGCCTCGGTCACCGGAAGCTCGAGATAGGCGGCGATGCTCTTCACCAGCGGCAGGTTCGAATTGCCGGCCAGGAGCTTCATTGTGAGGGTTCTCCGCGATTGCGCCGCCGGCCGAGTCGCCGCGGGCGCCGGAACTCTTAGAGGACCCGGCCTGCCTGTCAAACCCGCCGGGAGGTCCCCCCGCGAAGCGCGTCGCGCACCGCCGGAAGGCAGGCGCGGGAGACCGGAATCGTGCCGCCGCCGCGGAGCCGAAGCCGCGCGCTCCGCCCGTCGCGGTCGAGGGCTTCCATGGCGTCGAAGGCGGCCCACCAGCTGCGATGGACCTGGACTCCGAGCCCGCCGAGCTCCGCGACGGCGTCGCGGAAGCGCATCAGGACCAGGGTCGAGCCGAGCGCGGTCTGCGCCTGCACATAATGATCCTGCATCTGGAGACAGAGGAGGTCGCGCCCCAGGGCGGGCGGCAGACGCTTCAGGAACGGGTTTTCGTCCTGCCCCGGCGGCGGGGCCGAACCGGCGGCGTTGCTTTCGCCGTCCGGCGCGCTTCCGGCCGGAGCGGGCGGGGCGCCGAAGACGAGCCGCATCAGCAAATGGATGCCAACTCCGACCAGCGCGACCTGGCCGTAGAGGAGGGGGAAGCGATTTCCGCTCCAGAAGTCGCCGCCGCCGGTCAGCTCGGCGAGCGCGAAGGCGATGATCGTCGCCAGCGGCAGTGAGGCGACGACCGCGACCAGCAATATGGCCAGCCAGGGCGGCACCCGGCTTTCCTCGGTGAGCCAGTGGGCGACGGCGGAGACGGGGCGGAAAATGAGGTATCCGGCGAAAATGAACCCGACCCAGAAGAACAGCCGCCAGGGCGCGGCGAGCCGGTCGCTTCCGAACGGCCCGAGCAGGCCGAGCAAGGTCCCCACCGCCGCCAGGACGAACAGCTCGATCGCGATTCGCCGCAGCCGCCCCATGCTTGATCCTGCCCCGTCCACGCTTCGCGAACGGGACGATTAGCGCGAAACCGCCGGTTTGCGAAAGAGAAGCGTCCGTCCGCGACTTCGGCCTTGCCGGCGAACGGGAGACCCCCATCCTCACCTCGAATGCGGCACGCGCCGCGGGGAGGATGACGATGGCAGTGCTCGACCGGGTGGACTCAGGGGGCTGGACGCGGCCGATTTCGGTGCTGGCGCTCACGACCGCGGCGACCCTGGCGCTCTGGGGCCTTTCGGCGATCGTCGAGCGCCCGGAGGGCTGGCGGCCCCCCGCCGGATCCGAGATGGCGCTCTACATCCACCTCTGCACCGCGATTCCTGCGGTCCCGCTCGGCGCCTTCGTGCTGTGGGGGAGGAAGGGCGGCCGGGTGCACAGGGTGCTGGGCAGGATCTGGGGAACGTTGATGATGGTGACAGCCCTCTCGACCTTCTGGCTGCAGAGCCTGAGCGGAGGATTCAGCTTCATCCATCTGTTCGCGGTGCTCACGCTCGTCTCGATCCCGCTCGCCGTGTGGAATGCGCGGCGCGGCAACATCCGCGCGCATCGAAACGCGATGCGCGGGGTCTATGCCGGGCTCATCTCGGCGGGGCTGCTGGCCATGGTGCCCGGCCGGACGCTCGGATCACTGCTGTTCGGCTGAAGCGTTGCCGCCACCCGATGCCGCGCCTAAACGGCCGCATGCCCGTCGTCACCCGCTTCGCCCCCGCGCCCACCGGACGCCTGCACGTCGGCAACATCCGGACGGCGATCCATAACTGGCTGTGGGCGCGGAAGAATGAGGGCCGCTTCGTCCTTCGCCTCGACGACACCGACGCCGAGCGTTCGAGCGAGGCGAATGCCGAGGGGATTCGCGAGGATCTGGCCTGGCTTGGCCTCGACTGGGACGAGGAGCATCGCCAGTCGCTGCGCTTCGAGCGCTACGAGGCGGCGTTCGAGCGGCTTCGCGAGGCCGGACGGGTCTACCCGGCCTACGAGACGGCTCAGGAGCTCGATCTCAAGCGCAAGGTCCAGCTCTCGCGGGGCAAGCCGCCGGTCTACGATCGCGCCGCGCTTCGACTTTCCGGCGAGGAGCGGGCGAGGCTCGAAGCCGAGGGGCGCTCGCCGCACTGGCGCTTCCGGCTCGATCACGACTCGCCGATCGAGTGGCAGGATCTCATCCGGGGCGGCGTGCATTTCGATCCCGCCCTGCTTTCCGACCCGGTGGTCCGCCGCGAGGACGGAAGCTGGCTCTATATGCTTCCAAGCACCGTCGACGACGTGGACATGGGCGTGACCCACGTCCTTCGCGGCGAGGACCATGTCGCCAACACCGCGCTCCAGCTGCAGATGTTCGAGGCGATGGGAGCAACTCCCCCGGCCTTCGCCCACGAGGCGCTGCTGGTCGGGTCCGAAGGGAAGCTGTCGAAGCGGCTCGGCTCGCTCGGCGCCGATTCGCTGCGAGTGCAGGGGATCGAGCCGATGGCGCTGGTCGCCAAGCTCGCCCGGCTCGGCACAAGCCTGCCCGTGGAGCCGGTGGCCGAGCCCGCCGCCTTGATCGAGACGTTCGACTTCGCCACCTTCGGCCGGGCGCCGGCGCGGTTCGATCTGGACGAGCTCGTCCAGCTCAACGCGCGGATCGTCCACCTCCTGCCGTTCGAGGCCGTCGCCGCCAGGCTGCCGGAAGGAATGGGGGAGGACGATTGGACGGCGATCCGGCCGAACCTCAAGTCGGTGGCGGAAGCGTCGGACTGGTGGGAGATCCTCCACGGCCATGTCGAGACCGAGGCGGCCGAGGAGGACCGCCCGCTGATCGAGGCGGCGGTCGAGGCGGCGGGCGCGATCGACTGGACCGGGGCACCCTGGCCGCAGCTGGTTGGGCGGTTGAAGGAGCGGACCGGGCGAACCGGCAAGGCGCTGTTCCGGCCGCTTCGGCTCGCGATCACCGGGCGTGAGAGCGGGCCGGAGATGGCGGCCCTTCTGCCGCTGATCGGGCGCGAGGAGACGGTCGCGCGGCTGCGCGCGGCGCTTTGACCTCCCCTCCCTGGAAGGGAGGGGTCGGGGGTGGGTCCGCCGAAGGCGGCCGAAACTCCGAGTCAGCAGAAAGTCTCGCTTCGCTCGCCTTTACCCACCCCTAACCCCTCCCTTGCAGGGAGGGGAAGCAATCCATCAGGAACTTTCCAGCTTGTGTGACATTGTTACATGATGTTATGAGATAATGTCTCATGAGTCGCACGGCGACCGAAGCAGGAGAGAGGCCATGATGGAAGGAGCTTGCTACCAACAGAAAAAGACCAGTCCCACGGCCCTGGCCGTGGTCGTGCTGATGCACGGTGCCGCTATCACCGGCCTGGCCCTCGCCAAGATGGAGAATCCGGCCCAAACCATCTTCGGACCGACGAAGGTCGATTTGATTCCCGTCCCCAAGGACCCGCCCGAGGTTCCGCCTGAGCCGACCAAGGACGTGGTTCAGAGGCAGCAGCCGACGGTCCTCACTCCGCCGGAACCCGTGTTCAGGCTTCCGACCGACGGCCCCGCCGTGGCCTGGACTCCCCAGCCCACGCCGACCCTGGTCATTCCCGAGCCCGGGCCGATCATAGTGCCCAAGGCGGACCCGCCCGCGCCTCCGGTCGAGGCGAAGACGGTCCAGCCCGCTCGGGCCAAGGCGAACCTGGCCTCCTACGTCTCCGACGAGGATTATCCCTCGAACGCCGCTCGCAACGAGGAGCAGGGAACGACCCGATTCCGGCTCGCCGTCGGCCCCGACGGGAAGGTGAAGGACTGCACCGTCACCAGCTCGAGCGGGTCGTCGGCCCTCGACGCCACCACCTGCAGGCTGATGAAGCAGCGCGCCAAGTTCACGCCCGCCAGGAACAACCGGGGCGAGCTGACCAGCGATACGGTGAGCAGCGCCATCCGCTGGGTGCTTCCGACCGACTAGCCCGGCAATCCGGCCGGGGCTGGCGGGGGAGCGGCGAAGCGCCTATCTTGGGGCGATGCCGCTACCCCGTCCCGCCTCCCCCCGCGCGCTTTGGGCCGACATCCGCGCGTTCACCTCCGAGCGCCGCCCGCACCATTGGATCGCAATGGCCCTCGCCGTCGCAATGCCGGTCGCGATCGTCTTCACCTTCTATCTCGACGGCAAGACGAACATCATGCCCGGTCCGCAGCTCATCTACGTCGAGAGCTGGCCGGCCAACCGAACCGACGAGCAGATCAAGGCCGAGCAGAAAATCGACCAGGCGCGGCGCGACAAGTTCAAGAAAGAGCGCCAGGAGCAGTTCAGGAAGCTCGACGAGAAGCTCGAGCGGCTCGGGATTTGACTCCGGACGAGCGCTGGATGGGCGCCGCCTTGGCGCTCGGCGAGCGCGGCCGCGGCAACACCGCTCCCAACCCCAATGTCGGCTGTGTCATTGTTCGCGAAGATATTGTCGCCGGCCGCGGCTGGACCCAGCCCGGCGGGCGGCCCCATGCCGAGGCGATGGCGCTGGCCGAGGCTGGCGACGAAGCGCGCGGAGCGACCGCCTATGTCACGCTCGAGCCTTGCTGCCACCGGAGCGGGCGCGGTCCGGCCTGCGCCGGCCTGCTCGCGGAAGCGGGCGTGGCCCGGGTCGTGGCGGCTCTCGGCGATCCCGACCCGCGAATCGCCGGCGGTGGCTTCGAGCGATTGCGAAAGGCGGGCGTCGAGGTCTCGATCGGGCCTGGGGCCGACCAGGCGTCGCGTTCGATGGCCGGCTTCCTGACCCGCTCCCGTCTCGGCCGGCCTTACATCACCCTCAAGCTTGCGATGTCGCTCGACGGCAAGATTGCCCTGCCCTCGGGCGAAAGCCGCTGGATCACCGGGGAGGACGCGCGCGCGCACGTCCATCTCGAACGCGCGCGGTCGGACATGATCCTGGTCGGCCGGGGCACCTACGAGCGCGACCGGCCGAAGCTCGACGTCCGCCTTCCGGGCCTCGAGGAGCGCTCGCCGCGCCGGGCGCTCCTGACTCGGGGCGAGCCCGTGGAAGGCTGGGTGCGGCTGGGGGCGCCCGGCGAAGCGTTCGGCCTCGCCGACGTCAACGATCTCCTGGTCGAGGGCGGTTCGGCCACGGCCTCCGCCTTCCTCGCCGCCGACCTCGTCGACCGGATGCTCATCTACCGTGCGCCGATCCTGATCGGCGACGGCAAGTCGTCCGTCGGCTATATCGGCCTCACCGATCTCGCCGACGCCCATCGGCGCTGGGTGCTGGCCGACAGCCGGATGCTTGGAGTGGATCGGCTGGAGGTCTACGAGCGGCGGCGAGACTAGCTCCCCTCCCTGAAAGGGAGGGGCTGGGGGTGGGTAGGCGAGCGCAGCGAGACTTTACGGGAGTCGGAGTTTCGGCCGCCTTCGGCGGACCCACCCCTCACCCCTCCCTTCCAGGGAGGGGAACCTCGTTCGACACGCTCATTTCGAACCGCTAAGGGCCGCAGGAGCATATGTTCACCGGAATCATCACCGATGTCGGCCGAGTCGTCGCGGCGGAGGAGCGGGGCGACCTGCGCCTCCGGGTCGCGTGCGGCTACGATATGGCCACAGTGGACCTTGGCGCCTCGATCGCCTGCTCGGGCGTGTGCCTGACCGTCGTCGACAAAGGCGAGGACTGGTTCGCGGTGGACGTGTCGCGCGAGACCCGGAGCCGGACCGCCCCCGGCCTCTGGCAGGAGGGCGCGCGGATCAACCTCGAACGGGCGCTTCGCCTCGGCGACGAGCTCGGCGGCCATATCGTCACCGGCCATGTCGACTCGGTCGGCGAGGTGGAGGCCGCCGTCGAGGTCGGCGGCTCGGTCCGGCTGACCGTGATCGCCCCCGCCGAGATCGAAGGCTATATCGCGCCCAAGGGCTCGATCACTCTGGACGGGGTGTCGCTGACGGTCAACGAGGTCGAGCCCGTGTCGGACGGGGTCCGCTTCGCGCTCAACATCATCCCGCACACCGCCGCCCAGACCAGCTTCGCCGACGTGGCGGCGGGCCGTAAGGTCAATATCGAGATCGACGTCCTCGCCCGCTACATCGGCCGGATGCTCGAGCTGAGGCGATAAGGCATGGAGCGCGGGTTCCTGTCCTCCCCCGAGGAGCTGATCGACGAGGCGCGCAACGGGCGCATGTTCATCCTGGTCGACGACGAGGACCGGGAGAATGAGGGGGACCTCGTCATTCCCGCCCAGATGGCGACTCCCGACGCGATCAACTTCATGGCAAAGCACGGCCGGGGGCTGATCTGCCTCGCCTTGACCCGGCAGAGGGTCGAGCAGCTCGGCCTCGAATTGATGAGCCGCAACAACGGCACGAGGCACGAGACGGCCTTCACCACCTCGATCGAGTCGAAGGAGGGGGTGACGACCGGCATCTCCGCCGCCGACCGCGCGCGCACCGTCTCGGTCGCGATCGACGCCTCCAAGGGCCGCGACGACATCTGCACGCCGGGCCACATCTTCCCGCTGGTGGCCCGGGACGGCGGAGTCCTGATCCGCGCCGGCCATACCGAGGCCGCGGTGGACGTGGCCCGTCTCGCCGGTCTCAACCCGTCGGGCGTGATCTGCGAGATCATGCGCGAGGACGGGACGATGGCCCGGATGGACGACCTGGTCGCCTTCGCCCAGCTTCACGGCCTCAAGGTCGGGACGATCCGCGACCTCATCGCCTACCGGCTCAAGAAGGACCATCTCGTCGAGCAGACCGGCGAGGCGAGCTTCGAGAGCCGCTGGGGCGGCGCGTGGACGGCGAAGAGCTTCCTCAACAAGGCGCTCGGCACCGAGCAGGTCGCGCTGGTCAAGGGGAAGATCGATCCTTCGAAGCCGACCCTGGTCAGGATGCATCAGCTCAGCCTTTTCGCGGATGCGTTCGGCGAGGAAGGCGGCCGGGGCGGGATGCTCCGCGGCGCGATGAAGATCATCGGCGCGGAAGGAAGCGGAGTCATCGTCGTCCTCAACCGGGCGATGCCCGACGCCTGGTCCGCGGCGCTCAACGTGCGCTCGGGCAAAAGCTCCGCTAAGGGCCCCGACGAGCTTAGGGACTATGGCGGAGGGGCGCAGATCCTGTCGGCGCTCGGAGTGCACGACATGGTGCTGCTGACCAACACCCACCACACCCCGGTCGCGCTCGGCGGCTACGGCCTCGTCATCGTCGGCGAGCGCCCGATCCCGCTGGAGGAATAGTCATGGCCCGGCTGCTGATCGTCGAGGCGCGCTTCTACGATCATTTGAACGATCTGCTCCTGAAGGGCGCCCGCTCGGCGATCGAGGCGGCGGGGCATGAGCATGAGACGGTCACGGTCCCCGGCGCCCTGGAAGTGCCGGCCGCCGTCGCTCTGGCGGCTGAGACCGGACGCTATGACGGCTTCGTCGCCCTCGGCGTCGTGATCCGCGGCGAGACCTACCATTTCGAGATTGTGGCCGGGGAGAGCGCTCGCGGGATCATGGCGCTGACGCTCGACGGCCTCGCCATCGGCAACGGCATTCTCACCGTCGAGAACGAAGCCCAGGCGCTGGCGCGGGCGCGGCCGGACGAGAAGGACAAAGGCGGCGAGGCGGCCAAGGCGGCGCTGGCGATGATGGGGTTGAGGGAGAGGTTCGGCGGCTGACTCCCCTCCCTGGAAGGGAGGGGCCGGGGGTGGGTCCGCCGAAGGCGGCCGAAACGCCGACTCAGCAGAAAGTCTCGCTGCGCTCGCCTACCCACCCCTGACCCCTCCCTTCCAGGGAGGGGGAAATTCACCGCCGAAGCCAGTGCCTCCACATGAACCAGCCGAGCACCATCGCCCCGATCAGGAAGCAGAAGCCGACCACGCCCCAGAAGGCCCAGCTCTCCTTCGCATAGGGAATGCCCTCCACGTTCATCCCGAGCAGGCCGGTGACGAAGGTCAGCGGAAGGAAGATGAAGGCGACGATGGAGATGACCAGCGAGCGATTCTCCATCTGCTCGCCGCGAAGGTCGGTGAGCTGCTCGTGGAGGAGCGCCGAGCGCTCGCGCACCGCCTCCAGCTCCTCGGTCATCCGGGCGAAGCGGTCTGCGGCTTCGCGGATGTGGAGCCGGTCCTCGTCGGACAGCCATACGAATTCCAGCTCGGCGAGGGTCTCCAGCGCGTCGCGGTTGGGCGCGACGAAGCGCCGGAAGGCGATCGCCTCGGAGCGAATCTTGGCGATGGTGGTCCGAAGGCCGTAAAGCGCCCGGCTGTCGTCCAGCGCGCTTTCGCAATCGTCGAGGCTGTCGCCGAGGCCGGCGACCTGCGGGTCGAGCTGCTTGGAAATGGCGCGGGCGAATGCGGAGACGAGGTCGCCGGGGTCGCTGATCGTGCCATGCTCCATCTGCGTCCGGACCAGGTCGGTGGCCGAAAGCGGCCGGCGGGTGACGGAGTTCACCTTGCCGGCCCTGATGAACATCCGGATCGACACCAGCCGGTCGGTGTCGTCGAGTTCCTCCGCGGCCGGCCCGCGCAGGTTGATCAGCGCGCCCTCGTCGACGACGTCGCAGCGGGGTCGGGTCTCGGTGGCGACGAGCGCGTTCGAGGCGACGTCCGGGATCGCCTGCCCCGCCAGCAGGGCCAGGCCCTCCTCGTCCGTTCCCTCGATGTGGATCCAGACGAAGCCGGGGCCGGAATAGGCGGCCGCCTCCTCGTCGCTCAGGCAGCGTATCGGCCCGTCGCCGGCGATGACGGCGGTGCAGGTCATTCCAGCCCTGCGAGATATTCGCGAAGCGCCGGAGCGACATCGTCGCGCTTCAGCGCGAGGGCCACATTGGCTTTGACGAAGCCGATCTTGTCGCCGCAATCGTGGCGCTCGCCGGTGACGGTGACGCCGTGGAAGGGCTGCTTGCCGATCAACCTGGCCATGGCGTCGGTGAGCTGGATTTCTCCGCCGGCACCGCGTTCCGGATTGTCGAGGACCCGCATCACCTCCGGCTGAAGGATGTAGCGGCCGACGATCCCGAGGTTCGAAGGCGCCTGCGCCGGCTTCGGCTTCTCGACCAGGCCCTTCACCTCGGTCAGCCGCCCGTCGCGGGCCCCCGGAGCGATGATTCCGTAGCTGGCCGTACGCTCCGCCGGCACTTCCTCGACGCAGACGATGTTGCCGCCGACCCGGTCATAGGCTTCGACCATCTGGGCGAGGCAGCCGGGATCGCCGACCATCAGATCGTCCGGGAGCAGGACCGCGAACGGCTCGTCGCCGACGATGTCGCGCGCGCACCACACGGCGTGGCCGAGACCGAGCGGCTCCTGCTGGCGCACCGAGACGATCGATCCGGCCGGCATCCGGCTGCTGCCCAGGACGTCGAGCGGCTTGCCGCGGCCGCGCAGGGTCGCCTCGAGCTCGAAGGCAATGTCGAAATGGTCGTCGAGCGCGGTCTTGCCGCGTCCGGTGACGAAGATCATCTGCTCGATCCCCGCCTCCAGCGCCTCCTCGACCGCATATTGGATGAGCGGCCGGTCGACGACGGTCAGCATCTCCTTGGGCACCGCCTTGGTGGCGGGGAGGAATCGGGTGCCGAGGCCGGCGACGGGGAAGACCGCCTTTCTGACTTTCTTCAATTTCGTCTCCGGAAAAATTTGCGTGCCGGTGCCGTCAGCGGGTCGGGGGAAGGTCGAAGGGATCGTCCTCGCGCTCCTCGGAGCGGCGCAGGCCGTCGTCCTGCCGGGCGGGGCGGGCATGGGGCGGAGGAGTCAGGAGCTCGTCGGTGGTCGGCGCCCGAGCCGCCATGGCCGGCTTCGCCGGCATGCCCTGGCCGGCCTTGGGCTGGAGCGGCTCCATGTTGCCGCAGGCGGCGAGCAGGGCGGGAGCGGCAAGGAGAAAAAGGATGCGCATGGTGAGGGGGTGCCATAGCCGAAGGGAGCGCGGGCGGCCAAGGCGAATCCTGCGACGCGCCAGGGATGCCGGTGTCGCCTGCCCGGCCGGAAGATCGCTTCCGCTCAGGATTTGGAGTTCAGTGCAGTCTCCAACTTGTTTCATGTGGAACATAGAGCGAACACGGCCTTCGACCGGCCCGGCGGCCACCGCGTCCGACGCTAAGTCATTGTTTTGACGGGAGAGTTGAAAGCGGTCGGAGACGCACCATCCTGTTTGCAAATCGCCACTAATCGCCAGGAATCGCCACAAAAGGACAGGAAACGCTAGAATCGAGCCTGCGCGAGAGCCGCGGGCCTCCCCGGCTCTGCCGGGATTTGCACCTGCCCTGTTCATGGATTCCGGCTCACGCCGGACTGACGGTTCGAGCTGCGGCTGCATGTTCGAAGGTAACCAGCCAAAGGCTTCCAGTTCGACGCTCCAGCCTCTAGGCAACCGGCATGCGGCCCGCCCTGCTCCTCTCCCTCATGCTTGCCGCCTGCTCTCCCGCGCCTGAGCAAAACAATGGAGTCGCCCCCGATCAGCCCGCCGTGAGCGGTCCAGCCGAGCCACCGCCGGCCGGCTTGCTCGACCGCTCTCGGGCCGGCAGTGCGGCGCCGGCGACGGCGTTCGAGGATCCGGACGGCGCGCCGGCGACCCTCGCCGATTTTCGCGGCAAGCCGGTCCTGCTCAACCTCTGGGCGACCTGGTGCGCCCCCTGCGTCGCCGAGATGCCGACCCTCGACCGCCTGGCGGCGCGGGAGAAGGACCGGCTCCGGGTGCTGACGATCAGCCAGGACCTGGACGGCCGGGAGAAGGTCGAGGCCTTCTTCGCGAGGCAGGGCTACCGCAACCTCGAGACCTGGCTCGACCCCCGGATGGCGCTGATGACGGAGCTCAAGGCCGATATGCTGCCGACGACGATCCTGTACGACCCGCAGGGACGGGAGGTCTGGCGGGTCGCCGGGCCGGAGGATTGGACGAGCGGCGAGGCGGCCCTGTTGCTCAGGGAGGGATTCGCGAAATGACGTCGCCCGCCCTTTGCCCCCCTCCCTGAAAGGGAGGGGCCGGGGGTGGGTCCGCCGAAGGCGGCCGAAACTCCGAGTCGGCAAAAGTCTCGCTGCGCTCGACTACCCACCCCCAACCCCTCCCTTCCAGGGAGGGGGGTTTCGGTCAGTCCCGAAGCAGCTCGTTGATGCTGGTCTTGGAGCGGGTGCGGGCATCGACCCGCTTGACGATGACCGCGCAGGCGAGGCCCGGGCCTCCATCCCTGCCCGGCAGCGTTCCGGGGACGACGACCGAATAGGCCGGGACCCGGCCCATGTGGACCTCGCCGCTGTCGCGGTCGACGATCTTCGTGGAGGCTCCGATGAACACGCCCATCGAGAGGACCGCGCCCTGCTCGACGATCACGCCTTCCGCGACCTCCGATCGGGCGCCGATGAAGCAGTCGTCCTCGACGATGACCGGTCCCGCCTGAAGCGGTTCGAGCACCCCGCCGATGCCGGTGCCGCCCGAAATGTGGACGTTGCGGCCGATCTGGGCGCAGCTTCCCACGGTCGCCCAGGTGTCGACCATGGTACCCTCGCCGACATAGGCGCCGATATTGACGAAGCTGGGCATAAGCACCGCGCCCTTGCCGATGAAGGCGCCGCGCCGGACGATCGCTCCCGGGACCGCCCGGAAGCCGGCGCCGGCGAAGCGGTTCGGCCCCCATTCCGCGAACTTGGACGGCACCTTGTCCCACCAATGGGCGCCCCCCGGCCCGCCGCTTATCGCCTCCATCGGGGTCAGGCGGAAGGACAGGAGGACGGCCTTCTTGAGCCACTGGTTAACGGTCCAGCCGCTCTCGCCCTTCTCGGCGACTCGCGCCTCGCCCGAATCGAGCAGCGCGATCGCCGACTCCACAGCCTGGCGGACCTCCGAATCGTCGCCGCCGAGGGATTCGCGCCTTTCCCACGCTTCCTCGATCACGGCCCTCAGCGCTTCGGTCATGCCGGCTCTCCTCCCGTGATCTCGCCCAGCCAGTCGCCGATATCGGTAATGCGATAGTCGATAAAGGCGGGATCGGCGTCGTGGCTGGCCTGCTCGGAACCGTTGTCGACCCAGACCGTGGTCATTCCCAGCCTCTTGGCGGGCACCAGGTTCCTCGCCATGTCCTCGGCGAAGAGGGCGCGCGCCGGATCTATTGCGTGGCGCTCGCACATCGCCGCATAGGCGCGGGGATCGGGCTTGGGCACATAGTCCATGGCGTGGATGTCGTGGACTCCGTCGAAGGCGTTGGCGAGGCCCAGCCGGTCGAGCACGCGCCGCGCATAGGTCTCGTCGCCGTTGGTGAAGACGAACTTCCGGCCCGGCAGCCGGTCAAGGGCCGCCACCACCCTCGGGTCGGCCGTCAGCCTGGCGAAATCGATGTCGTGGACATAGTCCAGGAACTCGCGCGGCTCGACTCCATGCTCCTTCATCAGCCCGGCAAGGGTGGTGCCATGGTCGCGGAAGAAGCCTTTCTGGATGATTCTGGCCTCGGAGGGAGTGCAACCCAGCCGATTCGCGATATACTCGCCCATGCGTATGTCGATCAGCTCGAACAGGTTCGTCGAGGCCGGATAGAGGCTATTGTCGAGGTCGAAGATCCAGCAGTCGATCGACCGGAGCGGGGAGGGGAGCATGGCCGCCTCATAAGGCGCATGGCGTCTTCAGCAAATTGAAAGCATCGGCGGAATAGGATAGGAACTGGAAAACTCCCAAATTTGAACCAGTTAGCTGGAGGCCGGGGATGAACGCCAGGCTCACTCGCAATGCACTGCTGATGACCGCCTGCGCGGCCGGCCTCGTCCTTTCGGGGTGCGGCGGAGGCGGCGGCGGCGGCGGTCCGGCTCCGATCCAGGCGCCCCCTCCGGCCCCGGCTCCCCCTCCCCCGCCGCCGCCTCCGCCTCCACCGCCTCCGCCCCCTCCGGCGACGTCGATGGGGGTCAATTACAACGACGCAGAATATGCCCGGTCGAACGGCGGCGGGAGCCACCTCGCCATCGCCGCCTACAACAAGGGCGCGACCGGCCAGGGCGTGAAGATCGCGGTCGTAGACGGCGGCATCAACCCCAATCTCCCCGAATTCGCGGGCAAGGTCGATCCGGGCAGCCAGGACGTCGCCGGCAATCGCGGGATCACCGACACCGAGGGTCACGGCACGGCCGTCTCGGCAGTGGCCGCCGCGGCGCGCGACGGCCTCGGCACCATGGGGGTCGCCTTCGGCTCGACCATCCTCTCCTTCAACACCGCGACGCCGGGTGAGTGCGACGAGGACAAGGGCTGCGATCACAGCGACCCCAACATCGCCAAGGCGATCGATCTGGCCCGGACGAACGGCGCCAAGGTGATCAACATCTCGCTCGGCGGCGAAGATCCGAGCGGGATCGTCAATGACGCGATCGCTCGCGCGGCGGCGGCGGGAATCCTGGTCGTGCTCTCCGCAGGCAATAACGGCAAGGAGCCCACGGGCGCGAATCCCGAGGGCTTCGCCTTGTCCGCGTCGGCCGCGGGCAATGTCATCATCGCGGGGGCGATGAACTCCTCGCGGCAGATCGCCGATTTCTCGAACAAGGCCGGCACCGGCGCGGCCGCCTATCTCACCGCGCTCGGAGTTGGAGTACGGGCCCCCGACCACACTGGAACCACGTTCCTCTGGTCGGGCACCTCCTTCTCGGCCCCGGTGATCAGCGGCGCTGCGGCCTTGCTGGCAAGCGCCTTTCCCAACCTCAGCGGCCAGCAGATAATGCAGATATTGTTCGGAAGCGCGGACGATGCCGGAGCTCCCGGCACGGACCCGGTGTTCGGACGCGGAATCCTCAACATCGAGCGCGCCTTCCAGCCGCAGGGCAGCCTCAGCCTGCCGGGCGGGCAGGCGGTAGACGTCACCGCCGCCGGAAGCGGCCAGGGCTCGACCGCCATGGGCGACGCCAAGACCTCAATGGGCGGAATGGTCGTGCTCGACGGCTTCTCGCGGGCCTATACGATGACGCTGCTCTCCGCCCTCCGGCGCGCCGAGCAGGATCGCCCGCTCGGCCGGGCGTTCCAGCCCGGCCTCAGGACCGCCACGGCCGGCGCCCGCGGAGTCGCCGTCTCCATCACCGTCGACCGCAAGCTGAACGGCCAGCCCGAGGTCGGCCTCGCCCAGCTCGGCCTCACCTACGAGGACGGCCGCAAGGCGCGAGTGGTTTCAGGGATCGCGATCAGCCGGCTGAGCCCGCGCCTGTCGATGGCGCTCGGCCTTGCCGAGAGCGGCAAGACGCTCGAGCGGCGCCTCACGGGTCATCATCGCGACGCCTTCCTGGTCGCCCAGGATCCGATGAGCCGGATGGGCTTCCAGGGGGATTCGGCAGGCGCTTTGGGCGTTCGCCACAGGCTCGGGCGGATCGGCCTGACGGTCACCGCCGAGCGCGGCGAGGTGCTTCAGCCGGGCTTCGACCGCTCGGTCGTCCAGCCCCGCTACGGGATAATCTCCCTTGCCGCCGACCGGCGGATCGGCCCGGCGAGACTGAGCGTCGGCGCGACTCGGCTGGACGAGGAGTCGACCGTGTTCGGCGCCCGCTTCTCGCCGCTGATCGGTGCGGGCGGCGGCACCAGCTGGTTCGCCGATGCGGGAGCCAGCGTCGGGCTCGGCGGAGGCTGGGACGCCTCGATCGGCTACCGCCTGGGCTGGACCGCGGTTCCGGCAGCCGCGGGTCTCGCCCGCGACGGACGCCTGAAGAGCGATGCCTGGTCTATCGACCTCGGCAAGAGCGGCGCCTTTCGGCCGGGCGACCGGTTCGCGCTTCGGCTGATGCAGCCTTTGCGGGTCCGCTCGGGCGGCTTCGACCTCAACGTGCCGGTCTCCTACAGCTACGACACCCTGAGCGCGGGCTATGAGAGCCGCTTCCTCAACCTCGCCCCGACCGGCCGCGAGATCGATCTCGAGGCCGCCTACGGGATCGACCTGTTGGCCGGGGCCGGCCACCTGAGCGCCAACGCCTTCGCCCGCCGCCACCCCGGGAACATGGCCGACATGGACCCGGACCTGGGGGCGGCGATAAGGTTTACCTTGGGCTTCTAAATCCCTCCGTCATTCCGGCCTCCGCCGGGACGACGGCCGCGGGAAAGGCTCAGCGCGATTCCGCCTCGCCGGGCGTGCCCCGGCGTCGCCAGGGCCAGCGGCCCTCGATCTCGGTCTCGAGCGAGAAGCTCAGGAAGGTGCGGATGAGGACGATCAGGCCGAGCAGGCCGACGCTCCGGAAGGTCAGAGGCGCCGTGACGGTGGCGACGATGTCGGCGCCGACCAGTATCTCCAGCCCGAGCAGGATCCCCCGGCCGAGATTGGCGCGGTAGCGCTCATAGGCCTTGACCCCGTCGCCGGAGCGCAGGTCGCGCAGCAGGAAGCGGGCGGTCGCCCAGAGGATTCCGGCGACGATGACGAAGACTCCGAACAATTCCAGCGCCATCGCCACCGGCTCCATCAGCCGGGTGAGGGCGTGGGGATGTGCCGCCGGTCCGACCATGTTCATTCTCCCGCGGGCTGGGCCTGGACGATGAGGATCCTGAGGTCCCGGTCGGGACGCCAGTTCTTCTTCCGGATCTCGAATCGAGTCGGAGAGATTTTGCGAACGCCCTCGCCGCAGAAGCTGACCAGATTGGTCGGAGCGCCCTTGTCCACGACCAGCCGGAAATCGCCGATCGGCGAGCGCCAGTTGCCGCCGGTGGTGAGGATGTAGCCGACACGCTGCTCCGGAGTCGCCGCGCTCCTGCGGCGCAGCCGGTCGAGCCCGGCGAGGAAGGCCGGCTCGACGCAATAGTCGCGGATCATGGCCCGGCCTTCGGGGGTCGAGCGGAAGTCGGGAAAGCCCAGCGCCGCGTCGACGCTGCCGCCGGTGCCCGGGACGTAGCGATGCTCGACGACGAGGTCGCGTCCCGCAGGGAAGGCCTGCTCCCAGAACCAGGTCTCCTTCACCGTCCAGGCCGGAGCGAGGTGCCGCTCCAGGCCTCGGCCGGCGTCATATTCGTCGGGCTCGGCGAGGCGGAGCTTCATCAGTCGCGCCTTGTCCGTAGGCTTCAGCCCGTCGAGCTTCCCGGTCCCCGAATCGGGAGCGATACCGAGGCCGGCGAGCAGCGCGGTGCGGTCGATTCCGCCCAGCATCGCCTTACGCTCCACCTTCATGGCCACCGGCCGCCCGTCCACCCGGGTCTGGAACCCGGAAGGGTAAGCGACGTCCATCTGCCGCTCCTCCACAAGGTCCCGGTCCGGCATCGGGAAGGCGACGAGGGTGCGGATGTCGCGTGGGCTGCGATTGCGGAAGACGTATCGCACCCGCACCTCGTCGGCGGAAACGAACAGGTCCTCGGAGACCATGTCGATGTCGGCACTCCGGGTGAGGACCAGCCCTCCGGCGGCATGCTCGGCGGTGCTGTCGTTGGCCGAGGCGGGCGCGGCGAGGGCGAGGGCCGCCAGGATCGCAAGGTTCGGCTTCATGGCCGGAAGCTTATCGGTCGCCGCTTCTTCCGTCACCCTCGTGGTAGCCGAATGATGTATTCTTTCTTTGCTGCGTGAGCAGTGCCGGACGCCGGGTGGCCACCCGGCGTCCGGCGTCGGCTGTCGGATCGTCGTCACCCTATCCCTTTGGGGATGAGGTTCAGCAGGAT
>DASVVM010000080.1:0-24619 GCA_036386555.1 Allosphingosinicella sp.
GGCGGCTGCTCCTGGGCGAGCAGCGCCCCGGGACAGGCGCACAGCAAAAGGGCGGCCAGCGCGGCCGCCACCCCCCGCCCCGCATCGACTTGAAACATGGAGCGAAACTAGCGGGGGGCGGAGGGGCCCGCCAGCCGTAAGATTGCGGTGTAACCGTCATCCCGGCGAAGGCTGGGATCCCAGCGGGTGAAAGGCTCAGCGCTCTTCACCCCGCGGGGCCCAGCCTTCGCTGGGGCGACGGCTTAATGCACCGGTCCCGTCACCGCTTCGTCGCGCATCAGCTCGATCATCCGCCCGACCTCGCGCCAGCGGCAGAAATGGACGAGATTGCCGAGGTCGCGGCTCCGATCGGCGCGCAGCGCCGCCTCGGAACCGGCATATTGGCCGAAACGCTCGATCAGCCTCGCCGCCTCGGTGAAGGCGGTCGGCGCGAATGCGATCTGCTGAAGCAATCTTTCCCCCGGTGCTGGTGTTCGGCGGCTCTAGCGCGCTCAGGTTTCGAAACCGCGCAGGGTGATGCTTGACGGGGGATTCACTAAATAATTCCTCCCCTGCATTTGCAGGGGAGGGGGACCATGCGAAGCATGGTGGAGGGGGCCTTTCGGATCTTGAAGAACCCCTCCACCGCGCTTCGCGCGGTCCCCCTCCCCGAGAAATCTCGGGGAGGAATTGAGTCGGTCCCCCCTTCCTGCCAAAGGGCCTCCATGACTCGGCGCACACGTTCCACCCAGGCGGCGGGCTTCATCCTCGCCATCAGCATCCTCGGCGGGGCGGTGGCGGGGTCCATCGCCGGGCAGCCGAGCATCGGCTTCCTCGCCGGCCTCGCCGCGGGCGTGGCGATCACCATCCTCTTCTGGCTGATCGAGCGGCGTCGGTAGGAACAGGCCCGTCATCCGGGCGAAAGCCGGGATCTCCTGGAGACCCGCCGAGACTTCTTGTCCCGAGGTCCCGGCTTTCGCCGGGATGACGGAAGCGTGGGCAGGATCCGCCGCCAAATTCATCCGTTTTGGTAGGAACTTTCCTAGACAAATAGGAAATTAGAATATAAGAGAACATATCACGAACAGCGATTCGCAGGGGAGTGCTGGTGAAATGGTCGTTGCGGCGCCGGATAGAGCAATTTCTGAAGCGCACCCGAATATCGCCCACCCGGCTGGGCCTGGATGCGACCGGCGATCCGAAGCTGGTTTTCGAGATCCGCAAAGGCCGGGCGCCGCGGCCGCGGATGGAGTCGAAGGTCGTGGCCTATATGGACAGGATCGACCGCGAAGCCGGACTGTTTCCTCCACCGAGGCGCCGCCGGCGCTGAACGATGCCGCCACGGCTTTCCTGCAGGCCGTTCGCGTGGACATCGTGAACTTCATGAACTTCACCGGCTTCGTGCTCGAGGAGATCCATAGCCGCCGCTGGGCCAGCGTCACCTTCCAGGGCGCCCGCCACCAGCTCGTTTTCCGGCTGGAAGGCGAGGGAGCCGAGGCGGCGGCCGCGCACTTCCTGAGCGGCCTCGACGTCCGTAATTTCGAGCTTCGCGGCCACCTGCTCGCGGACGTCTCCCTGGTCGCGGAGGAGCGGCGGCGGGGCTTCGCCCGGATCCGGCTCGATGCCCTGACGGTCGAGGAGAGGTGACCCTCTCAGCCGCCGGTCGACGCGATCTTCTGCAGGTCGTTGATCGCGCTGCGCAGGCGGTGGCCGATCTTCTCCTGCTCGACCGTCGAATCCTCCGTCGCCGGAACCTGGTCCACGGCGGCGGGCAGCGCCTGGCGCTTGCGCGACAGTCCGAACTCGATCCGGTTGACCATCTGGGACAGCGACTGATCGGATTCCTCTCCGGCTTCCGGAAGCTGTGCGGCGAGCTCCGGGATCGGCACTATTCCGGCTTCAGGCTCGGGCACGGCCTGCGCTTCCGGCTCGGGCTCAGGCTCAGGCTCGGCTTCGGCCGATTCCGGTTCGGGATAGGCTTGGACCTCGGGCTCGTGCGGCCGGGCTTCGGCCTGGGCGATCGGCTCGGCTTCCGGCGCCTCGGGCACCAGGAAAGCGGGCAGCGGCCGGGGCCGGGCCTCGGCGGAATCGGGGTTTCTTTCGGTCTCGGCCTCCGGAAAATCCTCGAGGTCGAGCGGCTCGCCGAGATCGCGGGCGAGCAGTGGCCGCCGGGCGGGGGCGTCGGGATGGGCGTCGGCCCGCCGAAGCTTCGGCGCTTCCGCTTCGGGCTCGGCTTCGGACGTGCGGCGCGCCGGCACCCGGCCGAGCAGCGCCATCAGCGCCCAGACCGCGGCGAAGGCGGCGAGGGACGCCGCCCCCGCGGCGGCCAGGCGCGCGGTCTCGCCCAGCGGCGGCTGAGCGGCCGCGACGAAGTCGGGCAGACGGCTCGCCTCGACCAGCCCCGAAAAGAGCGATTCCGGCATCGCGAAGGCGACGAATCCGGCGGAAAGCCCCGCCAGCGCCGCAAGCCCCGCGTCGAATGCGCGTGCGCTTAGAAAGGAGAGTTTCGGCATCAGACCGCCTTGCCCGTGAGCTTCTGGTAAGCGGGTATGTAACTGGAAATATTTGACGACCAGTTACGATCCCGCCGGACGAACGCCTGCGCCGAGTCGCGCCGCTCGTCCCAGCGGGAGCGATTGGCGAACATGGTGTCGAGCGCTTCGGTCAGGGCCTCGGGGTCCCCGGCCCGGAATAGGGTCCCGGTGACTCCGTCCTCGATCAGCTCGCGATGGCCGCCGACGTTGGAGGCGACGACAAGCTTCCTCTGCGCCATGGCTTCGAGCGGCTTCAGCGGGGTCACCAGTTCGGTGAGCCGCATCGCCTTGCGCGGATAGGCGAGGATGTCGATCAGCCCGTAATAGCGGTCGACCTCGTGATGGGGGACCCTGCCCATGAAGTGGATCCGGTCCCGCGCCGCCGAAGCTTCGGCCTGCGCCTTGAGGGCCTCCTCGACGGGACCTCCGCCGACGAGAAGGAGATGGGCCTTCGGACGCTTTTCGAGGAGCAGGGGCATCGCCGCGATGAGATCGTCGAGCCCTTCATAATCGTAGAAGGAGCCGATGAAGCCGACCACATCCGCCCCGGCCAGGCCGAGCTTGCGGGCGAGAGCGAGGTCGGCGGAAAGCGGATTGCCGAACAAATTAAGGTCGACCCCGTTGGGCGCGACGATGATCTTCTCCGCAGGGATGCCGCGCCCGATCAGGTCGAGTCTCAGTCCCTCGCAAATCACTGCGACCCCGTCGGCCCGGCGCGCGGCCCAGGTTTCGAACATCCGGATGAGCCGGTAGCGCGCCGAGCCTTCCCGGCCCGTGCCGTTGCCGACCGCCGCATCTTCCCAGAAGGCGCGGATCTCGTAGATCAGCGGCAGCCCCCGGCGCTTCGCCACCGGCAAGGCCGCCAGCGCGTTCAGGACCGGGGAATGGACGTGGAGCTGATCCGGCTTCCACTCCTCCGCCAGAGCGTCGAGCCGGGCCTCCAGGGCCTTGATCTCCCGCCACTCCCGCAGCGGGGAAGGAGCGGGGGCGGGCTTCGGGGTCCGGTAGAAGTCGATGCCCTCGATCGTCTCGGGATCGGCGCCCTCTTTCGAATGGCGGACTCCGGTCACGCACGCGACCTCCATCCCCCGCGCTTTCTGCGCGGTCACGATCGCGCGAGTCCGGAAGGTGTAGCCGCTGTGCATGGGCAGGCTGTGATCGAGGACATGGAGGATGCGCATTCGCACCCTCTGCCACAATGAGCTTAACGGCCCGTCAACCGCTCCGGCCTAACAGCGGCTCCATGAGAAAGAGCCTCACCCTCGCGCTCGCCGCGGTCGCGGCCGCCTCGACATGGCCGCTCCGGGCGCAACCTTCCGGGCCTTTCGCCGTGGTCGAGTCCGGGCAGGCCTTCGCCACCCTCCAGGAGGCGGTCGATGCGATCGGCCGCGGCAGCGGGACGATCCGGATCGCGCCGGGCCGCTACGGCGAATGCGCGGTCCAGGAGGCCGGACGGGTCGCCTATGTCGCGCAGAGGCGCGGCGAGGCCGTCTTCGACGGCGGCGCCTGCGAGGGGAAGGCGACCCTCGTCCTTCGGGGCAGGGGCGCGCAGGTCGAAGGCCTGGTCTTCACCCGGGTCCGGGTGCCCGACGGCAATGGCGCCGGGATCCGGCTCCAGGAGGGGGACCTCGACGTTTCCTATACGCTCTTCTCGGACGGCGAATCCGGAATCCTCTCGCACAACGGTCCGCCGGGCTCGGTCCGGATCGACCATTCGACCTTCACCGGCCTCGGCGAGGGCGACGGAGTCCATTCGATCTATATCGGCCATTACGGCAGCCTCAGGGTCACCAACTCCCGGTTCGAGCGCGGCCGGGGCGGCCACTATGTCAAGAGCCGCGCGCCGCGGATCGAGGTGCTGGACAACAGCTTCGACGACAGCCGGGGCCGACGCACCAATTATCTGATCGACCTTTCCAACGGCGCCGTCGGCCGGATCGCCGGCAACGTCTTCGTCCACGGCACCGGCAAGGAGAATTATTCGACGATGATCTCGGTCGCGCCCGAAGGGACGGAGAACGGCTCCGCCGGGCTGGTGATCGAGGACAATGTCGCCTCCGTCGCCCCGGGATTCCGCTGGTCTACCGCTTTCGTCGGCGACTGGAGCGGGGAGCGGCTCGTCATCCGCAACAACCGCATCGGCCCGAAGATCGAAATGTTCGGGCGGCGCTAGGATGGCGACCCGGGTTCTCCTGACCATCGATACCGAGCTGCGGTGGGACTGGCGCGACGCTTCCTGGCAGGAGAATCTGGCGCTGAGCTTCGATCCGGCGGGCGTGGGGGTCAGCTATCAGCTGGGCCGGCTCGCCGATCACGGCCTGAAGGCCTGCTTCTTCGTCGATCCCATGCCGGCCCTCGTCTACGGTATCGAGCCGATCCGGAGGATGGTCGAACCGATCCTCGCCGCGGGCCAGGAAGTGCAGCTCCATATCCATCCCTCCTGGGCCGATCCCGGGAACCCTGTGTTCGAATTGACGGGACTCGACGGCCAGACCCAGCTCGGCCTGCTCCGGACCGCCCGCGACCTCCTGATCGAGGCGGGCGCTCCGCCCCCCATCGCCTTCCGATCCGGAAGCTATGCCGCCGACCTCGCCACCCTCGAAGCTCTGGCCCGGCTCGGAATCGATTTCGACAGCAGCCATAACGGCAGCCATCATCCCGATCCGAGCGCCCTGCCGCTCGATCCGCGCCGGATCGCCCCAGCCTCGCTCGCGGGCCTGATCGAGATCCCGGTCACCCAGATCGAGCAGCGCCCGGGAAGCCTCAGGCATCTGCAGATCTGCGCGGTCTCGTTCGACGAGATGCGGGCCGCCTTGATTCACGCCGCCGACGAGGACCACCCGATCGTCGCCATCGTCGGCCACAGCTTCGAGCTCGCGACGCGCCGCGGCGAAAGGGCCAATCCGGCTCTCGTCCGCCGCTTCGAGAAATTGTGCGGATTCCTCGCAGCGAACTGCGAGCGGCTCCCCACCGCCCGTTTCTCCGAGCTCGCCGATCTGCCGCTCGACGCGGTGGCGTTTCCGTTGCGCTCCGGCCCCGTCCGAACCGCCGCCCGAATGGCTCAGCAAGCGTGGGCCAATGCCGTTCACGAGCGCAGGTTCTGACGGCTGGTCCTAAAATCCTCCCCTGCATTTGCAGGGGAGGGGGACCATGCGAAGCATGGTGGAGGGGCCTTGCTGAGTCCGAAGAGCCCCTCCACCGCGCTTCGCGCGGTCCCCCTCCCCGAGAAATCTCGGGGAGGAATTAAAGGCGGACCCGCCACCCTTAACGGCCCGTCAACCGCGCTTCTCTAGGGAGCTTGGGATGAAGCGCGGCCAGGGACGGCTCCGATGATCGACAATTTCTCGCTCGCCCTAACGCACGGCCTGCTCCTGCTCGTCGCCTGGCGCCTGCTTTCGCGCCCCGACCTGGACGACGATCCCGCCCCCGGGACGGAGCCGGCGGTCGCCAAAAGGCGCAGCTGGATCCCCGGCCGGAGCCGCCCGGATGCGTGACCTCTTTTTCGTCGGCTTCCTCCTGGCCGTGCTCGCGCTCGGCTTCCGGCGGCCGTTCCTGTTCGTGCTGGTCTACGCCTATATCGACACGGTCGCGCCGCAGCGCCTGTCCTATTACCTCCTGAACAGCTTGCCGCTGTCGATGTACGTCGCCTGCCTCGCCTTCGCGGGCTGGCTGCTCTTCGAGAAGAAGGAAGGGATTCGCTTCGGGCCCCGCCAGGGGCTTCTGACGCTCCTCCTCTGCTACAGCTTCTACACGACGTCGAATGCCGATTTTCCGATCGCCGCGGCGGAGAAATGGGACTGGGCGTCGACGTCGCTCGCCTTCGCCATCTTCCTGCCCTTGACCTTGCGTTCGAAGCTCAGGCTCGAGGCGTTGCTCCTGTTCCTCACCCTTTCCGCGGCCGCGATCATCATCGTCGGGGGCCTGAAGACGGTCGCGTCGGGCGGCGGCTACGGCGTCCTCAACCTCATGGTGACCAACAACAGCAACCTCTACGAGAGCAGCACCATCTCGACGATCGCGATCGCGCTCATCCCGATCATCCTGTGGCTGGCGAAGTTCGGGACGGTGTTTCCGCCGGACTGGCGGGTGAAGATGTTCGCGGCCGGACTGATCTTCGCCTGCCTGCTGATGCCGATCGGCACCGAGGCCCGAACCGGCCTCGTCTGCATCGCCGTGCTGGCCCTGCTCATGCTCCGCGACGTCAAGCGCCGCTTCCTCTATCTCGCGGGAGCGGGCCTGCTCGTCGTCGCGTCCGTCCCCTTCCTTCCCGACAGCTTCACCGGCCGGATGTCGACCATCCAGGGTTATGAATCGGATTCGTCGGCCAAGGTGAGGCTCGCCGTCTGGAGCTGGACGTGGAACTACGCCCAGGAAAATCCGCTCGGCGGCGGCTTCGGCGCCTATCTGGGCAACAAGATCGAGGTCCGCACCGTCACCACCCAGGGCGCCGCCGGAGTCCAGACGATCGCGGCCCGGACCGAAATCGACCAGGGCCGCGCCTGGCACAGCGCCTATTTCGAGATGCTGGGCGAGCAGGGCTTTCCGGGCCTCATCCTCTTCCTTCTGATCCACATCGGCGGCCTGGTGAGGATGGAGGTTCTGCGGCGCCGCTACCGACTGGCGGAAGGCGACAAGGCCTGGATCGCCCCGCTCGCGACGGCGCTCCAGCATTTCCAGATCATCTACCTGGTCGGCGCCTCCTTCGTCGCCATCGCCTATACGCCCTTCACCCTGATGATCCTGGGGGTGCAGATCGGCCTCGACAATCTCATCGCCCGTCGCGAGCGGGCCGAAAAACCCCGCGCCGCCTTCGCCCCGGCTTCGAACCGCGGCCAGGCGGGGACCGCCCCCGCATGAGCGGCGCCCCGGCCGACCCGCGCGCCGACCTTCCGGCGCTGACCGGCATCCGAGGCCTCGCCGCCTGGTTCGTGGTCCTCTACCACATCCGGGTCGGGGCCTATTCTTATCTGCCGGACGGGGCGAGCTTCGTCCTGTCCAAAGGCTATCTCGCGGTCGATCTCTTCTTCATGCTGTCGGGCTTCGTCCTGTGGCTGAACTATTCCGACCGCCTCCGCCGCGACGGGTTCGCGGCGGTCCCGAAATATCTCGCGCGGCGCGCGGCGCGGATCTGGCCCCTCCACATCTTCGTCCTCGCCCTGACGGTGGTCTATGCCACCCTGGTGGCCGCGACGGGCGAGCTCAACACGGCCCATTATCCCTGGCAGGAGCTTCCGCTCCACGTCCTCCTCATCCACAATTGGGGATTCACCAGCGCGCTGACCTGGAACGACCCGAGCTGGTCGATCAGCGGCGAGGCGGCGGCCTATCTGCTCTTCCCGCTCATCGTGCTGGCGGTCGACTGGAAGAAGCTCTCGCCCACCTGGGCGATCGCGGCCCTCCTCCTTCTGGCCCTGGTCCTCTCGGCGGTCATGGGGTGGAACGGCGCGTTCATCCTCGACCGCGACATACCGCGCTTCGGCCTGCTCCGCGCCGCGACCGAATTCTCCATGGGGACGATCCTGTGCGCCCTGTGGCAGCGCTGGTGCTCGACTCCCCGGATGACGGCCGCCCTCGCCGGCGCTCTCGTCGCGGCGGCTCTGCTCCTGACGTTCGCCGCAGGCGCTCCGGAGACCCTGGTCGTGCCGCTGATCCTCGCCGGCCTGCTGCTGGTCGTCGCCCTCACCGCCGACCGCGCCGGCAATCCGCTCGCCGTCCGCCCGATCCACTATCTGGGCGAGATCAGCTACTCGACCTACCTGGTCCACTTCCTGCTCTACATCGTCTTCAAGATCCTGTTCGTCGCGGATCCGGCGAACGTGCCGCCCGGGCTGATCGGGCTGTTCCTGCTGATCACATTCCTGGCGTCGGTGGCGCTTTATCACGGCGTCGAGCGGCCGGCGCAGCGGGCGCTGAACCGCTTTTTCGACCGGAGGCTGGCGCGGCGCGCGGTGCTCTCCGCCGCGGAATAGGAAGGCCGGGATGACGGAGAGTCACGCCGTCTCGAGCTCCGCCCCCACCTTCTCCACAAGCGCGATCAGGGCCTCGGTGAAGGCGGGGATATCGTCGGGATTGCGGCTGGTGACGATATTGCCGTCGGTCACGGCCGCCTCGTCGACCACCTCGCCGCCGGCGTTGCGAAGGTCGGTCCGGATCGAGGGCCAGCCGGTGACGCGCCGGCCCCGGATCACGTCGGCCTCGATCAGAAGCCACGGTCCGTGGCAGATCGCCGCGATCGGCTTTCCGGCGTCGGCAAAGGCGCGGATCGTCGCAACCACCCGCTCGTCCATCCTCAATTTGTCCGGGTTCTTGGTGCCGCCGGGAAGGATCAGGGCGTCGAAATCGCCCGCCTCGACCTCCTCGATCGTACGGTCGACCCCGGCGGTGGCGCCATTGTCCCCCTCTATCACGCCTTTTTCGAGCGAGGCGAGGGTGACCTCGGCGCCGCGTTCCCGAAGGATCCGCCGCGGCTCGAGCAGCTCGGAATCCTCGAAGCCGTCGGTAGCGATCATCAGGATCTTCGATTCGGAAAGACTGGGCATGGACAAGGCTCCTTCGGCCCTTGAACGGAAAGTCCCGGCCGGCGTTCCGGAACGAAGCGCCCGAGCGGGCGATTAGACGCCGCATGCTGTGCTTCGTCGACGACCAGAATCTCCCCGGGATCACCCGCAAGCGCCAGGGCCGCTACTGGCAATATTTCGCGCCCGACGGAAGCCGGATCGCCGACCGCGACGAGATCGACCGGCTGAACGCCGTGGGCATGCCGCCCGCCTACGAACGCTGCTGGTTCTGCCCCAAGCCCAACGGCCACATCCTGGCGACCGGCTACGACGCCAGGGGCCGCAAGCAATATCGCTACAATCCCGACTTCCGGACCCGGCAGGAAGCGGCGAAATATGAGCGGCTCGCCGCCTTCGGCCGAGCCCTGCCAAAGCTGCGCAAGAAGGTGGAGGAGGATCTGACCGGCAAGCCGACGGTGCGCGACACGGTGCTCGCCGCGGTCGTCCGGCTGATCGACGAGACCAGGATGCGGGTCGGCAACGAGGAATATGCGAAGGAGAACAAGAGCTTCGGCGCCACGACGCTTCGCAACCGGCACGCCAAGGTCAGCCGCGGGCAGCTCAAGATCACCTATACGGGCAAGCACGGCGTCAAGCGCACCGTCACCCTGACCGACCGCAACCTCGTCCGGATCGCGAGGCGGACCCAGGACCTGCCCGGCCAGAACCTGTTCGAATATGTCAACGAGGCGGGCGACGTCTGTCCGGCCACCTCGGGCGACGTCAACGCCTATATCAAGGAGGCGATGGGCGAGGAGTTCACGGCCAAGGACTTCCGCACCTGGGGCGCGAGCACGATCGCCTTCGAGGAGATGATCCGCCGCTACCGCAAGCATGGCAAGGTCAAGCTGAAGAGCGTCATCGAGCCGGTCGCCGAAGCGCTCGGCAACACCGCTGCGATCAGCCGCAAATCCTATGTCCACCCGGCCCTGATCGAGGCCGCCAAGGACGCCGGGGCGATCGGCGATCGGCCGCTGCCGCGCGCGTCCAAATATCTGAGCTCCGCCGAACGCGGGCTGATCGAGTTCCTCGACGCTCTTCCCGAAGAGCAGGCGAGGGTGGACGGGAAGGGCAAGATTCCTGCAAAGGCCGCCTGATGGCAGGCACGAGTTCGAACTTCGTCGCGAAGACCAGCGCGCTCGCCGCCGAGGCGCAGGCATGGATCAGCGGCAACCTCGTCGGAATCCTCGTCGCGTCGACGATCGGGATCGCGATCGCGCTTGCCATGCTCGCGGTCCGCCATCTCGGCTGCAGGCTGCTCGGGCGGCTGGGCGGGGACACGCACTGGCCCTCCCTCTTCGCGCGGGCCCTCGCCAAGACCAAGATATTCTTCATCGTCCTGACCTCGGCGAATCTCGTCGCGGAGCATGCCAGCACTCCGCCGGCGCTGATGCGCGCGATCCATATCGGTTTCGTCATCGCGGCCTCGCTTCAGGCGGCGATCTGGGCGCGAGAGCTCATCCTCGGCTACGTCGCCCATCGCACCGGCGACCAGGAGCAGAGCACCCTCGCCTCGGCGATCGGTATCATCCGGCTGCTGGTGACTGTGACCCTGTTCGCTATCGCCGTCATCCTCATCCTCTCCAATCTCGGAGTGAATGTCACCGGCCTGATCGCCGGCCTCGGGATCGGCGGGATCGCCATCGGCCTCGCCGCCCAGGGCATATTCTCCGACCTGTTCGCGGCGCTTTCGATCATCTTCGACAAGCCGTTCCGGCGCGGCGAGACGATCACTTTCGGCAATCCGCCGATGACCGGCACCGTGGAGCGGATCGGGCTCAAGAGCACGCGCATCCGGGCCGTGAACGGCGAGGAGGTGATCATGTCCAACGCCAACCTCCTCAACGCCCTGGTCCAGAACTGGGCCCGCCTGGAGCGGCGGAGGGCGCTGATCACTCTGCAGCTCGTCTACCGGACCCCGGTCGAGGTGCTGGCCGGGCTTCCGGGCGAGCTTCGCGCCATCGTCGAGCGCCAGCCGCTGGCCCGCTTCGACCGGGCTCACGTCACGGCCTTCATGGCGTCATCGATCGACCTCGAACTGGTCTTCTTCGTCGAGGCCGCCGACCTTCCGGACTTCCTGGAGGTGCGCCAGGCGGTGATGCTGGACATCCTGCGCCGCTTCGCGGAGCTCGGGGTGGAGTTCGCCTACCCGACCCAGACCTCGTTCACGGCCGGGCCGGACGGGCGGCACATCATGCCCTATCCGGAGGTGCAGAGGGCCGTCGAAGAAGGTTGCCGGACGGAGTAACCGTCATGCTTAACTTGTTTCAGCATCCAGGCTTCCACCCCTTGAGCGGGCGACGAGCCGGACCCTGAAACAAGTTCAGGGTGACGGCTGAGCCAAGTACCGATCCAGCCGAGCGATCTGCTCCCCCTTCTCCGCCTCGGCCAGGAACGAGCCCTCGAAGCTGTTGCGCGCCAGCCTGGCCAGCGCCTCGCGCCCGAGCGAACCGGCGACGGCGCGGTAATTGTCGTTCACATAGCCGCCGAAATAGGCTGGATCGTCCGAATTGATGGTGGCGTGCAGTCCCGCTGCCAGCATCCGGTCGATCGGGTGCGCCGCCAGGTCGGAGACGACGCAGAGCTTGTGGTTCGAGAGCGGACAGACGGTCAGGGTCATCCGCTCCCGCGCCAGCCGCTCGACCAGGCGCGGATCCTCGAGCGAACGGTTGCCATGGTCGAGGCGGTCCACTTCGAGGACATCCAGCGCCTGCCAGACATAATCGGGCGGTCCCTCCTCCCCGGCATGGGCGACCCGCTTCAGCCCTCGCTCCCCCGCCGCTCGGAAGACCCGGGCGAACTTCTCCGGCGGATGGCCGAGCTCCGAGGAATCGAGCCCGACGGCCTCGATCCGGTCAAGCCAGGGCTCGGCCTGGCGAAGTGTGGCGAAGGCGGCTTCCTCGTCGAGGTGGCGGAGGAAGCAGAGGATGAGCTTCGAAGTCAGGCCGTGCCGGTCGAGCGCTTCCTCCATTCCGCCCAGCAGCCCCGCCATCACGACTCCGAACGGGATTCCGCGGTCGGTGTGGGTCTGCGGATCGAAGAAAATCTCCGAGTGGGTCACCGAATCGGCCGCCGCCCGATCGAAATAGGCCAGCGCCAGGTCGCGGAAATCCTCCTCGCTCCGGAGCACGCCGGCCCCCTGATAATAGATGTCGAGGAAGTCCTGCAGGTTCGAGAAGCTGTAGGCCGAACGCACCTCCTCGACGCTCCGGAACGGGATTTCGACGCGGTTGCGCCGGGCCAGCTCGAACATCAGCTCGGGCTCGAGGCTGCCCTCGATATGCATGTGAAGCTCGGCCTTGGGCAGGCCGGCGATGAAGGGGTCGACGTCGGTCATGGGGGAGGTATTCGCTAATCTTCCCCTCCCTGCAAGGGAGGGGTCAGGGGTGGGTTCGCCGAAGGCGGCCGAAACTCGAGATTCCGAAAAGCAGTCTCGCTGCGCTCGCCTACCCACCCCCGGCCCCTCCCTTTCAGGGAGGGGAGTTCCAATTTGCGCTTCCCAGCAGACACCAGAGCTTTATCGTGCCCCGATGCTCGGCGCCCGGATCCTGCCCGCACTCGCTCTCGGTCTCGCCGCGGCCTCGGCGCGGGCCGACGAGATGCGCGACTTCTGCCCGGATCGGCCGGGGCTCGGCACGCCGGCCTGCACGATCGACAAAGGCCATTTCGACGTCGAGCTCGGGATCGTCGACTGGACCCTGGACCGGACCTCCGGCAGCCGCACCGATACTCTCGAGGCGGGCCAGCTGCTGGTTCGCCTCGGCCTTACCGACACTCTCGAAGCCCAGCTCGGGTGGACCGCCTTCGGTCATGTCCGGGTCCGCGATCGCTCGACCGGCTCGGTGGGCCGCGGCTCCGGCGTCGGCGACGTCACCCTCGCGCTTCGGCAGAACCTGGCCAATCCCGACGGCAGCGGCTTTTCGCTCGCCGTCATGCCGTTCGCCACTTTGCCGACCGGCGGTCCGGCGATCGGCGCGGGGGAGTGGTCGGCCGGGCTGATCCTGCCGCTCAGCTACGACCTCGGTGCAGACGTGCAGCTGGGCCTGACGGGCCAGGTGGAAGCCGCCGCCGATGAAGACCGCGCGGGGCGCCATTTGGCCTACGGAGCGGTGGCCGGTCTTTCCATGTCGCTGACCGAGGCCCTCGGCGCGACCTTCGAGATCGCCGCGACCCGGAACGAGGATCCGGCAGGCCATTCGACGGAGTGGCTGGCCGGACTCTCGGCCGGCTGGATGGCGAAGGACGACCTCCAGCTCGACGCCGGCGCCAATTTCGGGCTGCACGGAGCGCCGGACGTGCAGGTCTACTTGGGCGTGTCGAAGCGGTTCTAGCCTCAGGCCGTCATCCCGGCGCAAGCCGGGACCTCAGGACAAGTAGTCTCGGCGGGCTCCCCGAGGTCCCGGCTTCCGCCGGGATGACGGATTATCTACAAACCGACATCCTCCAGGCTGAGCAAAGTCGCGTTGCCCCCGGCGCTCGTCGTGTCGGTGCTGGTCACCCGCTCGGCGCAGAAGCGGGGCAGGTAATGAGGCCCTCCCGCCTTGGGCCCCGTCCCGGACAGGCCCTCGCCGCCGAAAGGCTGGGAGCCGACGATTGCGCCGATCATCGAGCGGTTGACGTAGAGGTTGCCGACGGTGGCGAGCTCCTCGACCGTCTCCGCCGCCCGGGCGATCCGGCTGTGCAGGCCCATGGTCAGGCCGAAGCCCGAGCGGTTGACCCGCTCGACCGTCTCGGCGAGCCGCCCGGCCTTCCAGGTGGCGACGTGGAGCAGCGGGCCGAACCATTCCTTCTTCACGTCCTCGACCCTTTCGACCCGGATCAGGGTGGGAGGAACGAACAGGCCTTTTCCCGGCGCCTCCACGGTCTTGATCCAGCGCGCCTTCGTCTCCTCGCGATGCGCCATCAGCCGGTCGAAGGCGCCCTGGTCGATCACCGGACCGACGTCGGTGCTCGGCAAAGCGGGGTCGCCCACCACCAGGGCGTCCATCGCCCCGGACAGCATCTCCAGGGTCCGCTCGGCAATCTCCTCCTGAAGGAGAAGCACCCGGAGCGCCGAGCAGCGTTGCCCGGCCGAGCGGAAGGCGCTCGTCACCACGTCCACAACCACCTGCTCGGGCAAAGCGGTCGAATCGACAATCATCGCGTTGATCCCGCCGGTCTCGGCGATGAAGGGGATGATCGGCCGTTCGTCGTCGTTGAGCAATTCGCGGGCGATCCGCTTCGCCGTCGCGGTCGAGCCGGTGAAGGCGATCCCTGCGATCCGTCCGTCCTCGACCAGGGCCGCCCCCATGTCCGGTCCGCCGGGCGCCAGCACCAGCACGTCCTCCGGGATCCCGGCCCCGTGGGCGAGGCCGACCGCATAGGCCGCGATCTCCGGGGTCTGGGGCGCCGGCTTGGCGACGACGCTGTTGCCCGCGACCAGGGCGGCGCTGACCTGGCCGAGGAAGATGGCGAGCGGGAAGTTCCAGGGCGCGATGCACACCCAGACCCCGCGTCCGCCCATCCGAAGCAGGTTGCGCTCTCCCGTCGGCCCGGGAAGCTCCACCGGCTGAAGGCCCTTGCGCGCCTGGGCGGCATAATAACGGCAGAAGTCGACGGCCTCGCGAACCTCGGCGAGGGCGTCCGGGATGGTCTTGCGCGCTTCCTGGACGCAGATCCGCATCAGCGCGTCGCGCTCGCGCTCGAGCAGGTCGGCCAGCCGCTCCAGGCAGTCGGCGCGCTCGTCGACGCGGCGTGAGTCCCAAGCGGGGAAAGCGGCGAGCGCGCGGGAGACCATGGCTTCCGCTTCGGGCTTGCACTGGAAGGAGCCTTCGCCGGTCGATTGCACGGCGGGCTTAAGCCCCTCCCCTTCAGGGGAGGGGTTTGGGGTGGGGCCTGTGGGTGAGGAGGCGCCGGCGGAAGGATCTCGAACGACATCCCCCACCCCAACCCCTCCCCTGAAGGGGAGGGGCTTTTCGCTGCCGACCGCTGCGGCCACCCGGTCCAATTCCTCCCTGTCCGCCAGGTCGATCCCCTGGCTGTTCGGCCGTTCGGGGGCGAACAGGTCGCGGGGCAGGGGGATGGCGGGATGGCGGGCACCGCCGACCGCGGCGATCTTCGCCACCGGATCGGCGATCAAATCCTCGTCGCTGAGGCTTTCGTCGGCGAGCTGGTGGACGAAGCTCGAGTTGGCGCCGTTCTCCAGCAGCCGCCGCACCAGGTAGGCGAGCAGATCGCGGTGCCCGCCGACGGGGGCGTAGATCCGGGTCTGGTAGCCCTGCTCGCGGACCAAGGTCTCGTACAGCCCCTCGCCCATGCCGTGGAGCCGCTGGAACTCGAAGTCGCGGCTCGTCCCCCCCCACTCGAGGAGGGTGGCGACGGTCAGCGCATTGTGGGTCGCGAAGGCGGGGTAGATGTTCTTCGCGGCCAGCATGTCCCTGGCGCAGGCGAGGTAGGAGACGTCGGTCGAGGCCTTGCGGGTGAAGAGGGGATAATCGCCCAGCCCCTGCTCCTGGGTTCGCTTGATCTCGCTGTCCCAATAGGCGCCCTTGACGAGCCGCACGGCGATCCGCCGGCCGGTCGCGGCGCCGATCGAATCGGCCCAGGCGACGGTCGGCCGGCAGCGCTTGCCATAGGCCTGGACCGCCATTCCAAGCCCGTCCCAGCCCTTCAGCGAGGGCAGTCCAGCCACCGCCTCGATGATGTCGAGGCTCATCTCCAGGCGCTCGCTCTCCTCGGCGTCGATGGTGAAGGCGATCCCGGACCGCTTGGCCAGGACCGCAAGCGCTTCGACCTGCTCGATGAGCGAAGGCACGCAGCGTTCGTACTGGGCCACCTCGTAGCGCGGGTGGAGGGCCGAGAGCTTGACCGAGATGCTGTGGCCGCGGTCGGCGACCTTGCCGACGGCCCGGATCGCGCCTTCGTAGGACCTGAAATAGCGCTCGGCGTCGGGGAAAGTCCGCGCCGCCTCGCCGAGCATGTCGAAGCTGGCGGTGAAGCCTTCATTCTCGCGCTTTTCCATCCGGCGGATCGCTTCGCCGATATTGCGGCCCATGACGAAGATCTCGCCCATCAGGCGCATCGCGGCGCCCACCGCCTGGCGCACGAACGGCTCGCCGGCGCGGGAAAGCAGCCGCTTCAGAGCGCTTGCCTGCTCGGTCTCGCTGACCAGCGCCCGGCCGATCACGAGCCCCCAGGTCGCCGAATTGACCAGGGTCGAATGCGACTTGCCCTTATGCGAGCGCCAGTCGGCATTGCCGAGCTTGTCGGCGATGAGCTGGTCCGCAGTCTCCGGATCGGGCACGCGCAGGAAGGCCTCGGCGAGCGAGAGGAGGGCGATCCCTTCCGAGGTGTTGAGCCGATATTCCTGGAGGAACTGGTTGACCCAGCCCGAAGACTGCGCGGCGCGAAGGTCGCCGAGCATCGCCAGCGCGCGGTTTTCCACCCGCCGCCGCGAATCGGAGTCGAGCGCGGCGTCGCGAAGCAGCGGCTTCAGCACCTCCGGCTCGCTCGCTCGGTGCAGCTTCCTGAGTTCAGAGCGCGCGGTTGCCGTAGCGTCCGCCATGTTCCTGGTCCCCGCAGGGCTTGAGTCTGCCATCGGCTGCGCTCTAGACGGCCTCCATGCCTATCGCCAGCATCGAAGACATCCAGTCGAAGGTCGGAAGCGAAGTCGGAGTCTCCGACTGGATCCTCGTAGACCAGGCGCGGATCGACGCCTTCGCCGAGATCACCGAAGACCCGCAGTTCATCCATATCGACCCGGAAGCCGCGGCGAAGACCCCGTTCGGAGGCACCATCGCCCATGGCTTCCTGACCTTGTCGCTGCTCAGCCGGATGGCCGCGGACGCGATGCTTCGGCCCGAAGACGTCAAGATGGGGGTCAATTACGGCTTCGAGCGGGTCCGCTTCATGGCCCCGGTGCGCTCCGGCAAGCGCGTTCGCGGCCGCTTCACCCTGGCCCGCTTCGAGGAGAAGAAGCCGGGCCAGTGGCAGTTCGTCCACAATGTGACGGTCGAGATCGAGGGCGAGGAGAAGCCGGCCCTCGTCGCCGACTGGATCGGATTGATTTTCGTATGAGAAGGCCGCCGAGCCTCCCCTCCCTGCAAGGGAGGGGCTGGGGGTGGGTTCCGCCGAAGGCGGCCGAAACTCCGACGCTCGAAAAGTCTCGCTACGCTCGCCTACCCACCCCCATCCCCTCCCTTCCAGGGAGGGGAGCTGCCCAGGAGTAACCCATGGCCACCCGCGAAGCCGTCATCGTCTCAACCGCTCGAACCCCGATCGGCAAGGCCTATCGCGGAGCGTTCAACGCAACCCCGTCGCCGACCCTCGCCAGCCACGCCATCAAGGCGGCGGTCGAGCGGGCCGGAGTCGATCCCGCCGAGATTGAAGACGTCGTCATGGGCGCCGCCCTCCAGCAGGGCGTCCAGACCACCATCGGCCGCACCGCCGCGCTTCGCTCCGGCCTCCCCGTCACCGTCTCGGGAATGTCGGTCGATCGCCAGTGCGCCTCGGGTCTGATGGCGATCGCCACGGCGGCCAAGCAGATCATCGTCGACCGGATGCCGATCTGCGTCGCCGGCGGGGTCGAGAGCATCTCGATGGTCCAGACCCCCGAGATGCGGGTCGGGCCGGACCCCGAGCTCCTCTCGATGCACAACGGCGTCTACATGCCGATGATCCAGACCGCCGAGGTGGTCGGCAAGCGGTACACCGTCAGCCGCGAGCGGCAGGACGCCTACGCCCTGCGGTCGCAGCAGCTCACTGCCAAGGGCCAGGCCGAAGGCAAGTTCGAGGACGAGATCGTCCCCGTGACCGCGAAGATGATGGTCAAGAACAAGGAGACCGGGGAAACCTCGATGCAGGAGGTGACCTTGACCAAGGATGAGGGCAACCGTCCGCAGACGACGATCGAGGATCTGCAGAAGCTCCAGCCGGTGATGGGCCCGGAGGCGATGATCACGGCCGGCAACGCAAGCCAGCTTTCCGACGGAGCCTCGGCCTGCGTCCTGATGGAGGCGGGCCTCGCCGCCGAGCGCGGCCTGAAGCCGCTCGGCCGCTACGTGGGAATGGCGGTCGCCGGCACCGACCCCGACGAGATGGGCATCGGCCCGGTCTTCGCCGTCCCCAAGCTGCTCGACCGGTTCGGGCTCAAGGTCGACGATATCGGCCTCTGGGAGCTCAACGAGGCGTTCGCAGTCCAGGTCCTCTATTGCCAGGACCGGCTCGGGATTCCCGACGACCGCCTCAATGTCGACGGCGGCTCGATCTCGATCGGCCACCCCTACGGAATGTCGGGCGCCCGGATGACCGGCCATGCCCTCATCGAAGGCAGGCGGCGCGGAGTCCAGTGGGTCGTCGTCACGATGTGCGTCGGCGGCGGCATGGGCGCCGCGGGGCTGTTCGAGGTTCTTTGATCTTTTGCCTCCCCACGATTCGCGTGGGGAGGGGGACCACCGAAGTTGGTGGAGGGGTGACCTAGCGAGGCTTCAGGCAGATCACCCCTCCACCATGCTTCGCATGGTCCCCCTCCCCACCGCTTCGCGCTGGGGAGGCAGTTTACCCCGCGTAGAGCTTCGCCTCCGCCGCCCGGCGCCGGGTAAGCCCCGTCATCACCTTGCCCGCCGCCTTGTTCCAGCGCCCGAATTCGGCGGCCGCGCCCTTATAGTCGCCGGCCTTGTGCTTCTTGAGAAGTGTGCTTGCGGACAAGTTGGCGACTCCGACATTGTAGGCGAAGCTGACCATCGCATCGAACTGGTTCTGGGTGGTCGGCGTGCCGCCGAGGACCTTGCTGACATTCGCCGCGAACTCGCCGAGATGCGCGGTAAAGCGGTCGTCGCACTGCTTCTGGGTCCAGACCACTCCCTTCTTGATGTCCGGGCCCGTCGAACCCCAGCCGATCGTCCAGGGATCGCCGCCCGAGCCCGGATCCGGATAGGCTTCGAACGAGCCGTCGGGCCGCCTTTTCGCGCAGCCTTCGAACTCCTGGACGAGCTTTATGCAATCCGGCCCCGGCGTCATGGTTCGATCCCCCCTACGAGTCGGTTTCGGATAATGATCTCGTTTCGGCCGCGCCTCAAGCGCCGGCCCATCGAAGATGCGGCGCAACCCGCCGCGCCCTTCTCCGCTGTCCCCTCGAAACGAAGGAGGTTCGTCAATGCCCGTCTCGAATCTGACGCTCGTCGAGCGAATCGCCCGGGTGCTCGCCGGGCGGGCGCACAGCATCAACGCGGAAGGCGACGATCCTTCCGCAGGCCCGAACGTCGACGAGACCTGGCACGAATATGTCCAGGACGCGCTCTCGATCCTGCGCACCATGCGCGAGCCCGATCCGGTCATGGCCGCCGCCGGAGATCCGGACGTCTGGGAGCGGATGGTCGAGGCGGCGCTCAACGTCGAGCGCCAGGTGGGCAACGCGTAATCGCCCCAACGCGGCGGATTACGCCGTCGAAACGGCATATCGAAGGAAGGTTCGGGGCATTTTCTACCCCCGAATGAAGCGCTCCAGCGCCTCGTGCGCCTCGTCGTCGGTGGTCTGCACCGGGGGGTGCTTGCAGAAATAGGCGGCCGCAGGGTGGACTGGACCCGCCAGGCCGCGGTCCATCGCGATCTTGGCGCAGCGGATCATGTCGATCGCGACGCCGGCCGAATTGGGGCTGTCCTCGACCGACAGGCGAAGCTCGAGGTTCATCGGGACTCCGCCGAACATCGAGCCTTCCATCCTCAGGAAGCAGACCTTGTTGTCGTTCTGCCAGGCGACATAGTCCGACGGCCCGACGTGGATGTTCTCATCGTCGATCCGGCGCTCGGCGACCGACTGGACGGCCTCCGTCTTGGAGATCTTCTTCGAAGCGAGCCGCTTGCGGTTCGACATGTTGAGGAAGTCGGTATTGCCGCCGGTGTTGAGCTGGTAGGTGCGCTCGAGCCGGACTCCGCGCTTCTTGAACAGATCGGTGAGCACCCGGTGGACGATGGTCGCGCCCAGTTGCGCCTTGATGTCGTCGCCGATGATCGGGACGCCAGCCTTTCGGAACCGCTCGGCCCAGGCCTCGTCCGAGGCGATGAACACCGGGATGTTGTTGACGAAGGCAACGCCGGCCTCGAGCGCGCATTCCGCGTAGAATTCGGTCGCCTCCTGGCTGCCGACGGGCAGATAGTTGAGGAGGACGTCGGTCTCGGTCTCCTTCAGGCGGCGCACCACTTCGGCCTTGTCCGGCTGGGGAAGGTCGGCGGGCAGGAAGGTGCGTTCGTCCGGCCATTCGGCCATATGCTCGGAATAGCCGTCCAGCGTCCGTCCCATCTCCACCGTGACCCCGCTTTCGGGGACATGGTCGCAGAACACCGCGGTGCAATTCGGCTTCTCGAAGATGGCGGCGGCGACGTCCCTTCCGACCTTGCGGCGATCGATGTCCCAGGCCGCGACCAGCCTGATGTCCTTGGGCCGGTATCCCCCCAGGTCCCAGTGCATCAGCCCGATCTGGTCGTTCGCTCCGCCGTTCTGGTAATGAGCGAGGCCCTGAACGAGCGAGCTCGCGCAATTGCCAACTCCGACGATGGCGATGTTGATCGCCTTGGGATCGTGGAGGCTCATCGGGCGCGCTCCTGACGGGCACGGTTCAAACAGAAGATCACGTTCACCTCAAAGGTCCTGCGGCGGCCTCCAAACGCGTGGAGCCGCTCAAATGGGCACATCCGTTGGGGCTCTGCCCCGCCCGAGCGCGGAGTGCAAGCTTGGCGTGCGCCGCGAGGTGCTAAGCGCATGGCGGCGTGGCCCATTTTCCTCACTGAAAAGCGGAACCATGGCCGGCATAGGTCGGTTTAGCGAAGAGGTGCAGTTCAGCGCCGTCGGCCCGCGTTGCGTCTCCCACGATTGCCAATTCATCTATCCGTCGAGTCCCCGTGCACGCGCGTCGCGCCTGCCGTAAACTGGAAAGACAAAGGGTTGAAGAAGCGCCTTTTGAACACCGCCGCCTTTGCGGTCTCCGACGGGCGGCACGGGCCCAGATGAAGCCCTCGCTTCGAATCCTCATCACCGCCGATCCGGTCGGCGCAACCTGGCAATACAGCCTCGATCTCGCTCGAGGCCTGTTCCGGCTCGGCCACCGGACGGTGCTCGCGCCCACCGGCCCGGCGCCGACCGCCGGGCAGGCCAAGGCGGCGGTCGCGGTTCCCGGGCTTCGGCTCGTAGACCCGGGTCTCGGGCCGGAGGGGACGGGTCGGACGGAAGCGGCGATGGCCCGGACGGCTGAAAAGATCGCCGCTCTCGCCGCCGAGACGGAGGCGGACATCGTCCAGCTCAACACGCCCGCCTTGGCGGCGCTTGCCGATTTCGGCCGGCCGGTCGTCGCCGTACTCCACAGCTGCATCGCCAGCCGCTGGGAGGCCGTGGAGGGCGCCAGGCTCCCCGCCGAACTTCGCTGGCAGGTCGAGCTGGTCGCGCGGGGGCTCCGCTCGGCCGGCGCCGTGGTCACCCCCACTTCGGCCTTCGGCGCGTCGGTTCAGCGCCACCATGGCCTCGACGCCACCCCCCGCACCGTCCATCACGGCCGCTCGCCGGTAGCCGTTCCGAACGGGATTCCGCACGATTTCGTGTTCACCTCGGGCCGGCTCTGGGACGAGGGCAAGAATTTCGGAATGCTCGACTCGGCCGCCGGAAGGATCGGAGTGCCGGTGCGCGCCGCCGGTCCGCTTGCCGGGCCGAACGGCGCCCGGGTCCTGTTCGACAACATCCACTGCCTCGGCACGCTCGGCGAGGAGGAGCTTGGCCGCTGGCTCTCGGCGCGTCCGGTCTTCGTCTCCGCGGCGCTTCACGAGCCGTTCGGCCTCGCGGTGCTCGAGGCTGCCTCGGCGGGCTGCGCGCTGGTCCTGTCCGATATTCCCACATACCGCGAGCTCTGGGAGGAGGTGGCGGTTTTCGTCGACCCGCGCGACGAAGACGGCTTCGCCCGCGCGATCGGCAATCTGGTGGGCGACGATTTCGAACGCGCCGTACTCGGCCGGGCGGCGCGGGAGCGCGCGGCGCGCTACACGCCCGACGCGATGGCCGCGCAAATGGCCAATCTCTACCGCGGCCTTCTGCCGGCCGTGCGCGGGCCGGTGCTGGCCGCCGCCAGGGCGGCGGCCTAATAATCCTCCCCATGCGCAGCATGGCGAGGGGGACCACACGAAGTGTGGTGGAGGGGTAAGGCGCGGGAATCCGAAGGTCTGGCGCGAGACGGGGAAGGCCTGCGCCTTTTACCCCTCCACCGTGCTTCGCATGGTCCCCCTCCCCACCGCTTCGCGGCAGGGAGGATTAATTACCTCGCGAACAGGTTTGCCGGGTCGGCCATGGCCTTGATCTCCAGCGCGTTGCCGGAGGGATCGAGGAAGAACATCGTCGCCTGCTCGCCCGGCTGGCCGCGGAAGCGGACGGTCGGCGCGATGACGAACTCCGCGCCGGCGGCCTCGAGCCTCGCCGCCATCCTCTCCCAGGCCGCCATGCCGAGCACGGCTCCGAAATGCGGCACCGGCACGTCGTGGCCGTCGACCGGATTGTGGTGAGGCCTCGCCTCCATCGCCGGGTCGAGATGCGCGACGATCTGGTGGCCGAAGAAATCGAAGTCGATCCACTCGGCGGAGCTCCGGCCTTCCGGGCAGCCGAGCAGTCCGCCGTAGAAAGCACGGGCGGCCTCGAGGTCGTGGACCGGGAAGGCGAGGTGGAAAGGGGGCAGCGTCATCGGACCTCAATGTCATCGCCACCGATGTGATGCAATGTGGAGGAATGTGGAGGAATGTGGATTTTTCTGGATGTTTCCGGATTGCTTTCGCAATGACCGGCCGGTGAAGCCTCTCGCCCTTTCCTTCCTCGCCGGCCTGGCCGCGGCCTGCGGCTTCGAGCCGATCGGGCTCTGGCCGCTGACCCTGGCGGCATTCGCCCTGCTCCTCTGGCTCGTGCGCTCCGCGCCGGGCCTGCGCAGCGCCCTGGCCCGGGGCTGGTGGTTCGGGGTCGGCCATTTCATCCTCGGCCTCAACTGGATCGCCACCGCCTTCACCTACCAGGCCGAGATGCCGGCTTCGCTCGGCTATCTGGCGGTGGTCCTGCTCTCGCTCTACCTGGCCGTCTATCCCGCCGCCGCCGCGGGCCTGGCCTGGCGCTGGGGGCGGGCGGACGCGATGCGGCTCGTCCTCCTCTTCGCCGCCGCCTGGATCGTCACCGAATGGCTTCGGGCGACCTTGTTCACCGGCTTCGCCTGGAACCCGGCTGGAGTTGCCCTGATAGGGACGCATTTCGCCAGAGCTTCGAGGCTTGTCGGAACCTACGGCCTCTCCGGGCTCACGACGATATTGGCCGGAACGCTTCTCCTGCTCTGGCTCAGGCGGTGGCGAGAGGCCTTCGCGGCCTTCTCGATAGTGGGTCTTCTCGGGGGGCTGGGCGGCATGGCCGGCGAGGGCCGCAGCGGCCCGCCGGGGCCGGCGCTTCGAATCGTCCAGCCCAATATCGGCCAGCAGGACAAATGGCGGGAGGGCTTCCAGCAGGAAAATATGGAGCGGCTCCGGCGGCTCTCGGCCTGGGGCGGGCGCGAGCCGCGCCTCCTGCTCTGGCCCGAGGCCGCCGTGACGAGACCGCTTGAGAACGGGCTTCGCGATACCGGCCATATCCTCGAGATGCTGGAGCTTCGCCGCGAGGTCGCCGACATGCTCGGAGACAAGGACCTGCTGCTCACCGGCGGAGTCACCTGGCGCTCGTCGGACGGGCTCGACATCACCAGCGCCACCAACAGCGTCTTCGCGATCGACAAGGCGGGCCGGATCCTCGCCCGCTACGACAAGGCCCATCTCGTCCCCTATGGCGAATATCTGCCGATGCGCCCGATCCTCTCCTCGCTCGGCCTCTCGCGCCTCGCGCCGGGCGACGTCGACTTCGATCCGGGCCCGGGGGCGCAGACGCTCGACCTGCCCGTCATCGGCAAGGCCGGGTTCCAGCTCTGCTACGAGATCATTTTCTCCGGCGAGGTCGTCGACCGCAAGAACCGACCGGCCTTCCTGTTCAATCCTTCGAACGACGCCTGGTTCGGCGCCTGGGGGCCGCCGCAGCACCTCGCCCAGGCGAGGCTTCGGGCGCTCGAGGAAGGGCTTCCGGTGCTTCGCTCCACTCCGACCGGGATCTCCGCGGTGATCGACGCCGACGGCCGGGTGCTTCAAAGCCTGCCCTGGCGGACGGCGGGGGTGATCGACACCCGGCTGCCGGCGCCCAGGCCGCCGACGCCCTTCGCCCGGCTCGGCAATATCCTCCCGCTACTCTTCTCACTCGTTCTGGTCGGACTGGGGCTGGTCGCGCAGCGCATTGCAGGGAGACGCAAAGACGGCTAGGGAGGGCACATATAAGGATATCTTTATATCCTTTTCTCCCGCAGATTTCAGGAAGGCCGGTTTTTCCCGATGCGCAGCAATTATCTCTTCACGTCCGAATCCGTGTCCGAAGGCCATCCCGACAAGGTGTCCGACCAGATTTCCGACGCCGTCGTCGACCTCTTCCTCGCCAAGGACCCGGAGGCGCGGGTCGCCTGCGAGACCCTGACGACGACCCAGAAGGTC
>DASVVM010000081.1:0-48700 GCA_036386555.1 Allosphingosinicella sp.
GCATCGGCCACCGCCCCGATAAGCTCCTGCTTGTTCATCTCTCCCGAACCCCCTTTTTTCCGATTGAGTCGCAGTTGGCGCGCTTCCCTCCATCTAACGGCAGGAGCGGAAGAGGAGTCAAAAGGAAAGCGCGACTTTCCGTTGGAAAATCGTGTCGTCCTGATCCGAATTCGTTGATGCGGCGCAACAATCGTCCTCCCCATGGCGGAGCCATGGGGAGGGGAACCATGCGAAGCATGGTGGAGGGGTGATGGCGAGGCCTGTGCGATTACCCCTCCACCACCCTTCGGGTGGTCCCCCTCCCCATCTGGCGAGGGGGAGGACAGCTAGTGCCTTATCGACGCTCCGACGGCTTCGTCCGGGGCCGTCGCCAGCTCCGGGGCCGGAACCGCCGCGAGATCGTCGGCGTCGGTCCAGTCGATCGGTGCGACGGGCGTCGCAAGAGCGTGGCTCAGCACCTCGTCGACATGGCTGACGGGGACGATCTCGAGTCCGCCGGTGATGGTCGCGGGGATCTCGATCAGGTCCTTCTCATTCTCGGCCGGGATGAGCACCTTCTTGATCCCGCCGCGAAGCGCCGCGAGCAACTTCTCCTTGAGGCCGCCGATGGGAAGCACACGTCCGCGCAGGGTGACTTCGCCGGTCATGGCGACGTCGCGGCGGACCGGGATCCCGGTCAGGGTGGAGATGATCGCGGTCACCATCCCGACTCCGGCCGACGGCCCGTCCTTCGGAGTGGCGCCTTCGGGCAGGTGGACGTGGATGTCCTTACGTCCGAAGACGCTCGGCTTGACGCCGTAGCTCGGGCTCCTCGCCTTCACGAAGGCGAAAGCGGCCTGAATCGACTCCTGCATCACGTCGCCCAATTTGCCGGTCCATTTGATCTGGCCCTTGCCGGGAACGGTGACCGCCTCGATGGTGAGAAGCTCGCCGCCGACCTCGGTCCAGGCGAGGCCGGTGACGGCGCCGATCTGATCCTCTTCCTCGCCCATACCGTGGCGAAAGCGGCGGACGCCGGAATATTCGCCGATATTCTCCGCAGTGAGCTCGACTCGCTCGGTCTTGCCCTCGAGGATCCGGCGAAGCACCTTCCTAGAAACCTTGGCGATCTCGCGCTCGAGAGTCCGGACGCCCGCCTCGCGGGTATAATGCTGGATGAGGCTCCTCAGGCCGTCCTCGGCGAAGACCAGCTCGCCTTCCTTCAACCCATGCGATTCGATCTGCTTGGGAATGAGGTGGCGGCGGGCGATCTCGACCTTCTCGTCCTCGGTATAGCCTTCGAGGCGGATGATCTCCATCCGGTCGAGAAGCGGCTGAGGCATGTCCATCGTGTTCGCGGTGGTGACGAACATGACGTCCGAAAGATCGTAGTCGATCTCGAGATAATGGTCCTGGAACTTGGAGTTCTGCTCCGGATCGAGCACCTCGAGCAGCGCCGAGGCCGGGTCGCCGCGGAAGTCCTGGCCGAGCTTGTCGATCTCGTCGAGCAGGAAGAGCGGGTTCGAGCTTCCGGCCTTCTTCAGGTTCGAGATGATCTTGCCCGGAAGCGAACCGATATAGGTTCTGCGGTGGCCTCGGATCTCGGCTTCGTCGCGCACTCCGCCCAGCGACTGGCGGACGAACTCGCGGCCCGTCGCCCGGGCGATGGAGCGGCCGAGCGAGGTCTTGCCGACGCCGGGAGGGCCGACGAGGCACAGGATCGGACCCTTCAGCTTGTTGGTTCGGGCCTGGACAGCGAGATATTCGACGATCCGGTCCTTGACCTTCTCGAGCCCGTAATGATCCTCGTCGAGGATCGCCTGGGCCTCGGCAATGTCCTTCTTAACCTTGGACTTCTTGCCCCAGGGCAGGCCGAGCAGGACGTCGAGATAGTTGCGGCTGACGGTGGCTTCGGCCGACATCGGGGCCATCGCCTTCAGCTTCTTCATCTCGGAGGTCGCCTTGCTGCGGGCCTCCTTCGAAAGCTTGGTCTTGGCGATCTTGCGGGCGAGCTCGGCGAGCTCGTCGCCCTCCCCTTCCTCGCCTTCGTTGCCCAGCTCGCGCTGGATCGCCTTCAGCTGCTCGTTGAGATAATATTCGCGCTGGGTCTTCTCCATCTGCCGCTTGACCCGGCTCCGGATGCGCTTCTCGACCTGAAGGACCCCGAGCTCGCCCTCCATGAAGGCGAAGACCATCTCCAGGCGCCGGACGGGGTTGAGCTCGGCGAGCAGCGCCTGCTTGTCCGACACCTTGATATTGATGTTCGCGGCGACCGAATCGGCGAGCTTCGAGGCTTCGCCGATCTGGCCCAGCTGGACCGCGGTCTCGGCCGGCAGCTTCCGGTTGAGCTTCGAATAATTCTCGAACTGCTCGACCACCGAGCGCATCAGCGCCGCGACCTCGGCGCCCTCCGGCTCGTCCACTTCGATCGGCTCGACCTCGGCGACGAGATGCTGGTCCTCCATCCCCATCGAGACGAGGTTGGCGCGCTGCTGGCCTTCGACCAGGACCCGAACGGTTCCGTCGGGCAGCTTGAGCAGCTGAAGCACCGTCGCCACGACGCCCATGTCGTAAAGTGCGTCGCGGTCGGGATCGTCCTCGGCCGGATCGAGCTGGGAGACGAGGAAGATCTGCTTGTCCGCCGCCATCGCGCTTTCGAGCGCGGCGACCGATTTGTCGCGGCCGACGAAGAGCGGCACGATCATCTGCGGGAAGACGACGATGTCGCGAAGCGGCAGGACGGGATAATTCTGGGTCATCTAAGCTCCACATGCAGGCCCTCGAGGCCCGGTTGCAACCTATATGGGGTGAGCGCCACCGTCATCAATGCGATTGGCAGCCGGTCGCGAAGCCGCAACCGCCTGGGCCGGAAAGCGCCGGCCGATTTGCCCCTTTCCCACCCTCCACTAATATGGCAAACTCGCCAAGGAGTTAGGCGCCGTCGCGTCTATGTCGGGAGCGGGGGCTGCGACAATTGACACACAGGCGCGGAGCGCGCGGCATGAAGCCGCAACACGGCTGGATTAGCGCCCGTTCGAGAGGCCAGTCAGGCTCGGGGAGTCATATTATGCGTCGGTATCTGTTCGCGTGCGTTCCGCTTCTTCTGCTTTCGGTCCAGCCGCCGGTTTACGCCAAGGAGCGTAAAGCCGATTCCGGGGAAACGAAGTGCACCCCGAAGAAGAAGAAAAGCGGCGGCATGTTCGGCGCCATCGCCGGCGGAATCGCCGGGACCGCGCTGGGCGGCTGGGGCGGCGCTCCGGGCGCTTTGATCGCCGCCGGCCTGCCGGTCGCCTCGCTTCTGACCGACGCGATCATCCGCAAGCTCGACTGCAAGGAGCAGGTCCAGGCCGCGACGGCCACCGACAACGCCGTCCGCGGCGGGGTCGGCACGACCACCACCTGGGAAAGCGAGACCCGGCCGGGCGTCAAGGGCTCGTCCACCGTGCGCGATCAGAGGGCTTCGGCCGACGGCGGCAATTGCATGCTGATCACCGACGTCGTCATCGTCGACGGCGAGGAGACGACGGTCGACAAGCGCATGTGCCGCAAGCCCGGCGGCGGCAATTACGTGCTCGCGGCCTGAGGCGATGCGGAGGGGCGTCAACTTACTCGCTCTGGCGGCCCTGCTTTCGTCCACCTGGGCGCAGGCCGCCGTCGACCCGGCGAATCCGACCTGCCCGAAGGATCTCAATTTCTCCGCGCACAAGACGATGCAGTTCACGCTTCGCCAGGAGGGCGGGATGAAGGTCCTGCTGGCGGAGGGCGCGATCGACAGCGGCGCTCCCGCGCGGCTTGCGGCGGCGCTCAAGAAACATGAGCCGATAGACCAGATCTGGCTGCGTTCGCCCGGAGGCGACGCGCGGGCGGGCACCGAGGCCGGCAAGCTGATCCGCCAGTCGATGGCCTTTACCCGAATCCCGGACGGCTGGGCCTGCTTCAGCGCCTGCAACTTCGTGTTCATGGGAGGCCGCGGCCGGATGATCGATCCGGGCGGACTGTTCGTCGTGCACATGTTCACGCACACCAGCGACCGCGGCGCGATCGAGGCCGAGGTGCTTCGCGGAACCGAAAGCACCGTCGGCCTGATCGGCGACATCGAGCAGGATTCCGCGCTTCTCGCGAGCGAGGACAACGATTTCCTGATCCGGATGGGCGTGTCGCGCAAGCTGCTCACCGAGGTCATGTATCGCCAGAAGGCGGTCAAGGAGCAGGGCGGCGACGGATCGACCCGCCGCTGCCTCACCCAGGCCGAGGTGTTCCAGTACAAGGTGGCAAACGCGAGGGCGGAATAGGCGGGCTGCGCTCAGGCAAGCGCGAATCACTTCCCTATCGGCTCACTCGACCATCAGCAGAATGAAGGCCGCCAGCCCGTTCTGGAGGGCATGGATCGCGAACACGACGAGGATCGCCCGCCCCCAGCCGGCCCGGCGCCAGGTCAGCATGGCGATCGACATGATCAGGAACGGCCACCAGGCCACCAGGCCCCAAGCCGGCGCTGTGAGGCTGTGGGCGGCGCCCCACAATATTGCGCTGCCCAGCACCGCCCCGCCGGGTCCGAACAGCCGGTTGAGCCCAAGCAGCGGGGGGATCATCAGCAAGGTCTCGAGGATCGGGCCGACGACCACGAGCAGCAGGATCGCCAGGTACGTGCCGACTCGAATGCTCGGTTCTGCCGCCTCCGGAGCGAGGAGCTGGACGAGGGCCGACAGAGCGACGCTCGGAAGCAGGACCGTCAGCCAGGCCTTGCCGATATAGCGCTCCGGAACCGGGTCCGTCTCGAAGAGGAATCGGGGCAGCCAGGTCAGATAGCCTGGCCCGTCCGGCAGTGCGCGCTGGTCCGTCACGATGCGGCGGTGGGGCTCAGGCGGCGCTTTCGCCCTTCTTCTCGGCATAGACCCGGATCGGGTCCTTGCGGCCCTCGACCACGTCCTTGTCGATCATCACCTCGTCGACCCCGTCCATCGACGGCAGGTCGAACATCGTGTCGAGCAGGATGTTCTCGAGGATCGAGCGGAGGCCGCGGGCGCCGGTCTTGCGCTCGATCGCCTTCTTGGCGACCGCGACCAGCGCCTCCTCGGTGAAGCTGAGCTTCACGTCCTCCATGTCGAACAATTTGGCATATTGCTTGATGAGCGCGTTCTTCGGCTCCTTGAGGATCTTGACGAGCGCGACCTCGTCCAGATCCTCGAGGGTGGCGATCACCGGAAGCCGGCCGACGAACTCGGGGATGAGGCCGAACTTCAGAAGATCGTCCGGCTCGCCCTGGCGCAGGATCTCGCCGGTGCGGCGCTCCTCGGGCGCGGCGACATAGGCGCCGAAGCCGATCGACTTGCCCTGCAGGCGGTCGGCGATGATCTTCTCCAGGCCGGCGAAGGCGCCGCCGCAGATGAAGAGAATGTTGGTCGTGTCGACCTGCAGGAACTCCTGCTGCGGATGCTTGCGCCCGCCCTGCGGCGGGACCGAGGCGGTGGTGCCCTCCATCAGCTTGAGGAGCGCCTGCTGGACGCCCTCGCCCGACACGTCGCGGGTGATCGACGGATTGTCCGACTTGCGGGAGATCTTGTCGATTTCGTCGATGTAGACGATCCCGCGCTGCGCCCGCTCGACATTGTAGTCGCTGGCCTGGAGCAATTTCAGGATGATGTTCTCGACATCCTCGCCGACATAGCCGGCCTCGGTGAGGGTCGTCGCGTCGGCCATGGTGAACGGCACGTCGAGCAGCCGCGCCAGGGTCTGGGCGAGAAGCGTCTTGCCGCAGCCGGTCGGGCCGACGAGCAGGATGTTGGACTTCGAGAGCTCGACCTCGCCGCCCTTCGAGCCGTGCGCCAGGCGCTTGTAGTGATTGTGGACGGCGACGGAGAGCACGCGCTTGGCGTGGCTCTGGCCGATCACGTAATCGTCGAGATGCTTGCAGATCTCGAGCGGAGTCGGGACTCCGTCGCGCGTCTTCACCAGCGACGACTTGGTCTCCTCGCGGATGATGTCGTTGCACAGCTCGACGCATTCGTCGCAGATGAACACGGTGGGCCCGGCGATGAGCTTCCTCACCTCGTGCTGCGATTTCCCGCAGAAGGAGCAATAAAGGGTGCTCTTGGAGTCGCTGCCGCTTAGCTTCGTCATTCCGATCCTTACGGGCGCTCCGTGTGGCGCCCTTTGCCTATCCAGCCATCCTAGCCCGCACTATCGCACGACCACAATGGCTTATTGATTAACGTCTGTTGCCGGTGATTGCGGGAGTGCCGCAGGACGGGATTGGTTCCCCTCCCAATGACTTACAAAATCAATGTGGCCCCGATGCCTCAGCCGGACAAGGCCCGGCCGCCCCAATTCAGGGCATTTGCCATGGATGAGCTTGTGGGACGCAAGCCGCAATGGCAGCCTCCCAGCCATGGACGCCCAAGCCCCCATGGACGAGCCTCGGCGCCTGACTGCACCGCTGCTGATCGCGATCCTCGCTTTGCCGGTCGTCTTCGTCTGGCTGCTGCTGCGCCCCGGCTACTCCCGCGATCTGCGCACTGGCGCTTTCCTCTACGCCTTGATGTTCCCGGCGCTGCAGCTGGCAGCCCTGCTGCTCGCCGGCGGTTAGCCTGAGCCGCGACCGTCGCGGCCATCGCGGCCGTCGACCGCTTAGAAAAGCAGCGCGACGATGATGATGATGACGATGAGAGTGCCGAGGCCGATCGTGACGTTGCGGTTCATTGTTAGTCCCCTTTGGATGTGGCGCTTCCGTAACAAAGGGGAACGAGCGGGGTTCCGAGGCTCGGCGGCCAGCAACCTCGAGGTGGGCAATATCCGAATTTTGTGGCGGCGACCGGCGCGGTTATTCCTCCGACGGGAAGAAGCTCAAAATTTGAATTAACCCAGCGGATAGGTTACGCAGTGCCGACGGTTCATTTTCAATACGGGCTGCGGTTCTCGATTCACACGGACGATCACGAGCCCGCGCACGTCCACGTTTATGGTGATGGCGAGCTGAAGATCGTCATCCGAGGAGACGAAGGACTTCCGCTTATCACTTACGCCGTGGGCATGAAGGCGAACGACCGGCGTCGGGCAATGGACGTGGTGTTGGAGAGCCAGGATGCGTTCCTGGCCCGCTGGGACGAAATTCAAGGAGGCCGAAGATGACGGAGCATTGGTCCGATGCGCAAATCGAAGCGGCCGAGGCGCGGGGTCGGGCGATGCTGGAGACCGAGCCTCGGGCGCTGGCCGCACGCTATGATGATACCACCGGCCGTATCGTCGTGGACCTGACCGACGGCTGTACCTTCGCCTTCCCGGCGCGACGCATCGAGGAGCTTGAAAACGCAAGCGACAAGGAGATCGCCGAGGTCGAGGTCGCCGGCGCCGGCTTCGGCCTCCACTGGCCCACGCGCGATGCCGACCTGAGCGTTCGAGGCCTGATGAACGGCGTCTACGGCACCCGAAAATGGATGAGCGAACTGGCCCGCCGCGCCGGCCGCGCCACCTCCCCCGCCAAGGCCGCGGCGGCACGGGCGAACGGGACGAAGGGGGGACGGCCTAGGAAGGCTGGGTAATCCTTGCCAGTCGCCGATCACACAAAATGCGGATGCTTTCCCAGCACAGCCGAACTGCAGATTTCCGCTATGGCTCCGACCTTGAAGCACAGGCCCAAGGCTGCTTCTCCCTCTTCGGTGGGAACGCGGCTGCTATAGGCGCCGACGAATTCCAGGCGGTTTTCTCCAAGCGCGACATCATCTCGGTCATGGAAACCCGGCTGCGTCGGGTCAACCGACCGGTAGGGATCGGTCATGTCCCAGTTGCCCGTATAATTGGCAAAGACGGGAGCGCCCGACATGCCGGAACGAGTCAGGGCATCGATGAAGAAGGCGGGCAAAACCGTTCCGCCAGAATGACCTCCAACCTCCTGGAGCTTGCCTCCTACCATGACGTCGTAATGTGGCTCGGACGCGATGTAGCCCGACTTCCAAAGCGGCCACCCGATGTGCACCGAGAGATTACGAGGGAAACCCAGAATGAAAACGGTGCTGCCGGGCCGCACCGGGATGGCAATGTTGTGAATACGATTGGCGGGGACATGTAGATTGGCGGGCGTGCTGGCGGGCCGGGCGAACGGCAGGGCTACGACATCGCACCGGCTTCCGTAATCCGGATGCTCATACCAGAGCGGAGCCCCGCTATCGGGATTGTAAAGCTCCACGCGATGCGGGACCGTGGTGAAGTCGCCTTGGCCGCCGATTTCCGTGGCAAGCCGCGCCCTCAGAAAGACAGGCGCCCGTCCGTTGAGAAGTTCGCCCGACAGGAAGTGCTTTCCCGACACATTGTGCCAGTTGGTAATGAGGAACCCTCGTCCACCGCATTCGAATATGAACCCCGTCGCCGTACTGATGATACCGGAATCGTCAGCAAGGAGTAGCTGAATTGGCGCCTGAGATTCACGCGCTCGAATGCCTGCACCGCCAACTACCATTCGAATGCCCCGCGAGTGAGTCTGACCGACGCGGCGTTAAGCGCAGGCAGCCGCTCAGGCCGCCTCCGCCTGGTGCGTCGAGTCCCCCTCGCCCGGCGCCGGGCGCTTGTCGAAGACCTCGTCGACCAGGCCGAAATCCTTCGCTTCGCTGGCGCTGAAGAATTTGTCGCGTTCGACGGCGGTCTCGATCTTCTCGACCGGCTGGCCGGTATATTTGGCCATGAGCTCGTTCATCCGGTGGCGGATCCGGAGGATCTCCTTGGCCTGGATCTCGATGTCGGTGGCCTGGCCCTGGGCGCCGCCGGAGGGCTGGTGGACCATGATCCGGGCGTTGGTGAGGGCGACCCGCATTCCGGGCTCGCCGGCGCAGAGCAGGAAGGCGCCCATCGAGGCGGCCTGGCCGATGCACACCGTCCCGACGCGCGGGCGGATGTACTGCATGGTGTCGTGCATCGCCATTCCGGCCGTCACCACCCCACCCGGCGAGTTGATGTTCATGAAGATGTCCTTCTTCGGATTCTCGCTCTCCAGGTAGAGGAGCTGGGCGGTGACCAGCGTCGCCATATGATCCTCGACCTGGCCGGTCACGAACACGATCCGCTCGCGCAGCAGCCGCGAATAAATGTCGAAGCTGCGCTCGCCGCGGTTCGACTGCTCGATCACGATCGGAACGAGGCCGTTGACGATGTCTTCATGGTCCATGGTGGGGAGGCTTCCTGCTTACGGGTTAGGTCGTGCACCACACATCGGAGCATCCGCGCGAAGGTTCAAGCCCCGTCCCTCGGGCTGCCGTGGGCGGCCATGCTGCCTCCGCGCGCGCCGCTGCCCGCGGCGCCCCGACGCCCGAATCGCGGCCTGTCCCGGCAAGGCGGGCAACAGGACGGAGAGCGGCCGCGGGGCGCCGCCGCGCACGGCTTAGCTCGAAATCGGATCATTGAAGTTAATTGGGATGGCGCGCTGTTCCCACGTCCCCCGTCTTGAGTTAAGATCGCCAAGCGGAGTCGCCGCCTGGCGCGAGGATGTAGGGCAATATGTCCGTGCAGCAAGTCTTGCCGCTTCGGCGGCTTTGGACGTTGGCAGTCGTGACCCTGCTTGGCGCGCCGCTCAGTCCGGCGCTCGCCAAGGAACCCGTTCACCTTTACTTTCACTCGAAAGGCCAGGAACCGCAGCGCTTCTATTATTTCCTCTACTCGGTCTGCCACAAACGCGAGAATTGGCGGGGCGATCAGCAAGGATGCATTGCCTGGCTCAAGGCTCGCAAGGGGATACATATCCGTGAGCTGCCGCTTGGCACCAAAGACGCCAAAGCCAATACCCATTTCTATGCCGTTCCGGTCTGCGGGGGCGCATTAGTTTGGCACAACAATGCTGTCGGGATCGCGACACCCAATCCGCAACGTAAGAACCACCAGCCCGTCGAGCTCAAATGTCTTCGCCCGTAGAGCCCCCGCCGCGCAAAACCAGGGCGCGCAGTGGGCGCGTAAGCCTCAACCGGCGGATCGCTTCCGCCAGCAATATCCTGAAAGGGGTCGTGGCCCTGCTGGGGCTGCTGCCGTCGGCCGCGGTCATCGTCGGCCTGATCGATATCCCCCCGAGCCTCGGCCAGCTGGTAAAGATCGTGACTGTTCCGGTCAGCATCGTCGCGATCCTCGCAATCATCGCCAAGGGCGAAGATATCGCGCGCTGGTCTGCGAACCGAGCGGCGATCGTCTTCGGCGCCTGCGCACTCGTGGGATCGGTCGCGGCCGTTTCCTACTACATTTTCGCCGACCGCCACGTATTCGAGTTCCAGGACGTTCGGATGGTCAGTCCGATTGACCCCTCTCCCGAGATCCTGGAGATCATCAAGGAGTGGGACGACCAATATGATCTGGCGCTGGAGAATTCCGGGCGCAACGACGAGCTGAAGGGTCGGCTTTCCCGCGAGAGCACCTCCGCGGTCGTGGTGATGATCCTGCTCATGGTCCTGGCTCAATTGCTGCTGGTCGTCGCCATGGTCGGGATTGCCTGGCGGCTCGCCATGGGAACGGACGCTGAACCCGACGATGGACCGATGGATCAGGGTCAGTCGACGACGGGGTTGTAGCCGGCAGCGATCGCGCCGGCCGCGTCGATGACGATTCGGACATGGTCGCAGCCGCCGGGTTTACCGTCATTGTCGGGTCCGGTCTTGGCCGGGTTGGCCGCGCATCCGAAGTCGTTCCGATCGGTGCGCCACACGACGCCGCGCTCCTCCAACGCCAGAATGACGTCGATGTCGGGATTGATCACGCCGGAGAAAGCCTGCGGGCCGGACGAGACGATATACTGGCTGGCCCGAACCGCGTTCAGGAAGTCGGTACGCGAAGAGGTCTTGCTGCCGTGGTGCGCGACCACCAGGATATCCGATCGGAGACGCTTCAGGCAGCATGCGAGCAGCTTCCCCTCGGTCGATCCCGGGTCCGGCGGCGCGGACGGCCGTGCTCTTTTGCCGGCCTCGGCATCGCCGGGCAGCAGCAGGGAGCGCTTGCCGAGCCTGAGATGAACAACGAGGCTGGCCTCGCCCAGATTGAAAATCTTGGGCGAGGCGTCCGAATTGAGGATCGTCATCGCAGCTCCTGCGCCGAGGGGAATCGGCCGGTCGCTAATCTGCGCACTCCTCGGCACTCTGAGCGTGGCGGCCGGAAGCGACTCGCCGTAGCAGGTCTGGACTTTGAAGCTGGCGTCGTAGCTGCCCGCTCCGCCGAGCGCATCGTGATACTGGACGCCGGGCTCCGCGGCCGTCCTGGTCAGAAAGGCCCGGTAGCTGCAGATTGGATTGAAGGCGCCGGAGTTCCAGACGTGACGCACCTCATAGGCATCGAGGATGTCGGGCAGCAGCTCGGTATGATCCTTGTGGGGGTGACTGAGGATCAGATGGTCGACGATACGAAGGTCCGGGCGAATCGCGCGCAGATAGGCCAAGACCCGGTTTCGGTCCCCCCGCGCCCCGTCGTCGTTGCTGCCGGCATCGTAGAGCAGGGCAAAATCCTGGCCCTGGACGAAGATTGCGAGACCGGTACCGACGTCGATCGCATGAACCTCGAACGTGCCGGCGTCGGGTCGACCGCGCGGAACCTGGGCCGCGACCTGCGCCGGGACCGGCGCGGCCGGGGCCGTGAGGACGGCGGCGAAAGCGGCTAGCCGGACCCAGCTTTTCATGGCGCTCCTCCGATGCGGCGAGGCTGCGCCGAAGCGGCCCCGCGGTCGAAGGAAGACGTATCAGATATTGAGATAAAAAGGGGAAAAATGGATTATTTTTGACGCGACCGAATAACGCATTCAGATATCCCGGCCTGGCCGACCCGGCTTTCCAAGTAATGGCGGAAACGAACGGGACGGTTTCGGCCTGCGCCCCGTGCAGCGCCAGGATGGATCGGTGAAAGGGTCCGCAACCGCGCCACTTTCGCCACGCTGCCTTTTCAGAAGCGGAGGCCGCTTGCCTCAAACTCGGCTGAAAGCTCTGTCCGAGGATTTTTTACGCGGCCCGCAACCCGCGCGAATGCCGTCCGTTCACGCCTGCCTGAAGGAGGAGCAGCGGTGTGACCAAGGACGCGAAGGACAACAAAAGGGGCTGCTTCGTCATAGTGCTGCTGGTCGTTCTGGTCGTCGCCGTTTTGGCCTATGCGATGCTTGCGACCGGGACCGATCCACGCTCGAACGGCATCTCCCCGAGTGGAACCGCGCCCGCGGTGGGGCCCGCCGGCTAGCCGCCCACCGTCAAGTCCGCACAGGGCACCCGCCTTGGACTCGGTCGCGGCTCCCCAGCGCGGGCTCCAGTCCGCCAGAACGGATCGGCTGGGCTCCTTTCCCCCTCTTGCGTCGGGTCTCCGGTTGGGCCACGCTCCCTCGATCGAGCGGGAGGGGGTATGCGTCATTATCGTGTGAACAAGCTCGCCAAGGCGGGCGGCGCCGTAATCAAGCGCAAGGACATATTGGCGAACGACGACCGCCAGGCCGTCGCCCGGGTTCAGGACGACCCCGATTGCCCGATCTGCGACGTCTGGCGCGACGGCGAGAAAATCGGCTCGATCGTCTGACGCGAAGTGCTGCGGCTCGCCGGTCCGGAACGCCACTCCCCGACGTTGGCTGACCGGGACGAAGCCCTCGACCGCCTCCTTGCCGGGCTCGGGCGACGTCGTCGCTTGAAAGGGACGCAGCCGCGCCCCCGCCAGCCGAACCGTCTAGGGAGAGGGAGGCGGCGGAGGCGGCTCGGGCTCGGGCTCGGGCTCGGGCAGCCGCCAGACGATCCGGCCGTTGAAGCTGTCCTCGGTCGGCTCGCCCTTATGGTCGCGGGCTGGCTGGAAGCGGGCGCGCCTCGTGATCAGCGCGCAGGTCGTGGAGTCCAGCGAGGCCGATCCGCTCGAGGCGGTGACCGAGCAGGCGGTAACGCGTCCGTCCCTGCCGACTGTCAGCCGGAAACCGACGGCCCCCTCCTCCCCTGCCTGGACCGCCGCCGCCGGATAATCGGCGCTCGAGAACAAGGAGGCAAGCGAAGCCGGCGCCCTCGCGGGCCGTACTTTCTTCATTGGCGGAGGCGGAGGCGGAGGCGGTGCGACCGGGGGGAAGTTCTCGACCGTCGCGACCTCGGATATGCAGGGGTCGAGCCGGGCCAGAGCCGCGGCGAGATCGCCCAGATCGACGCGCTCGAGCAACCGGCCATCCGGGTGGGTTATTTCCAGAATGCCGCCGCCGGCGAGCTGGGCGAGCAGATCGCGGCCGGACTCGGCGAGCACCCCCAAGCCATGCGAATAGGGGTTGGCTTCCGCCGCGAGGCTTCGGGGCGAGCCGTCCTGGACGAGGCCCATCTTGTAGGGGGCGGCGGTTCGCATCGACCAGTCGCGGTTGAGGGCCGACAGGCTGGCATATCCAGCGCGGTCGCTCGACACCGAGACCCGAGTGCCGCCCGGATAGACGCGAGCGGCCGAACAGGAGCCGGGCCTGTTCGGGCTCACCTCCCATTCTCCGACCTGTGCCCAAGGCTGCCGGCCCGGAGCCGCCTCGCCCGGCAGCGCGACCGTCGCGGCCGCGAGCGCGGCCACGCTGATCAGCCCATCCACATAGCGCATGCTCCGGCCTTTCGTTGGTCGAGGCCGAGTCTAGATCGAGTGCGGGCCGAAGCCTAGCGCCGCTTTTTCGTCCGCGGCAGCGGCTGCATCACCTTGCCCAGCACGATGCGGGCGGCGCGGCGGCCGATCTGCTCGCCGGCCTCGTTCGAGAAGCGGTAATGGACTCCGCCGTAGATTCGGGAATCCGAGACTTCCTGCGCCCATTCGTCCCAGCTCGGCAAAGCCTGCACGACCGAGGTTGGTATGGCCTGCGACATGATCCGGACTCCGTTGGCGGGCCGGTTGCCGGTTTCGGCAGTCATCACCTCGGCGATTGCCGCGGCGACGGTGCAGTGGCCGCACGGATATTCGGAGAAATTGGGAGTCGGAAGCAGCGGCAGCCAATTCGGGTCGGGCTGGGTCGCGGCATTCCCGTCCTGGGCGCCGTTCCGGATCGCGGTGATCGGCCGCCAGTAATTGTAATGGAGCTTGGCGACGACCATCGCCTGAGCGGCGTCGTCGAACGCCATCTGGTAGACCGCGAACATTCGCGCGTTCTGGACCGGAGTGCGCCCCGGCGAGTCCGCCACCTGGCGCATCGAGGGCATGGTGTCGAAGGCCTGGCGGTAGCGGGCGACGAGGGTCTGGTAGGGCGTCCGCTCGGTGCTGGCGCGGGCGCCGAGGCGGCGCACCTCCTCATAGTCGCGGGCCCAGCGCGGGCTGTTCAGTGCGACCGGCGGCGGCGGGCGGAGCGCCTCCGCGCTCGGGATCGCCCAGGGCCGGAAGGCGGCCCAGTGGGGCTCGAGCGACGGAAGCGAGGCGCCGATCCATTCGCCCGGCGCGGTGCGCGGGCGATAGGGCTCCTGGGGCAGCGCCGGATCGATCCCGCCGGCCTGGATCGCCGCATCCGCCGCTTTCTCGCCGATCGCCCGCCCGGCCTCGCGCGCCCGCTCGTCCTTTATCCCGGCCATGGCGAGCGTGTAGCTGTCCTCGATCGCCGCCTTCTGGGCGGGATAATGGTGGACGAGCACCTTGTGGGCGGCGGCCGCCGCCGCGGCGTCCTGCGAGGCGGCGCGGTCGGCCGGGTCGAAGCCGAGATAGCTTTGGTACCGCCGGTCGATCGCGTTCAGCGCTTCGAACATGGCGAGCGAGGTGCGCGTGGTGGCGCGCATCTGCTCGGGAAGCTGCGGGTTCGGAGCGGCCTGGGCGGCGGCGCCCAGCCGATTTGCGAGATCCATCCATTCGCAGACGGTGTCGGCGAAAGCGGGCTGTGCCAGGGCGGAGGCGGCGGCGGCGGCCGCCGCCAGATATGGAAGGCGCATCATCTTTCTCCTTTTCACGATTGACAGGCGGAAGGGCGGCTCGGGGCGGGACGGCCGAAAGCGGCGGTGAAGCGGACCCTGACCAGCCAGAATGTCATTGCCGCGAGCACCGCGAAGGGGGGGACGAACCAGATGCCGAAGCCGCGCCAGGCGGCCGGGAACTCGTCCTGCTGACCGAGGAAGAAGGAGAAAGCGGCGATCGCCAGCGCCGCGCACATGCGCCACAGATGGCGCGCGATGCGCTGATGGCGCTGCAGCCGGCCGCGCAGGACGAAGCCCAGATCGCCCCCCGCGGCCAGAGCCGCGAGGAAAGCGAAGGGATAGTGGGCCGCGGCGGGCAGCGAGTCGAAGCGGCCGTCCGGACTGGCGGAAGCGATCAGGCCGAAGCCGAGCATCGCGCCCGCGCAGGCCAGCGCGACCGCGAGACCCGCGACATCGGCCGCCCCTGCCATGCCGTCCCGCCGGCGCGCGGCCGTCCAGGCCGTCGCCACCAGGTAGCAGGTGAAAAGTCCGATCACCGCCGTGCCCCGTTCGGGCTTCACGGCGGCGATGAGCGCGCCGGTCCCGGCCATGGCGAGCATCGAGCCGAAGAAGACCGTCCCCGCACCGGCGTGGAGACCGCTCCCCTTGCGCACCAAGAGCGACGCGCCCCCGGCGAGAAGCGCCGCGCTTCCGGCAACGACATGGAAGAGCGTCAGTGCGTCCATCACTTTGTCCTTGGCTAATCTGCGTATTGGAGTATTACATAGGCAACACACCTTGGACATGATCTGGAAGGACAAAGGGATGATTGCTGGTTGCATCGACAAAATGCGCCGCGATTCCTGCGGCGGCTGCGAGCGGCGCGATGCCTGCGCCCAGCTCTTCCCCTTCATGTTCAGCGGACGTGGAAGGACGGCGCCGCGAGCCGGAGGATCGGCCGCCCCGCGCAGCCCCTTCCTCGCCCTGCTCGGCGAAGTCGCGAAGGCCTTCGAGCAGCACGCCGGCAAGCGCGCGTCGGCTCAGCGCTCCAGCGCATTCCGGTCGGAGGTCGAGAAGCACCTGGAGCCGCTGCTGGCATCGGGCGAAGTCGGGATCGAGCGGGTCGCCCGCGACCTCGGCTACAGCCGGCAGACTTTGTACCGGCGGCTCAAGGCCGAAGGGATCACCTACGAGCATCTTCTGGATGGGCTACGCCAGCGCCTTGCCCTGCGCTTCATGCGCGAGGGCCTGTCGGTAAAGGACGCGGCCTACCGCCTCGGCTTCTCCGATCCTGCCGCTTTCTCGCGCGCCTTCAAGCGCTGGACCGGATCAAGCCCGAGCGGGATGCGAACGCGGCACTGAGGCGCGGCGGACGAATGGCGTCATCCCGGCGAAAGCCGGGACCCGGGGAGACCCGTCGAGACTTCTCGTCCTGAGGTCCCGGCTTTCGTCGGGATGACGGGATCAGCGCCGGCCGTCGAACCCGTCGTCCCGCTCGCGGCTGCCGGACCATTTGAACAAGGCGAAAGCGGCCGCGCCGACCGCCGCGGTGACTGCGATCTTCGTCACCAGTCCCTTCCGGTTATGCTTCCACTCCGAGCGCATCCCCATCTCGGCCGGAATGTTCGGAATCTTGGCCCGGGCCAGGTCTTGGACGATCCCCTCGACCATGTTCACCCGGTCCGCGCCCATCAGCATCAGCCAGTGCGCCCAGTGGGATTCGCTGTACCTGAAGGCGCCGCGCCGGAGCATCCCGCTGATTCCGCTTGGCGGGGTCGACGTGCCGAACACCGCGGGCCGTTGCTTGTGCTCGATCGATTGCAATATCTCGACGTCCGTGCGCTGGATCGGCGGACGGGCCCATTCGCCGGAATGGTCGTCCTTGTCGCGCTCACGATAGGGATAGGTGGGGTCGTTGTCGGGATCGGCGTCCACGCCCCAGCCGGGGATCGAGGAGCGATCGGCGAGGTTCGCCTTGGTCGTCGTCGGGGCGTCCATGATTGCGTCTCCTGTCACGCGGCGTTGGGGACCAGCACGGGCTTGATGCAGCCGTCGAGCTTCTTCGAGAACATGTGGTAGGCGTCCGAAATGTCCTCGAGCGGCACCCGGTGGGTGATCATCCCCTTCGGGTTGATATGGCCCGCCTTCACATGCTCGATCAGCCTCGGAAGCAACCGCTTCACCGACGCCTGGTTGGCGCGGATGGTCAGGCCCTTGTTGACGACGTTGCCCATCGGCACGAGGTTGCCGGTCGGTCCGTAGACCCCGACGATAGAGACCACTCCGCCCTTCTTCACCGAGTTGATCGCCCAGTGGAGAGCGATCGCGGAGCCGGCCTCGAGCTTCATCTTCTTGCCGATGATGGTCTGCCAGATATTGCCGGAGGCGTCGTTGCCGACCGCGTCGATGCAGACGTCGGCCCCGAGCCCGTCGGTGGTCTTCTTCATGAACACGACGAGATCGTCGAGCTCGCGGAAATTATAGACCTCGGCCGGGGCGTAATCCTTCACGAACTCGAGCCGGTAATCGAGATGGTCGATGACGATGACGCGGCCCGCGCCGAACAGCCAGGCGCAGCGCGCCGCCATGATCCCGACCGGGCCGGCGCCGAACACGCAGACCGTGTCGCCGCGCTTGATCCCGGCCATCTCCGCGGCCTGGTAGCCGGTCGGGACGACGTCGGTGAGTAGCACGGCATCGTCCGGATCCATCCAGTCGGGGATGATCTCGGGCCCGAAATCGGCATAGGGCACCCGCACATATTCGGCCTGGCCGCCGTCATAGCCGCCGGCGGTATGCGAATAGCCGTAAATGCCTCCGACCGCGGTCGCCTGCGGGTTGGATTCGTGGCAATTGCCGAACAGGCCCTGCTTGCAGAAATGGCATTGGCCGCAGGCGATGTTGAACGGCACCAGCACATGGTCGCCGGCCTTGAGGTTCTCGACCGCGGAGCCGACCTCTTCGACGATTCCGCAGAATTCGTGGCCGAAGGTCTGGCCGACCCGGGTGTCGGGCACCAGCCCGTGATACAGGTGCAGGTCCGAACCGCAGATACAGGAGCGGGTGACCCGGACGACCGCGTCGCGCGGATGCTCGATCTTCGGCATCGGCTTCTCTTCGAGCCGGACCCGGTAGGGGCCCCTGTAATCCATCGCCCGCATTGGCAGCTCCTCTTTTCGCTTTGGTCCCAAGAACATGGCCCCGAGGCGATGGTTCCGGCGGGGCTCGATGAAAAAGCGGTGCGCCTGGCGAAGTTGGATCGTTCCAGTAACGAGTTGAATTGAAGGCCTTTCCAATGGCGCGGCCCGGAACCGCCGGCCACCACGCGGGTTCAGGGGACGAGTTTCAACCAAGGAGGCCGTCATGGTCACGAAGACGCAGTCCAGCCAGAACAACAAGTCACGCTCCGGCGGCACCAACGGCGGCGGTTCGACGCGGCGCGACAGCGAGGGCCGGTTCACGAACGAGCGCAGCGCCTTCTCCTGGGGCGGCGGCAATGCCGGAGTCCTCGCCGGCGCCGCGATCGCCGGCGCAGCGGTCGGAATCGCGGCCAATTTCGGCCGCAAGTTCCTGATGCAGATGCCGGGCGCCGCGGCGGGCGACTGGTTCGACGCGCTCAAGGCCGAGCATGCCGCGACCCTTGCCGTCTTCGACAAGATCGAGGCGACCAACGACAGCCAGACGACGATGCGCACGACCTTGCTGATGAAGCTGAAATATGCGCTGACCAAGCATGCGCACGAGGAAGAGGCGATCATCTACCCGGCGCTCAGGCAGGCCAATTCCGCCCATGACGCCGACGCCCTCAACGCCGAGCACGGCTATGTGAAGACCTATCTCTACGAGCTCGAGAACCTGCCGAAGGACAGCCCCGAATGGCTCGCCCGGGTGCGCGATTTCCGCGCCATGCTGGAGGAGCATATCCGAATGGAGGAAGACGAGGTGTTCCCCGCCTTCAGGCAGATGATGAGCGAGGAGCAGAACGCCAGGCTGACCGCCAAGATGAACAAGGAAGGCTTCAAAATGGCGTGAGTTTCATCCTCCCCACGAGCTGCGCTCGTGGGGAGGGGGACCACCCGAAGGGTGGTGGAGGGGTAGCTATCGAGGCCGTTGCGGCTCTCGCGATCACCCCTCCTCCCGCGCCAATTACCCCTCCACCAGGCTACGCCTGGTCCCCCTCCCCATCTTCGATGGGGAGGATTTTTTACGCCAACTGGCCGTGGCAGTGCTTGAACTTCAGGCCCGAGCCGCAGGGACAGGGCGCGTTGCGGCTGACCTGGGGCATGTCGGCTTCGGCGACTTCGAACGTCCCCGCCGGCATCTCCGGCCGGGCGGCCTGGAGCGGAGGAAGCCGCGACAGGATCGCGCCGGTGCCCGCGTCGATATCCGCCGTGTCGTCGTCGCCGGTAAGCGGGTCGATATGGTGAGTGATGAAATCCGGAAGCCCCTGCAGTTCGGGGAAGTCGTCCTGCGGCGGCTGCATCGTGAACGTCAGCCGGCCGAGCCTTCCGGTGACGTCCTCGCGGATCGCAGCGAGCATGCGCTCGAACAGCTGGAAGGCCTCGTGCTTATATTCGTCGATCGGCTTGCGCTGGGCGTAGGCGCGAAGGTGGATGACCTGGCGGAGCGCGTCGAGCATCGCCAGATGGTCCTTCCAATAATGGTCGAGCGACTCGAGCAGGATCTGCTTCTCGATCTGGACCCAGGTCTCCGGCGGAAGCTCCTTGGATTTTTCCGCGACCTGCTCGTCGGCCATCGCCTGGATCCGCTCGAGCAGCATCTCCGGATCGACCGCCTCCTCCTGGAGCCAGTCGTCGATCGGCGGCTGGAGCCCGAACACCTGGTCGACCCGCTCCTTGAGCAGGGGGATGTCCCATTGCTCGGGATAGGTGTTGGGCGGGCAGGCCTCTCCGACGATGGTGTTGACCGTCTCTGCCCGCATGTCGGTGACGACGTCGCCGACGGTGGCGGCGTCCATGATGTCGGAGCGCTGCTCGTAGATCACCTTGCGCTGATCGTTCATGACGTCGTCATATTCGACGACCTGCTTGCGGATGTCGTAATTGCGCGCCTCGACCTTCTTCTGGGCGGTCTCGATCGCCTTGGAGATCCAGGGGCTGACGATCGCCTCGCCGTCCTCCAGATTCTTGTTCATCAGCCGGGCGAACATGGTCTGGGGGCCGAAGATGCGCAGAAGATCGTCGTCGAGGCTGAGGTAGAAGCGCGAAAGGCCCGGATCGCCCTGGCGGCCCGAGCGGCCGCGAAGCTGATTGTCGATTCGGCGGCTCTCGTGGCGCTCGGTGCCGAGCACGAACAGGCCGCCGGCGGCGATCACCCGCGCCTTCTCCTCCTCGACCTCCTGCTTGATCCGCTCGATCGCGGCATCCTTCCCGGGGCCGTCCTCCATCTCGCCGAGCTCGTCGCCGACCCGGAACTCGATATTGCCGCCGAGCTGGATGTCGGTGCCGCGGCCGGCCATGTTGGTGGCGATCGTCACTTTGCCGAGGCGCCCCGCCTGGGCGACGATATGGGCCTCCTGCTCGTGGAACCTGGCATTGAGGACGGCGTGCTCGACGCCTTCCTTCTCGAGGAACTCGCCGAGCAGCTCCGATTTCTCGATCGAGACGGTGCCGACCAGCACCGGCTGGCCGGTCAGCTGCTTCTCGCGGATCGACCTGGCGATCGCCGCGAACTTGTCGTTCTGGTTCTTGTAGAATTCGTCGTCCTCGTCGACCCGCCTGACCGGCAGGTTGGTCGGGATGGTGACGACGTTCAGCTTGTAGATGTCCCAGAATTCGGCGGCCTCGGTGGCGGCGGTTCCGGTCATCCCCCCGATCTTGGGATAGAGCCGGAAATAATTCTGGAAGGTGATCGAGGCCATAGTCTGGTTCTCGGGCTCGATATCCACTCCCTCCTTGGCCTCGACCGCCTGGTGGAGTCCGTCGGACCAGCGCCGCCCCTCCATCATCCGGCCGGTGAACTCGTCGATGATGACGACCTTGCCGTCCTTCACGATGTAATCGATGTCGCGCTTGAACATGACGTTGGCGCGAAGCGACTGGTTGAGGTGGTGGACGACCAAAGTGTTCTCGAAATCGTAGAGGTTCGAGCCGTGCAGCAGCCCGGCATCCTCGAGCAGCCGCTCCATCTTCTCGGTGCCGTCCTCGGTGAGAACGACCGAGCGCTGCTTCTCATCCATCTCGTAATCGGCCGGGTCGAGCCCTTTCACGATCGAGTCGACGCTCATGTAGAGCTCCGACTTGTCATCGGTCGGTCCGGAGATGATCAATGGCGTACGGGCTTCATCGATCAGGATCGAGTCGACCTCGTCGACGATGGCGAAGTTGAAGGGGCGCTGGACCAGGGCCTCGCGCTCGTACTTCATGTTGTCGCGCAGATAGTCGAAGCCGAACTCGTTGTTGGTGCCGTAGGTGATGTCCGAACCGTAGGCCTGGCGCCGCTGATAGTCGGTGAGGTTGGGGACGATGACCCCGACGGTCATTCCGAGGAAGCGGTAGATCTGGCCCATCCAGTCGGCGTCGCGGCGGGCGAGATAGTCGTTGACGGTGACGACATGGACGCCCTTCCCTTCGAGCGCGTTCAGATAGACTGCGAGGGTCGCGACCAGGGTCTTCCCCTCGCCGGTGCGCATCTCGGCGATCTCGCCCTTGTGGAGCACGATTCCGCCGATCATCTGAACGTCGTAATGGCGCTGGCCGAGCGTGCGCCGCGCCGCTTCGCGGACCGTGGCGAAGGCTTCGGGGATAAGGGAATCGAGCTCCTCCCCTTCGGCGAGCCGGCGGCGGAACAGGATCGTCTGGTTGGCCAGCTCGTCGTCCGACAGCGCGGCGATGGTCGGCTCGAACCCGTTGATCTTGTCGACGATCTTGCCGAGCGAACGGACGTATCGGTCGTTGGACGATCCGAAAATGGCTTTGGCGACTCCGCCGAACATATCGAAATCCTGTCATTCCTGAGTGATGCTTGTGCGCCTGTGGCGCTCGGCGCCACGGCGGGCGCCCGGTCGACGAAACGGCCCGCGGCGGCGCGGGGTCCGGCGGCCCGCTACTCCAGCCGGCGCTCGTCGACGGGAGCGGTCTGGGAGAGAACCTGCGCCGCCGCGGCGAAAGCGGGCGCCGGCTCAGCGGCACGGTCGGGGACTGCGGGAGCGGCGGGCCTCACGATCCGGGCCGAAGCTTCCGCGGTCTGCGCGGCGAAATCGGCCGCCGCGCTCGCGGCGACGGCGGTCCGCTCGACCTGGCGCAGCTCGACGGCCCGGTCGCCCGAGATGAAGCCCGTCAGGCCGGCGAGCATCGCCGAGAGGAAGAGAAGAAGTTCCAAAAGCCAATTCCAGGTGGGACGCTCAATTCGGGCGCCGCGCCGCCCGGACATAGTGATTGAGGCCGCCGCAGTCCATGGGTGCAGAAGGATTGACGCCGCCGCCGGCTTGAGCCTAGCGGCCCTTCCCATGACCGAACGTCTCGAGGGTGGCTGCGCGTGCGGCGCGGTCCGCTACCGGCTCGAAAGCGACCCTTTCGACTGCGGCTGGTGCCACTGCCGAATCTGCCAGCGCGTCTCGGGCGCGCCGGCGATGGTGTTCGCGAGCGTTCCGGACGGCGACCTCACCTGGACCAGGGGCGCTGACGAAGTGAAGTCGTTCAAATCGTCGAGCTTCGGCCACCGGCTTTATTGCGGCTCCTGCGGGACGCCCTTCCTGATGAAGGTCGACCACCAGCCCGAGACCGTGGATTTCAGCGTCGCGACGCTGGACGATCCCGGAGCCGTCGGGCCCGGCTTCCACATCTTCTGGAGCAGCCGGGTCGCTTGGTTCGAACCGAAGGACGAGCTTCCGAGGCACGCCCAATTCCGTCCCGACACGCGCGGCCTGGAGGGAACGGAGCCGCCCGCTTAATTGACTCCGTCGCCGCTGTCCTCGTGCTGGGCCCGATAGTCGATGCCGTTGAGCACCTGCTCGAGCCAACTCTGAAGCTGCGTCTTGGGCGCGGCGCCGACCTTGGTCGCGGCGACCTGGCCACCGTTGAACAGGATCATGGTCGGGATCCCGCGGACGCCGTATTTGGCGGGCGCGGTCGGATTGTCGTCGATGTTGAGCTTGACCACGGTGACCCGCTCGCCCATCTCCCGGCTGATCTCCTCGAGCGCCGGAGCGATCATCCGGCAGGGACCGCACCATTCCGCCCAGAAATCGACGAGGACGGGCTTGCCGGAGGCGAGGACCTCGTCCTGGAAGGTGACGTCGGTGACGGACTTGGTGGCCATGGGAATCTCCTGAAGGGGTCGGATGTCATTTAGGAAGCCGCAGGCGCCGGCTCAAGCACCGGCCGGTAGCGATCGAGAAGCTCCTCCGGCAGGTCGAAAAGGACGGGCGCGGCCGTGTAGAGCAGCTTCGCGGCGATCGGACGGCCCGGGAAGATGACCTTCAGCGCCTCGACATAGGCGGCCATCTGGCGGAGGTGCGGGAGGGGGATATCGTCCAGAGTTTCCGGCGCCCGGCGGCCGGTCTTGAAATCGGCGACGAGGATCCGGTCGGGGCCGACTCGCAATCGGTCGACCGACCCGGAGACGACGATCCCGCCGGCGACCACGGCGGCGATCGGGGCCTCGGCGAGGGCGCCGGGCGCGAACAGCTCGGCATGGGCCGGGTCGGAGATGAGCCGGCAGGCGTCCTCGACGAGACCGCGGCGAAGCTCGGGGTCGTCGATCCCGGCGGAACGTTCGAGCCAGCGCTCCGCGCGACCGGCCCGTTCCTCGGTCGGGACATCGGGAAGCCGCTCGAACAGGGCGTGGAGCAGCCGCCCGCGCTGGGCGGCCACCCGCATCGCCGGCGAGGGCGGCGGATCGGCGACGTCGTCCTCGCCCAGCGCCGACGGCGCGAGCGGCCGAGGCGGCCGGGCCTCGGTGGGCGCCGGCCGGGCGATCCAGTCCGGGGGCGGCGTTTCAGAGACGGGCTGGCGGGGCGCAGCTCTGGTGAAAATTTCGGGATCGCCGAAGCGGCGGGCCCGGCCCCAGTGCGGATCGTCCTGCCATTCGGCGCCGAGTCCGAGCAGCGCCGAATCGAGCGCGGTCCACCAGCTCGATTGGGGCGGTCCCTTGCGGTCGGCGGGTCCGAGGGCGCCGCCGATGTAGAGGCGCTCCTCGGCGCGGGTCAGGGCGACGTAGAGGAGCCGCCAATGCTCCTCGCGCTCGCGGCGGTCGGAGGCGGCGAGCTGGGAGGCGACGGGTTCGGCGAGCTCGTCCTTGCGGGGGCGGAAGATGGGGATGGACGGGCCGTCGGGGGGAAGGGTCAAGTCTGCGAAGGCGGCGCCGAACCCGCCGCCGCGGCGGTCCGGGTCCGCGCAGGCGTCGGCGAGGATAACTATCGGAGATTGCAGGCCTTTCGACCCGTGAACGGTCATCACCCGGACCGCGTCGAGGGGAGCGGAGGGATCGCGGACGATCTCCACCTCGCCGCGGGCGAACCAGTCGAGGAAGCGCTGCAGCGAGGGGGCCGGGCTGGACTCGAAATCGATCGCCGCGGACAGCAATTCCTCGATCGGGTCCCGAGCCTCGTTTCCGAGCCTTTCCAAGAGCTTGTACCGGCCTCTTAAGTTTCCGCTCAAGATCGTTTCGAAGAAGGCGTGAGGGGTGGCGTAGTCCGCCATCCCGAGCAGCTCGAGGAGCCCGTCGAGCGTGGTTCGGAGAAGTTGAGGATTCGCCTCGAATCGCAACTTTTCGCCACGGATGTTGAGCCAGAGCGGCCCTTCGCGACGGAAGGAGGCGGCGAAGAGCTCGTCCTGGGTCCAGCCGAAAAGCGGCGAGACCAGCAAGGCCCCGAGGTTGAGGTCGTCGAGAGGCTGGACCGCGAACCGGGCGGCGGCGAGCAGGTCGCGGACGGCGAGCGGGGCCGACAGGGCGAGCCGGTCGATCCCGGCCACCGGTACCTTCTCGGCGTGGAGCCGGGCGACGATCAAAGAGGCAAGGTCGCCGCGGCGGCGGACGAGGATCAGTATGTCCTCGGGCCGGAGCGGCCGCCGCTTCGTCCCCTGGCCGAGCATGAACGGGTTGTCCTTCCAGTGGCGGATCTGCCGCGCGAGCCGGGCAGCGTAACGGCGCATCGAGTCGCTTACCCAGCCTTCCTCGCCCGAATCCTCCTCCGGCTCGACCGAGTCGGGGCTGTGCGGCAGCCAGAGCGTCACCGAGCCCGGACGCCCGCTATGATGGGCTTCGTGCGGGTTGGGCGCCCTCGGCAATCCCAGGGCCTCGAAACCCAGATCCGCGATCAGCCGGTCGACGGCGGCGAGGATCGGCGGCGAGGACCGGAAGCTCAGGTCCACCGACAGGTCGAGGAAGTCGCGGCCGACCGACTCGGCTTGGCGGGCGAACCAGGCCCGGGCATATTCGAAGCTCTGCGGGTCGGTCCCCTGAAAGCCGAAAATCGCCTGCTTGTAGTCGCCGACGGTGAACAGGGTGCGGTGGCGCCCGCTCGCCCCCTCGCCGGCGAAATATTCGATGGTCAGGGCGCGGACGATGTTCCACTGGGCCTCGTTGGTGTCCTGGGCCTCGTCGACCAGGATATGGTCGGTGTTCTGGTCGAGCTTGTAGCGGACCCATTCGCCCATTCCCGGGGTCATCAAAAGCCGCTCTGCGAGCCGGATGAGGTCGTCGAAATCGAGCACGGCATGGGCGCGCTTGGCCTGGGTCCAGGCTTCGGAATAGACCTGGCCGGCGCGAAGGCCGGCGGCGAGGCAGGCGACGAGCGCCGCGAGCTTGCGCATCGTCAGCAGGCGCGAGCAGCATTCGAAGGCCGCGGTGGCCAGTTCGATGTAATTCTCATCTTGCGGCGCTTGACCCTTGGCAAAGCTGCGGATTTCGCCGTCCGCTTTGGCCCAGACCGAATGAAGCTTGTCGAGCAGGCCGGCCCGCTCGGCCGGGCCTGCCGACGCCCATTGCTCGCACAACGAGGCGCGTTCGAGCCCGTTCTTCGACCCCCATGAGCTGTTGAGAAGGCCGATCCGGCGAAGGGCGCCGACGTCGAAAATGTCGTCGCAGCATTCCCCGGCGATCGCCTCGTCGATGTCGCCGGGCGGAAGCCCGAAGGCGCGGCGGAGGCGGTCCTCGACCAGCTCGGGCGCGCCCAGCGCCGCCATGGCGTCGGGCGCCCGGGCGCAGCGGCGGACGAAGGCCTCGGCGCCGCCCTCGCCGAGCCGGTGGCTGATCGCCTGCATATCGCGGATAAGGCCCGGGTCGCCGCCTTCCTCGGCCCTGACCAGCATCTCGGCCAGCGTCTGGCGCGCAAGCAATTGCTCCTCGCGGCCCTCGAGCGGCCGGAAGCCGGGCACCAGCCCCGCCTCCGCCGGGAAGGCGGCGAGAAGGCCCTGGGCGAAGGCATGGATGGTCTGGATCCTGAGGCCCCCGCCGGCCGAATCGAGGACGCGGGCGAACAGGCGCCGGGCCTTGGCGCGGGCCTCGGGACGATAATCCTCGCCCAAGGCCCTCAGCTCCGAGGCGAGCTCGGCGTCCTTCAGCCTCACCCAATAGGCCAGCCGTCGATGGATCCTGTCCGCCATCTCGGCGGCGCCGGCCTTGGTGAAGGTCAGGCACAGGATCGAGGAGGGATCCACCCCGGCGAGGAGGAGGCGGAGCACCCTGGCGGTGAGCACGTGGGTCTTGCCGGTGCCGGCCGAGGCGGACAGCGCGGCGTGATCGCCAGGCGCGGAGGCGGAGAGTTGCTCGGCTTCGAGGAGTGCGAGGGGGCGGAGGTGGCGGGGCATTTCCACGAGGGTAGGAGGTCAGCGAGGCCGAGACCAGCCGCCATGGGAACACTGTGCGGGCCCGGCGCGCCCCGCCCCCCTGCACCACCGGAGTCTAACGGACGGTGACGCCGTAAATCAATCAAGCTCGGAACCGTTGTACCAGCAGGCGGCAGGCAGTGGCCCTCCCGTAACCGCAAACAGATACTCGTGCCCGGCATCGCCATGAGACGGGGCCGTGGCCGTTCAATTGGGCCAGGCGGCCAGGACCGCGCCGCCGGCCCCCATGAGATCGCTCAGCGATGCCCCGGACTCGATCGCCCCCCTCAATATCGCCACGTCGGCCATCAGCGCCTCGAATTGCGCTTGGGAAGGAAAATTGATCGGGTTGTTATGGTTCAGATCCGTCATGAACCCGTCAATCAGTATCAATTCCAAGGTGACCTCGGCCCGCTCGGGATCGATGACGAACTGAGTAGCTGCATCTCGATATTCAAAGAGTCTTTTCGAATAGAGATAGAGTTGCCACCTTTTTTCCTGAAGGGATTCATAGAGCGGAAGATTCTCGTCTGATACCGGCATAGCTTTCCTCCCTTATTGCGGAAGCGCCTGAGCAACCTCTGATTGCTCTTCAGCCGCTTCTACGGTAGCCTCGGCTCCTTCGTCGGCCGCCTTTTCCACGGATTTCTTATAAGCATCATGCAATTCTTCTCCGTAAGCTACGGAGAATCTGACATTGTCCCAAAAGGTCGGCGATTGCTCCAGGACCTTGAGCTTCTTGACCACCGCTTCGACCTGCGCCGCGTCGAAACGGACAGCGGCGACTTCCCTGGCGACCGGGGTGGCGGCCCTCAGTACCGTGGTGCCGGCTAGGAGCCGGTCCGCGTCCTGTTCGGAAACCAGCGCATAGGTTTCCAGGGCCTCCTTGTCGCGAGCAAGCCGCCATCCGCTGATGCGGCGGCCGGTTCGGCCCTGCTGCTGCTCGGTCAGTTCCTTGAGTCGCAACAAGCGCTGTTCATTGGCCTGTCCGATGGCCGTTTGATGCCGGGCGAATGCCGAAAGCTCCTGCCGGTAGTCGTTGAGCACGATCGAGGTCTTGCCGGCCAAGGAAGATACGGCCTCGCGGCCGGCGCATGCCGTGGTCGAAAAGGAGACGAGCAGGATGGCGAAAGGTCTGATTTGCATGATCAATTCCCCAAAATCGAGCCGGCCACGCCCAGATGGCCGAGGAACTCCGCGATCGTTTCCGCTTTGACGCCGCCCTCCCCATAGGCGGCTAGCTCGTCGAAGACGGGCTTCAGGCTCACCCGATAGTCGGCCTCCGTCAGCTTGGCGCGCTCCAGCGCCGCCGTCCTGCGAATTTGCAAGTCCCTGAAGCGGAGGGCATTGTAAGGTATCTCACCCTCGTTCCAGGCGCTCAGATAGGAGGCCAGTGCCTGTCCGGCAGCCGTCCGAATGCTGTCGTTGGAACTCGCCCTGGCGGTAGCGACGTCGTCGACTCGAACCTCTTTGAGGAAATCCCGCACTTCCGCCAGTCGAGCTGCCTGGATCAGAAGCAGGTTGACCTGCGCTTCCAGGTTCTGGCGAAGGGACTCGTCGCGGGCCAGATCAAGCTGAACCATCCTCAGCTCGTGCCGAGTCCGCGCCGCCGCAAGAAGAAGCTCGTTGGTTCGGGCAAATCTCGGCTGGGCCGCGAAGGTATCTTTCGCTCGGGCGGCTGCCCGCAGGGCTTGAAGCGCCGCCGCCGCCCTCACGGTCGTCGGTGTCGGGACGGTGCCCTCTTCCTGCTTCAGTTCAGCCGCCAGAAGCTCTTCGATGAACCTCGACAGGCCCTCGAGGCCGGCCTGTTTGCCGATCGGTTGCGCTTTCTCCAACGCTTCTCGGAATTTCTTGATTTCCTCATCGAGCGCTTGAACGGACGTCGCAGTCTTCGATTTTTTGTCGATCTCCTGAAGCTGCGCATTCAGTTGCTTGGCCTGCGCTTCACCCTTTTCCTTGACGCCCCTCAATTGCGCGAGTTCGAGCAAGGCGCTGCCGAGCCTGCTTCCGGGCGTGGCGCGCGCCGCAATGCCGTCGCTCGTGGCAGCCAAATCTTCGGTCATGGTTTGTAGCTGCCGGCAACTCCTGAAGAGGATCCGGTAGCGCTGCTCCACGGCAGACCCGCCCGAATCCATGGGAAGAACTTTGAGGACGCTCGGACAGTCCGTTTTCCGCTGATCGCGATCAGCGCCCGCGGGCAAGCTGGCATTGGCAGCATCGCGGGCCGAAACGAAGCCGGCGACTTCTTCGGCGAGCTGGCTGGCGACCAGCGCGCGCGCTGTCGTCCAATCGCGCATCTGCTCCGGAGCGTTGAGCATCATCTGCATCGTTCGGGCATCCAACGAGCCTGAGCCGATGAGTTTGACCAACCTGCGGTCGACGTCGCTCCGGAATATCTCGCGGCCGGTGCGTTGCCCCGGCAGCCGTCCCTCGCGAAGCGGCGGAGTGCGGATGAGATTGATCACTACCTCGTTGCGCGCCGCGACGCCCTGCTCGACCAGCGCCCGAGTCTCGGCAGCGGCAAAGGCCTCCTCGCGTTGGGCCAGCTCGGCCATCATCGCAGGCGCTTCCAGCTTCTCGTAGGTCGATTTCAGCTCGCCGGTCGATGCGGCCAGCCGGGTATCGTGCAAATAGGCTCCGCAGCCACCGAGGGAGAGTGACACAGAAGCGAGAAGAAAGGCGGCCGCGATCCTGCATCGAACCCCCTGCGTCTCTTCCGGCGGGACGGTCCTGCTTCCTTGAGTGCTACGGTGCAAACCCGCCATCCCACTGCTCCCTGTCGCGGACCGCTCGGCGGCCATTGCTCGGCAATTTAGCGGCAGCGCCCGGAATGGGGCGTGACGGCCGTCACGCGCTTTCCCGCTTATCTTCGAAGGACGGGCCGTTTTTTTCAGTGAGGGCAGAAGGTGCAAAGGCACGAGGGACGGAAGGGCGCAAAGGGATCAGTTACGGTAACTGTCCCCTTTTTTGAGGTCGCGCGCCCTAGACCGCCTCCCCCGCCGCGACCCCGCTCGCCCAGGCCCATTGGAAATTGTAGCCGCCGAGCCAGCCGGTGACGTCGACCGCTTCGCCTATGGCGTAGAGACCGGGGACTTTGACCGCTTCCATCGTCTTCGAGGAAAGGCCGGCGGTGGCGATTCCGCCGACCGTGACCTCGGCCTTGGCGAAGCCTTCGGTGCCGTTGGGGGTGAATCGCCATTGCGCCAGGCGGCGCTCGGCTTCCTCGAGCCTGCGATCGGGAAGGTTGGCGAGCTCACCCGTCATCGCGAGGCGTTCGACCAGGGCGTCGGCAAGGCGTTCGGGAAGGTGACGGGACAGGATTGCCTTCACCCCGGCCCGCGGAGTGGAGCGTTTCGCCTCGCGAAGCCAGCCGGGGTTCGAGTCGGGGAGGAAGTCGATGTGGATCGGCTCGCCGGATCGCCAGTAGCTCGAGACCTGAAGGATGGCGGGGCCGGAGAGGCCGCGATGGGTGAACAGGGCAGCCTCGCGGAAGGCCGCCCTTCCCGCGCTGGCGACGACTTCGGTCGAGACTCCGGACAAAGCGTGGAACAGCGCGTCCTCGCGGCTCAAGGTCAGCGGCACGAGCGCCGGCCGGGGCTCGACGACCTTGAGGCCGAAGCGGCGGGCGAGGTCGTAGGCGAAGCCGGTGGCTCCGAGCTTCGGGATGGAGGGTCCTCCGGTGGCGATGACGAGGGCGGGCGCTTCGACGGCGCGGGCGCCGAACTCGACCCGGAAGCGGGCGTCGGAATGGGCGATGTCCCGGACCGGGTGGCCGAGGGCGAATTCCACCCCTCCCCGCTCGCACTCCTGCCGGAGCATCGCGACGATCTGGCGGGCCGAGCCGTCGCAGAAGAGCTGGCCGAGGGTCTTTTCGTGCCAGGCGATCCGGTGGCGCTCGATGAGGGCGAGGAAGTCCGCCGGCGTGTAGCGGGCGAGCGCGGAGACGGCGAAATGGGGGTTGGCGGAGAGGAAGCGGCCGGGGGCGGCGTGGATATTGGTGAAGTTGCAGCGGCCGCCGCCCGAGATCAGGATCTTCTTCCCGGGCGCGTCGGCATGATCGAGGAGCAGAACCCGGCGGCCCCTGCCCCCGGCGACCGCGGCGCACATCATCCCCGCCCCGCCGGCGCCGAGGATTATGGCGTCGAAGCTTTCGGGGCGGGCGGACATGGCCGCGCCTTAGAGCCTCCCTCAGCCGGCGACTAGGTCGGGCCCTCCGAACAGGGCGAGCCAGCCGACCAGCATCGACCAGTGAAGCACCGCACCGGGCCAGATCGAGCGGGTCGAAAGCGCGAGGCGGGCGCAGGCGAGGCCGAGTGCGAAGGCGGCGGCGAGGAACCAGGGGTCGAAGCCGAGATCGGCCCAGGGCGGGCATCGCTCGCCGAGCGCCCAAAGGCAGAGCGATGCGGCCAGAAAATTGTAGAGGGCGAAGAGGAAGGCCGAGAGGACGGCCGGGCCGAGGCCGGTGGCGCCGTCGGACGGCGGCTTGAGCAGGAGGCCCCGGAAGACCGCTTCCTCCGCCAGCACCGGCACGAGGAAGGCGACGAGGGCGAGGAGCGCGAGGCGGAGCGACAGGTTCGGGTCCCAGCCGATGAAGCCGCCGAGCCAGCCGAACAGGAGCAGCGCCGGGACGAGCCAGAGGGCGGTCTTGCCGAGCCCGGCCCAGCCCGCTCCGGACGGCCAGGTCGAGAAGAGGCGCCTGAGCCGGGCGATCGCGCCTTCGGGGCGGTAGGGCGGCGGCGGCACGGGCGGCGCCGGCGGGCCGGCCTGGGTCTCGACCTCGAAACGGGCGGGCAGGTTGACCGGACGGTAGCCCGGGACCTCGGCGATCCGGGCGAGGACGGAGCTGTGCACGAGGAAGGGGTCCGGCGACGGCTTGCCGTCCAGGGGGCGATTGGGGATCGGGCGCGGCTCGGCCCAGGGTATGTAGAGGCCGAGGAAGGATCGCCGGCCGGGCCATTCCTTCAGCCGGGCGAGCTTCGGAAGGAACTCGAAGATCCACCAGGGGCCGGTCAGCGAGCGGTGGAGCTGGGCGGTCGGGCTCGGCGGGACATAGTCGAAGCGGTTCTGCCTGCCGGGCGCCTCGCCGGTTCCGGCGAGATGGGCGAGCAGGGGCCGGTCGAGGCCGAGGCCGGCCTTCGCCGCCTCCTCAGCCATCCACAGCAGGGGATATTTGGAAAGGCCGCTCTCGATCTCCGGATAGCCCCCGCCGACGTCGCTATGGACGCCCGCGAACCAGACCTGGCGGATGTCCTGCGCGCCGTCCTTCGACGGGTCCCAGGGGTCCGGCTTCCAGGGCTGCGGATCCTGCCAGTGGTTGAGCCGGTACATGCGCCGGCGCTCGTCGATCGAGATCGCGTGGCGGAAGATCTGGACCCGGCTGTTCTTGCGGGTGAACGGAAGGGTCAGCGGCCAGGGCAGGAACAGCAGTCGGGCATTGGGCACGAGCACCGTCGAGACCGTGTCCCAGACTCCGACGAAGCGGATGTTGACGAGGCGGCTCTTCGCCACCCGGGCGAAATCGCCGCCGATCTTGAAATCGCCCGTGTCTCCGGACTGCTTGTAGGCGACGAGGGCGTAGCCGCACAGGTTGAGCTGCTCGGGTCCGAGCAGGCCGATCAGCCGGATGAAGCCGGCCAGCACCCGCGCGGTGTAGGCGCCGCGGCTGAAGCCGAGCAGGTAGATTTCGTCGCCTTCGCGCCAGTTGCGGCACAGCCAGGAATAGGCGTCCAGCACGTTGTCGTCGAGACCGAGGCCCAGCGCGAGGCCGAGAACGCTCCGGATCCTGACACCGAGCTGATGCCACCAGCCGGGCTGGCCGATCGTCCCGACTCCGGGATCGTAATAGACGAGCTGGTCGTCGGTCTCGTCGATCGCCCGATAGAGCTTGAGGACGTTCGACAGGTTGGCGCCGATCTGGTTGCCGGTTCCGTCGAGCAGGACGACGAGCTTTCTGGCCATGGCGCGAGCCCCCTTTCGCGAGGCCTGCAGCATCTCATGCGGCGGGCGGCGATGTCGAGGGGGAACCGCGCTTGCGGCGGCGGGGCGCAACCATGGCGGCTCCGGACCGTTACGGCTTCGCAATATCGAAGGAGCGCATCATGTCCCTGGGCCTCATCCTCCTCATCATCCTCGTCCTGCTCCTGCTCGGGGCGTTGCCGAGCTGGGGCTACAGCCGAGGCTGGGGCTACGGGCCCTCCGGAATCCTCGGCCTCGTCCTGATCGTCGTGCTGATCCTGTTCCTGCTGGGCCGCCTCTAGCGCGCAGCCCGCCGCCGTTCATCGGGCGGTCAGGAAGCGGGCGGCAGATTTCGAAGCGGGCCGGAGGCGAGCGATCGCCGTTCCGGCTCGCTTGCGTCCCCCCTGTTCCAAGGAGCTTGCCATGCTCAAGCAGATCGCCCTCGCCTTCGCCGCTTCCGCGACGGCGCTCGTCGCCCTCCCCGCCGAAGCCGATGCCCGCCACCGCCACAGCCGCAGCCGAGTCGTCGTCCATATCGGCACCGCGCCGGCTTATTACGGCTACGGCGGCTATTACGACCCTTATTACGATCCTTATTATGCGCGCCGCTATCCGGTCCGCCATTACGGCAGCCGCTATTACGGACGCGGCTACGACCGGGGCTATTACGGCCGGAGCCGGTACCGCGGCCGCTATCATGACGGCTACGACTGCCGGCGGCGCGGCAGCGGCACCGCAGGTGCGATCGTCGGAGGCGCGGTCGGAGCGCTTCTCGGACGCGAGATCGGGCGCGGCGGGTCGCGCGGCTATTATCGCTACCGGCGCGGCGGCGGCGGCGGAACCACCGGCGCCATCGTCGGCGGCGCCGCGGGCGCCCTGGTGGGCCGCGAGATCGCCCGCAGCTGCTGAAGCCGGACGGGGACGGTCACGCCCGGCTGTCCCAGTCTACCGCCCGGCCCTTTCAGCCTCGGCGGCGAGGAAGCCGGGCTCGCGCTCGGGGACCATCCAGCGGCTCTCCCAGATTTCCACCGAGTCGAAGATGCCCGGGTTGAAATAGGGATCGTCGCCCAGATAGGCGTCGAGGGCCGCGCGGTCGGGAACGTCGAAGACGAAAATGCTTCCGACCATCCGGCCCTGCTCGAGCAAGGGCCCGGCATAGACGATCTTCGCCTGGTGGCCCTCGACGTAGCGCAGATGATCGGCCCGGGCCCGCGCCCGCGCCTCGCCGCCGGGCGAGTCGCGGCCGAGGACGACGAAGTTCATCAGCTGGCGCGGTCGTGGGCGGAGTCGATGTCGATCGCGGCCTCGTGGCCGGCGCAGGAGGTGTCGCCGCGCTCGGGCTTCTCGCCCTTCTCCGCGGCATTGCCGGCTGTCCCGGCGAGTTCGCGGTCGCGCTCCGCCTTCGCCGGCGTCGGGTCGCCGCCCTGGTCGATCGTCGGGCCGCCGCTGTTCTTCGTCATGGCCTGGCTCCTTTCGAAGCGGCCAACGCTCGGGCCCGGCGCAATTTCCTAGAAAATGAACGCTCCGGCGACGAAGGCGACGAAGGCGATCGTCCAGTCCTTGGGCTGCATTCTGCGGATGAAGTCCATCTCGAGGCTCCTTGCTGTGTTACGAATGTAAGACAGCATGCCGGACGGTTCAAGGGCAACTTCGTCAGATCTTCACCTGGCTGCCCATCTCGACGACCCGGTTGGGAGGCAAGGCGAAGAATTCCATCGGGCTTTCGGCGTTGCGCATCATCCAGGCGAAGAGCTTCTCGCGCCAGATCGCCATTCCGTGGACGGTCGAGGTGAGCGGAGTCTGGCGGGAGAGGAAGAAGCTCGTCTCCATCATCTTGAACGGAAGGCCGCAGCGGTCGATCGCCGCCAGCGCCTCGGGCACGTTCATGTCCTGCATGAAGCCGAAATGGAGGATGATCTTGTAGAAGCCTTCGCCGAGCGCCTCGACCTCGACCCGCCGCCCGTCGTCGACATAGGGGACGTCCTCGATCGCCACCTTGAGGAAGATCGAGCGCTCGTGGAGCACCCTGTTGTGCTTGAGGTTGTGGAGGAGCGCGTGGGGCACTCCGTCCGCCTGGCTGGTCATGAAGATCGCGGTGCCGGGGACCCGGGCCGCCGAGCCGGAGGCGGACTTGATGAACAGCGGGATCGGGATGTCCCCCTGCTTCAGCTGGTGCCGGAGCAGCTTGCGCCCCTTCGCCCAGGTGGTGAGCAGGGCGAAGATGATGAAGCCGACCATCAGGGGAAACCAGCCCCCGCTCGGCACCTTGAGAAGGTTGGCCGCGAAATAGGCGGTGTCGACGGCGAAAAAGACGAACAGCAGGCCTCCCGCCAGCCAGCGATTCCACTTCCACAAGCTGAACAACACCACGGCCAGCAGGCAGGTATCGATGAACATCGCTCCGGTAACGGCGATCCCGTAAGCCGCAGTCAGGTTGCTCGAGGTACGGAACGCAAGCACCAGCAGGATGACCATCACCATCAGGAACCAGTTGATCGCCGGGATGTAGATCTGGCTGGCGGCCGCTGCGCTTGTATGGGTGATCTTCAGCCTTGGCACGAAGCCGAGGTGAATCGCCTGCTGAGTCACAGAGAATGCCCCTGAAATTACCGCCTGCGATGCGATGACCGTCGCCGCCGTCGCGATCAGCACGAGCGGCAGCCGAAACCACTCCGGAGCCAGGAAGAAGAACGGATTGGAAGCAACGCCCGGGGTCGAGAGCATCAGCACTCCCTGACCGAGATAGTTGATCATGATCGCCGGCAGCACGAAGTAAATCCAGCCCGTCTCGATCGGCCGGCGGCCGACATGACCCATATCGGCGTAGAGGGCTTCCGCGCCGGTGACGGCCAGCACGACGCTTCCCATCGAGACGAAGGCCATGAACGGGTTGTCCGCGAAGAAGCTCATTGCCCAATGGGGGCTGAGCGCGAACAGCACGCCGGGCTCACTGACGATGTTCAGCAGGCCCAGCGCCAGCAGAGTCAGGAAATAGACGGTCATGACGGGTCCGAACAGCGCCCCGACAACCGCAGTCCCTCGTCGCTGTATCGCGAACAGCCCTACCAGGATGCCGATGCAGATCGGGATGACGAACGGACCGAGGCCCGCCTCCACGACGAGGAGCCCTTCGACCGCCGACAGGACGGACACGGCCGGAGTGATCATCGCGTCCCCGTAGAAAAGCGCGCAGGCAAACACCCCCAACAGGACGATGCCCGACCCCCACCTTTTCTCCTCGGCCTTCCTCGAAATCAGAGCGAGCAATGCAAGTGAGCCGCCCTCGCCTTTATTGTCGGCCCGCATGAGGATGGTGACGTATTTCAGAGTCACCACGATCATCATCGACCAGAAGATGAGGCTTAGGACACCGAAGACGTGAAGCCGGTCGACCGGAAGCGGATGATGGCCTGCGAACGTCTCTCGGAAGGCGTAGAGCGGCGAGGTGCCGATGTCGCCGAAGACGATTCCGATCGCGCCTACGGTGAGCTTGACCAGACCGCCATGGTGGTGATGGCCGGGCTCGGAATCGCGCACGTCCGGCAGGGCCGGGGCAGCGGAGGCTTCGCTCATCCTTCGTCCCTTGGCGTTGCGCAGCAGGAATGGCCGAACGGCCCGATCCGTTCCGCCCCCGGACCGCCGCGCCCGCTACGCCTTTGACGGGTGGGGAGCAAGGGGTTTGCCGGGAGGGACTCCCCTCCCTGCAAGGGAGGGGCCGGGGGGTGGGTCCGCCGAAGGCGGCCGAAACTCGAGTCAGCGAAAAGTCTCGCTACGCTCGCCTACCCACCCCTAGCCCCTCCCTTTCAGGAAGGGGAGACATCACTCCGCGACCGAAGCCGCGGCATCCTTTTCGGCGGCCTGCTTGGCGCGGAAGACGTCGCTCCGGTGGGCACGGGCGGCCATCGCCTCCCAGGCGCCGGCGGCGCGCAAGCAGCGGTCGCGGACATTGTCGAGCGTGGCCTTGTCGGCGTCGGCGCGCGCCTCGGCGGCGCGGGCGGAATAGAAGTCATGCTGTGCGGACATAGGCGATTTCTTTCTTCCCTTGGGGACATGTACGGTACATGTCCCCCCTCAGGGGGCTGGATGGGGACACGTACGGATACGTGTCCCCGAGCCGGTTAGGCCGACTGGATGTTGACGGCGCTGGTCTTGCCGCGGCGATCGGTCTCCAGGTCGTAGGAGACGCGCTGGTCGCGGTCGAGAGTCTGCATTCCGGCCGCCTGGACGGCGCTGATGTGGACGAAGGCGTCATTGCCGCCGCCGTCGGGCTGGATGAAGCCATAGCCCTTGTCGGCATTGAAGAACTTCACGGTTCCGATGGTCATTGGGTTTTTTTCCTTTTCGATTGGCGGGACGATCGTCGGCCCGACGGTGCTGCGAGAGGCGAGAAGGAAAAAGGAGCCGCAAAGCGCCAAAGACCGTTCATTTGCGACTGGTAGCGACCCGCTATGTAGGCGCGAGGGGCGAAAATAGCAAATTGGGGCGTGGCGTTCGCCCGGCCCGGATCAGGAAATCGCCGCCTCGCGGCTCAGGATCGAGGCGAGGCGGCCCGCCTGTTCCCGGAGGGCGGCGATCGTCGCGGGTGCGCTCAGCGCCCTCGGCTCGGGATCGATGGCGCACAAGGTGCCGTAGAAGCGCCCGTCGGCGAGGACGATCGGAAAGGAGGCGTAGCTCTCGAAGCCGTAGAGCACCGGCACCGGGTGGGTGCGCCATTCCGGATCGGCCCCGATGTGATCGATGACGATCGGGTGGCCGCATTTGCGGATGTCGTCGCAGATCGTCTTCTTGATCTCGAGCTCGTCGCCGGGATCGAGGCCGAACTCGATCCTGTCGAGCACCTGGCAGGCGATCCAGCGCTCCTCGGTCACCCTCGCCACCGCCGCGAAGCCCATCCCGGTAATCCGGCATACCTCCTCGAGGATCAGCCGGATCTCGTCATTGTCGCCCTGCGCGGCCACTTCCGCGGCGAATCCGTCCTTCATCGCCCGTCCCTTCGCACCGCTTATGGCTGAGTCGGGTGCTTCATCGCAATGGTCCGCCGTCCGCGGGGAGCGCTGCTAGGGCCGGCGCAGCACCAGCGGCTCGCCGGCGCCTTCGAGCCGGATCCGGCCGCCCGGCAGAGCGATCCAGCGACGGGCCTTGCCGACGGCGGCGAAGAGCCGGTCGTCGAAGGCCCGGCGCTCCGGATCGCAGCCCATTTCGGTGGCGGCGCCTTGGGAGATGGTGAAGCCCGCCCCTGCCCGAGTCACTCGAGCCCCGAACGAATTGCAATCGGCAGCGGCGCTCACCCATTCCTCCCGGAAATGCAGCCGGGCGCGGCGGGCGGGCGGCGGCGGATGGGAGCCGATCCTCTCCACCGTCCAGCGTCCGTCGAGGGCCACGACAGCGGGCGGCGGCCGGCGGAAGATGCCGATGCGGCGGTCGCGGGCGGCGAGGCGCAGGGTTCCGTCGGGCAGAAGGGCGTAGGTGGACGCCTGGGCGACGAATCCGGCCAGAGCCGTCTCCAGCCGGGCGGCGGCGCGGCTCGGGCATTTGCCGGTGTGGACCGGGTCGCGCGGCCGAACCCGGATCCGGTCGCCCTCGAGGCTGTAGAAGCCCCCGAAATTGCCGCAGCCGGCCTGGGTGCTGTATTCGGCACCGCCGTTGAAGAAGAGGCGCGCTTCCGCCGAAGCCGGCACGGCGACGGAGCCCAGGCGCACCGGCACCCAAGAGCCGCCGAGCGGATCGGCCGGCCGGGTCGGTTCGCTCCCGGCGCCGGCGCCGCTGGCGGCCAGCCCCAGCGTAAGGATGACGATCACTGCTCGCATAGAGGCCTCCGGGAAAACTCTCTGCGCCAGGCGAAGTGAACTGCGTGTGAAACCCGCTCCGTCACCCTGAGCTCGTTTCAGGTTCCAGGCGGGAGCGGCGCCGGCGGGCCGGAATTCGACTCAGACGAACGAGCTGCGCGACCCTGGATGCTGAAACAAGCTCAGCATGACGGTTGAGCATGTTCGGAACGTTTACCGCACCTCGCACCTTTTCGGAGTGACACAGGCAGGGAGGCGGGCATGCGCTATCGGCAACTCGGTTCGAGCGACCTTCAGGTTTCGGAAATCTCGCTCGGCTCGTGGCTCACCTTCGGGGTTGGGGTGGAGCGCGACCGGGCGGCGGCGGTGGTCGGGAAGAGCTTCGAGCTCGGCATCAACTTCATCGACACCGCCAACATCTACGGGCGCGGGGCGGCGGAGACCTTCCTCGGCGAGGTGCTTCAGGGGCGGCCGCGCGAATCGTACATGCTCGCCACCAAGCTTTTCTTCCCGATGACGGAGACGGACCGCGGCCTGTCGCGCAAACAGGTGGAGAAGCAGCTCGACGCGTCGCTGAAGCGGCTCAGGACCGACTATGTCGACCTCTACCAATGCCACCGCTACGACGAGGAGACTCCGCTGGAGGAGACGATGGCGGCGCTTACCGAGGCGGTGCGCTCCGGCAAGGCGCGCCATATCGGCTTTTCGGAATGGCCCGCGGACAAGATCCGCGCGGCGGTCGAGATGGCGGGCGTGGAGAAATTCGTCTCGAGCCAGCCGCAATATTCGCTGTTGTGGCGGCAGCCGGAGAAAGAGGTGATTCCGCTCTGCGCCGCCAACGGGATCTCCCAGATCGTCTGGTCGCCGCTCGCCCAGGGCGTCCTCACCGGCAAGTACAGGCCCGGCAGCGCGCCGCCGCAGGGCAGCCGGGCGACCAGCGAGGAGATGGGCAGCTTCATCTCGTGGCTGCTTCGCGACCCGGTGCTGGAGGCGGTTCAGCGCCTCCGGCCGGTCGCCGCCGAAGCCGGTCTCAGCCTGGCCCAATTCGCTCTGGCCTGGGTGCTCAGGGAGCCCAATGTCGCCTCCGCTATCGTCGGCGCCTCGCGCCCGGAGCAGCTGGCCGAGAATGCGGCGGCCTCCGACGCCGTCGTGGACCCGGAATTGTTCGTCCGGGCCGAAGAAATAGTCGGGAATATTTAGGAGCGTCGGGCTAAGCCCGTCCCTCGGGAGGGGAGGATGACGGCGCTGCGATTCGGGCCGAAGCGGCTTGCCCGCGGCGCGGCCAAGCTCGTTCTGGCCCTTCTGCTCCTCATCATCTTGATTCTTGCCGCCCTCCGGATCGCCGCCGCGTTGCGCGAGGACGGCGCCGCGCCGCCGCCGGCCACCCGGATGTTCGCGACCCCCTATGGCGCGGTGGCGGTGACCGTCTCGGGCCCACCGAGCGGACCGCCGGTGATCCTCGTGCACGGAACCGCGGCCTGGGGCGGCTTCTGGAAACCGGTCGCGGACCATCTCGCCCGGCAGGGCTGGCGGGTCATCGCGGTCGACCTGCCGCCCTTCGGCTGGTCGGACCACGACCCGCTCGAACGTTACGACCGGGTGACCCAGTCGGAGCGGCTGGCGGCGGTGGTCGCCCGGGTGGCCCGGCGGCCGGCCGTCGTCGTCGGCCACAGCTTCGGCGCCGGCCCGGCCACCGAGCTCGCGCTGCGCCATCCCGGGCGGCTCCGATCCCTCATCCTCGTCGACACCGCGCTCGGCGGGTTCGACTCGGAAGGCAAAGGCGCCGGCCCGCTCGGCTTTCGACTGCTGGCGGAGGCGGTCACCGCGGCGACGGTCACCAATCCGCTCGCGGTCGGCCCGCTGCTGCGCTCCATGATCGCGCGCAAGGAGCGGGCGGCGCAGTGGCTTCCAGTCCTGAAGGCGCCGATGCAAAGGCGCGGAACCACATCGGCCTACGCCGCCTGGCTTCCGAACCTGTTCGCGACCCGGGACCGGGCGCTCAGCCGGCGGAGCGACAATATGAGACGAATCGCTATACCCCTCGCGCTGATCTGGGGCGAGGCCGACACGGTTACCCCGATCGGCCAGGGCCGGCGAATCGCCGGGCTCGGCCGGGCGCGGTCTTTCGCCACTTTGCCCGGCGTCGGCCACATACCGCATATAGAGGATCCGGAGGGCTTCCTCGCCGCGCTCGATTCGGCGATCGCCCCCGACCGGGAGGGAGCAGGCACGTGAAGCGGAAGTTGCTGGTGGGCGTGTCCCTGATCGCCTTGGCCGCCGCCGGGGCGGCGATCTACGCCGCGCCGCTGATGGCGGAGCCGGAAGGCCCCAAGGATTGCGGGACCTTGCTCGCCGGACCGCCGTCCGCGAACGGGGCATCCGCTCAGGCCGCCTCGGCGCCGAAGCCCAACTGGGCCCAGGTCGGCGGGACGGTCAACGACGCAAGCTGCCTGAGCCGAACCGCCGTGGCGGGGGTGGTCCGGATCGAGAATGAGAAGCAGGTCGCCGATGCGCTCGCTTATGCGCGGGCGAACGGACTCGCGGTTTCCGCGGCCGGAGTGAAGCACAGCATGGGCGGCCAGGCGTTCACGCCGCGCGGCCTCATGCTCGACATGCGCGGGCTGAACTCGGTTCGGCTCGACCCGGCGCGGCGAACCGTCACCGTCGGCGGCGGCGCGACCTGGCACCAGATCCAGAATGCCATCCACCCGCGCTTTGCGGTCAAGGCGATGCAGTCGACCGACATCTTCAGCGTCGGCGGCTCGATCTCGGTCAACGCCCACGGCATGGACCATCGCGCCGGGGCGCTGCTCGGTTCGATCCGGTCGCTCAAGGTGATGCTCGCCGACGGCAAGGTCGTCACCGCCTCGCCCGGCGAGAACCAGGAGCTTTTCCGCCATGTCGTCGGAGGCTACGGCCTGTTCGGAGTGATCCTCGCGGCCGAGCTCGACGTCGTTCCCAACCACGTCTACCGCTCCCAGCGAGCCGTGATCGCCACCCGCGATTTCCCGGCGACGTTCGACAGGATCGCCGCCGATTCCACGGTCGGGCTGATGTACGTCCACCTCTCGACGGCGCCCGGCTCGCTGCTCGACGAGGCTTTGGTCTATACCTATCACAGGGTCCCGGAAGACGGGCTCGAGCGGGCTCCGCTCACCGAGGTCACTTCGACCAAGCTGCGCCGGCTGACGGTCAATATCGCCAAGCGCGGCGACGTCTTCAAATCGCTGAAATGGTGGACCGAAAAGCATCTCGAGCATCGCTTCGAGAGCTGCACCGTCACCCGCGCCCAGGCTATGGGCGACGGCGAGGCCTGCCTGGTGTCGCGCAACGACCCGATGCACGATTCGGTCGCCTATCTGCGCAATGCGCTGCCCAGGGAGACTGACATCCTGCACGAATATTTCGTGCCGCGCGCGCGCCTGATGCCCTTCGTCGAGGGCATGCGCCGCCTCTTCAGCACGCACGACGCCAACGTCCTCAACGTCTCGATCCGGGCGGTCGATGCCGAGGACCATGCCTTGAGCTACGCACCCGAGCCCGCTTTCTCGATCGTCCTCTACCTCAACCAGAAGACCGACCTGGCGGGCAACCGGCACATGAGGGCTCTCACGTCCGACCTGATCGACCTGTCGCGCGCCAATGGCGGCCGATTCTTCCTGCCCTACCAGCTCCATTACACGGCGGAGCAGCTCGAGGCCTCCTACCCGCAGATCGGCGACTTCTTCGCGGCCAAGCGGCGCTTCGACCCGGAGGGCCGGTTCAGCAACCATTGGTACGAGCGCTATTCCCCGGCGTTCACGCCTTCGGCCTGAAGCACCCGCGGCGACCCGGCCTTCGAGCACGAGCGGAGCGCCCTCCCGGTAAAGGCGACGGGCGAAGCCGGGCCGGTCGGAGCGGGCAAGGACGGCGACTCCTCGCGCTTCGAGGACCTGGCCGCCCGCTGCGGCGATCGCCCGGAAGGCGTCGGCGCGATCGCCCACCACCGCGACCTGGCGGCCGGACGGGCCTGCGAACGGCAGGGCCAGCATCAGCAGGCCCCAGGCGGTCAGCGCCAGGGCCGCCCCGCCGGCCCAGTGCGCGAGCCTAATAATCGTAGACATGCTCGATCTCGCCGCCGCCGGAGCGGACGGTCCTCAGCAGCGGGCCGAGGCGGGCGACCTTGGCCGACAGCCCCAGGCGGCGCCAGCCCGGGCGATCGTCGAGCGGCATTGACAGGAGGACCGGCGCCCCCGCCGGCGGCGGCGCCGCGGCCGGCGCCAGCATAGTGACGAAGATGTCGTCATTGCCCGCAATCTCGACCGGGTCGATTCCCGAAGCGGCAAGCTTGCCGAGGATGTCGGTGAGCTGGGCGTAGCGCGGCACTACGGCGACGGGCAGCCCCTGCCCCGTCCGGCCGACGATCCGGATCCGGGGATCGACCGCTTCGGCGTCGGCCCCCGCCGGAAGAACCATCCGCAACGTGCGCTGGTCCGGACCCAGGGTCGAGTTGGACGCCCAGCCGATGACCGAGGCGTAACCCGCCTTCGCTCCATATTCGAGGCTGAGCGCGACCCGGCGCTCGCCGTTCCGGACGAACTGGCTGGTCTCGCGAGTCTTCCAGGCGCCGCGCAACGCCTCGCCGAAAGGGAATTCATACCAGGGAGTCTCGTTCATGAACGCGCCGTAGCGCCGCTGGACCGAGGCCGAGTAGACGTCGCCGGCGCTTCGCGAGCCGGCGGTCCATTCGAAGACCCGGCCGATCGTTTTCTCGTAAAGGGCCTTCAGCCCAAGCTCGATCGTGAAGCTGATTCCGATCGTGTAGATCATCACCTTCGCCTCGCCGGTGCCGGCGGACCGGGAGGTGACCTTGTTGAGGGCGCAATAGCTGGACCAGAAACCTCCGATATGCCGGAAATAGGGGAAGGCGCTCGGCGGCCGGCCGTCGAGAAAGCGGCCGTAGCTCTCGGCGGAATAGACGATGTGCCACTCCGGGTAGGTCAGCCACGTCCTGGCTTCCTTGCGGACGCCCGGGCCGGCGGCGAGCAGGCGCTGGTAAGGCGCGTCGGGGCGGACCGTGTCGGACGGCCCGCGGCAGGCGGTCTCGACATAGGCGATCGGCACGAGGATCGTGGCGAGCAGAAGCCCGCCGAGACCGATCGCGACCTTCCAGCGCTTCTTCAAGCCGCCGCCGCCTCGGTCCGCCGGGCGAGGACATAGCCGACGAAGATGGCGATTCCGCCGATCAGCAGGTGGGGCAGATTGGCGAAGAAGCGGGTCTCGAGCGCCATGTCGAGCGGGCCGTAGAGGAAGATCCCGCCGTCGAGATAGCCGCTGCCGGTGAAGAGGCCGAACACCCCGTCGAGGAAGTAGAGCGGCCCGAACAGCCTGAAGTAATTGACCGCGGCCCGCCGCGACAGCCAGGCCGCGACCCCCGCCCAGATACCGGACGCGAGGTGGAGGCTGTCGTCGTAGAGATCGAGCTTGAACAGGCCGAACAAATTACCCTGGGAGTCCTCGAAGGGCGGAACGTAGCCGACCGCCACCACGACCAGGAACAGCGCGAAATACCCCCAGCCGAACGCCCTCACCCGATCCATCATCATCCCCCCGTGACGCCGCTCAGGCTAGCCGAGTGGAAGGCCGCCCGACAATCCCTCTCCGGTTCCTGCGGGAGAGGGGAATCACGGGGGCGGTGGCCAGGTCGTCAGCTCCCCCGCCGGGCGCTCTCCACAATGCGCTCGAACTCCGGAAGCCCGGCGTCGAAATAATGCATCCGCGCCGCGTCGAACAAGGCGAGGTAGAACCGGTTGTCGATGATTGCGCCCACCGCCCTTCCCTTCCGCTCGACCTCGTCGCCGCCGAGATGAGCGTAATCGAACTGGAAGCCGGGACGGCCCAGGAACTGGCGCGGCTGGAGGCCGGTCATCTCGAAACGGGTGGAGCCGGCCCGGATTCGGTAGAAGCTCTCGATCATCGCGGCGATCTCGGTCGGGTTCATGTCGGCCCGGAAATTGGGCACCTTGCGGTCGGCCTTGCGCCTCTGCTGGACGATGCGCTTGTCGTGCTCGAGCCCGCCGATGAAGGTGATCCCGTCGAGAAACGGCCCGTTCAGGGTCCAGTTCTCCTCGCGCCGGATGTCGTGCGGCCCGCGCGGCGCCTTGTTCCAGCGCATGGTCGGAGTGACGGTCATCGAGCCGCGGGCGACGTCCTCGGGGCCGGGGGTCACCAGCGAATAATAATGGAACAGGCCCGGGCCGCCGACTCCGCCGCCGGCGCAGCCTGCCGTCAGCGACAGGGCGGCCAGCGCCGCGAGCATCCTTCCCTTTGGCATCGCCCGTCCTCCTTTCACTGGTTCGCCGAATGGCGCACCATCGCCGCGTCGGGCGCGCGCGGCGCGAGCGCCAGGTAGCGGTTGAGGGCCGCCTTCCCCTCCTCTCGCCGACCGTTCTTCAGCAATTGATAGCCGTGCGCCCGCCACGCTTCAGGAGGCGCGTCGTTATAGGCGACGGCGGCGGCATAGCTTTGGCCGGCGAGCGCGCTGTCGCCCGCGCCGCCCTTGAGGCGCCAGACCTCGCCTTCGTAATAGCGAAGCAGGCCGTTCCAGCCGTCCCTGGCGAGGTTGCGGATGACGTAGAGGCTTGCGCCGGGATCGTTGAGCTTCACCTGGTCGTCGAGCAGGGTCTTGCGATGCTCGCCCAGGGCCCGAAGGTAGCGCTCGCGGCCGCGCTCGGTGGTGCGCGCCGTCGTCATCTCCCGGGCCGAAGCGCGAAGATCGGCCATCCGGGTCTCCGGGGCGGGATGAGTCTCGAGCAGGGAATAGCGGCGGCGGTAGCGCTTGCGGCGCATCGCAGCGCTCGCCTTGCTCTCCTCGATCAGCTGCTGCCACGTCTCCGGCATCGCCATCGGATCGTAGCCGGCCTCGCTGATCTGGAGCAGCCCGATCGCGTCCGCCTCGGCTTCCAGCTCGCGGCTGTAGGAAAGGAGCGAAAGGATGGTTCCGAACTGGGCGAGCTGGACGAGGTCGCCCGCGTAGAAGCCGCCGGCCGCTCCGCCCACGCCCGCGCCCATGGCGAGGAAGTTGAGCGCGGCCGTCTTGCGCTTCAAGTCCCGCCAGATCCTGATCTGGTGGCGGCGCAGGAAATGGCCCGCCTCGTGGGCGATCACGCCCGAGAGCTGGGCCTCGTCGCGCATCCGGAGGAGGAGGCCGGTGAAGACGACCATGAAGCCGGTCGGGGCCATGAAGGCGTTGAACTCGGGGATATGCGCGATGTAGACCCGCAGATCTTTCGCCGCCGGGCCGCCGACCCGCTCGGCGAGGTCGCCCAGATAGGAAGCGAGCTTCGGGTCCCTGAGCAGAAGGTTGGAGCCGGCGATCTCCTGCTCGACCCGCTCATATTGGTGCCACATGCCCTGCTCGTCCTTGGCGGTGGGGCGGTGGCCGGGACCGATCAGCGGCTTCATCGAGCGCGGCGGGATCCGGGCGTCGGCAGCGCCCACCGTCGCCAGGCAGCAGGCGCAGCCGAAGCCGCCGAGGATTGAGCGGCGGGTGAGTGCGAGGCTCATTGCCGCGCCCTGACGTAGCGTCCCGCCTTCATCCGCCCGAGCAGGCGATCGACCATCTGGGCGGCGCCTTCGGGCGTCCTGATGTCGCCGAAGACGACTCCGGGCATCATGCTCTGAGTCTGGAGGACGTTGAACCAGGCGACCTCGCCTGTCCTCAGATCGACGAGCGAGGCGTAGGCGGACTGGCCGCCGCCGCCCTGCGGCGCGCAGAAACCGACGAAGCAGCCGGCGATCCCGAGCACCTGGAGCGCGACCCGGCCCGTCGAGGCGAAGCTGTCCTCGGCGTGGAGGAACAGGGCATAGTCCATCCCCGTCGCCTTGCCGAACTTCACCGCCTCCTCGCCCAGGGTCCAGTCGATGCCGCGGCGGCGCTTGGTCGGAAGCTCGGCGCCGAGATATTTGTGGAGCGCGATCGAGTTGCCGACGGCGGCATGGAGCCGCTCGAGGTCGGCGACGGTCTGCTCGTCGACCCCGGGGATTCCGCCTCGGGTCTCGAGGATCCGGGTTCGGCCGCCGCGGCCGGCCTGCTGGTCGGCCAGCGCCTTGAGGAGGTTGGCCCGCGCCTTCTCGGTCCAGTCGGCCCGGGGCTCGACCAGTCCGCCGGCGGTGACGAGCCCGACGGTGACGTCCGGACGCATCACGATCAGGCTGTAGTCGCCCCGCGGCGGCTCGAACTCGACGTCGGCGATCTGGCGGGTCTGGACGCAGGCGGAGAGGGCCAGTGAAGTGGAGGCAAGCAGGACGAGCGGGCCGCGAAGCATATACTTGCTCCTCGAAGCGGGATGGCATGACGGGAAAAACCGCCATCCCTGAACGACTTGCAGCCAACGCTTCGGTTGCGCGGGCGTTCCGATTCCAGCCGTCGCCCCAATTGGCTCCCTTCCCTTCCGGGGAGGGGAAGTCAGCGGCGTTGACACCCGGCGATGGGGCGCGGACACAGTTCCGATGACCCTCACCCTCTATTACCACCCCTTCTCTTCCTTCTGCCAGAAGGTGCTCGTCGCTCTCTACGAGCGGCAGGTGCCGTTCGAGGGCGTGGTGGTCGACCCTTCCGATCCCGATCGGAAAGCGGCGTTCGAGCGGATCTGGCCGATGGGCAAGTTCCCGGTGCTCCGCGACGGGGTGCGGGATGTGACGTTGCCGGAATCGAGCCTGATCGTCGAATATCTCGACCGGGCGCATCCCGGCCCCCCGCCGATGGTGCCGGGCGATCCGGACGCGGCGCTCGAGGCGCGCCGGTGGGACCGCTTCTTCGACCATTATGTCGAGCATCCGCTGCAGAAAGTGGTCGGCGATTCTCTCCGGCCCGAAGGCGCGCGCGACCCGCACGGCGTGGCGGAAGCCAGGGCGCTGCTCGCCCGGGCCTATGACCTTCTGGAGGATGAGCTGGGAGGGGGCGGGACCTGGGTGGCGGGCGAGGCCTTCACCCTGGCCGATTGCGGCGCGGCGCCCGCTTTATTCTACGCCAATATGGTCCAATCCTTTGCGGGACGGCCGCGCCTCGAGGCCTATTACGGGCGGCTGAGGCGCCGGCCTTGCTTCACAAGGGTGGTGGACGAGGCGCGGGCGTTTCGGCCTTTCTTCCCCCTCCCCTGGCCGGAGGGCTGGGACTGAGATCCTGTTTTTCAGTCATCCCGGCGGAAGCCGGGACCCCAGGACGCGGATACGCTGCGTCTTTCACTCGCTGAGGTCCCGGCTTCCGCCGGGATGACGAAAATCAAGCCGCGATGTCCCAATAATCCTGGCGGGCGGGCTGGGCCGAGCGGAACACGCCGGCGCCGGTCCGCGCCGTCTCGGCAAGCGCCAGCGCCGTGCCGCAAAAGCCGCACTCGGCGGAAAGGCGGCCGATATACCAATGGCTGCGTCCGCATCCCGGGCACCGGTTCAGCTCGCCCGAATGATAGAGGATCTGAAACCCGCGCAGCGCGGGATCGTGGGGGTAGCTCCTGCCGCCTTCGATACTCGTCAACATCGTCTCGTTCCCTCGACTCACCGCAGCGACGGCTGCGATGAACCGTTCTTTTCCATCGACCGGTTGAACGCAAGATTAATGTTGCGGGAGTGACACAATCGAGACCATTTAGTGGTGCGCCGGTGACACAGTTGAAACCTGCGGGCCGTTTTTGCCTCCGATCGAGCGTCATTTGCCGCCGAATGGGCAGGCCAGTGCCGCCTCGGAAGCGGATTGCGGCTTCAGCGCGAATGACTCGAGGCCTGGCGAATCGCGCCTTCCACCCTTCACCCCGCGCAGCCGCTGTGCTTAAGCCAGCGCCGAAAGGCAGGTGCGATGATCTATTTCGAAGACCTCGAGATCGGGCGCGAGACCGAGTTCGGAAGCTATGAGGTGACCCGCGAGGAGGTGCTCGACTTCGCCCGCAAATACGACCCGCAGCCTTTCCACCTGTCCGACGAGGCTGCGGCGAAGACCCATTTCGGCCGGCTCGCGGCGAGCGGCTGGCACACCTGCGCGATGACCATGGCGGTCATCGCGCGTTACGTCGTGCAGGACGAGCAGGCGGGCCTGGGGTCTCCCGGAGTCGACGAGCTGCGCTGGCTGAAGCCCGTCTACCCGGGCGACACGCTCACCGTTCGAAGCACGATCGTCGATAAGACCCCGTCCCGAAGCAAGCCGGACCTGGGCTCTTTCCGCTCGAAGACGGTCGTCACTAACCAGGAAGGGGTCCCGGTGCTTACGTTTACATCGATCGTGCTGATAAGGCGGCGGCCGGAATAATCCCCCTCCCTGCAAGGGAGGGGTTAGGGGTGGGTAGTCGAGCGCAAGCGAGACTTTACAGGCGTCGGAAGCTCGGCCGGCCTGCGGCCGGGCCCCCCCCCCGCCCCCCCC
>DASVVM010000082.1:0-26482 GCA_036386555.1 Allosphingosinicella sp.
GGGACCACCGACGCCAATCAGTCGCCCTTCCTCGGCCTGTTCGACGCCGACCCGACGGTCGCGGGCAACCAGCCCTACAATGTCGGCCGGGCCGCCTTCGACGAGTTCACCGGCCGTTTCGTCGTCGACTACAATCTGACGCCCGACAACCTCATCTACGCCTCCTGGTCGCGCGGCTACAAATCGGGCGGCCTCAACCCGCCGATCAACCCGATCTTCAACGTGCCCGCGACCTTCGAGCCGGAGATCATCAACGCGTTCGAGATCGGCTCGAAGAACAGCTTCGCCAACGGCACCATCCGGCTCAACCTCAGCGCTTTCTATTACGATTACAAAGGGCTCCAGCTGAGCCGGATCGTCGCCCGCACCTCGGTCAACGACAATACCGACGCCGCGATCTACGGCGCCGAGGCCGAGGCGGTGTTCAGGCCCCACCCGGATACCCTGATCAACCTGTCGGGCAGCTATTTGCACACCGAGATCAAGGGGCTCTCGCTCGTCGATCCGCGCGACCCGTCGGGCGGCCGTTCGGACACGGTGATCATCAAGGACGTCACCAACGCCTCCAATTGCGCGGTCATCCCCAACACCGCCGGCAACGCGCTCGGCGCCAACACTTTGGTCACCGCCTTCAACGGGGCGCTCGGCCTCGCCGGACCGGTTCCGGTGCCGGGCACCAGCACGACCGGCGCCTTTTCGGTCTGCGACGCGCTCGCAGCCACCATCGCGAATCCGTCGGCTCCGCTGAGGGGCCTGTTCGCGACTCCGACCGGGCCGCTGCCCTTCACCGTCGCGACCGGGGTTGAGGTCAATCTGAGCGGCAACGAGCTTCCCCAGGCGCCCAACTGGAAGTTCGCGGCCGGGATCCAGCATACGATCCGCTTCGGCAACGGAATGACGCTCGTGCCCCGGTTCGACGCCAACTATACCGGGCCCTTCTGGGCGCGAAGCTTCAACAAGCCGATCGACCGGCTCGATTCCTATTGGGTGGTCAACGCCCAAATCCAGCTGAACGGCCAGGACGACCATTGGTTCGTCCGCGCCTTCGTCCAGAACCTGACCAAGAACGACGGCATCACGGGCCAGTATGTGACCGACCAGTCCTCCGGCCTGTTCACCAACGTCTTCACTCTGGAGCCGAGGCGCTTCGGAGTCGCGGCGGGCGTGAAGTTCTAGAGCGAATTTGCCTCCCCATCGCCGAAGGCGATGGGGAGGGGGACCACCGAAGGTGGTTGAGGGGTGATCGGTCGAGGCCGTGGTGCTTTGAGCGGGAACCTCGCTAGCTGAGCCAGGTCACCCCTCCACCATGCTTCGCATGGTCCCCCTCCCCATCTGGCGATGGGGAGGCAGAAGGTATAGCTGAGCCCCGAATCGGCCCAAAGGAACCACCATGCGCGACTATCTCGATTTCTACATCGGCGGCGAATGGGTGAAGCCCGTCGAGCGCCGGACCCTCGACGTCGTCAACCCGGCCGACGAGAGCGTCGCGGGCCGAATCAGCCTCGGCGGGGCCGAGGACGTCGACAAGGCGGTGGCGGCGGCCAAGGCGGCCTTTGCGTCTTATTCGGAGACCAGCCGCGAGCAGCGGCTCGAGCTGCTCCAGGCGATCGCCGCCGAATATCAGAAGCGCTACGCGGAGATCGCCGAGGCGATCACCGAGGAGATGGGCGCGCCTTCCGCGCTCGCCCAGCGCGCCCAGGCGGCGGTCGGCATCGGCCATCTTCAGGCGGCGATCGGAGTTCTCAAGGACTATCCGTTCGAGGAGAAGCGCGGCTCGACCCTGATCAAGAAGGAGCCGATCGGGGTGTGCGGCTTCATCACGCCGTGGAACTGGCCGATCAACCAGATCGCGACCAAGGTCTTCCCGGCGCTGGCGACGGGCTGCACCATGGTCCTCAAACCCTCCGAGGTCGCGCCATTCTCGGGCTATATCTTCGCGCAGGTGCTCCATTCCGCCGGAGTCCCGGCCGGAGTCTTCAACCTGGTCAACGGCGACGGGCCGGGAGTCGGCGCCGCCATCGCCGCCCATCCCGACGTCGACATGGTCTCCTTCACCGGCTCGACCCGGGCCGGGATCGCCGTCGCCAAGGCGGCCGCGGACACCGTGAAGCGGGTGCATCAGGAGCTCGGCGGCAAATCGCCCTTCATCGTCCTCGAGGACGCCGACGTCGGCAAGGCGGTGACCGCGGCGATGCGGCACATGCTGACCAATTCGGGCCAGTCCTGCAACGCCCCGACCCGGCTCCTCGTCCCCAGGGCGCGGATGGAGGAGGCGAAGGAAGCCGCAAGGGCCGTCGCCGAGAAGACCAAGGTGGGCGACCCGAAAGGCGATTCCAGTCTCGGCCCCGTGGTCTCCGACGTGCAGTGGACCAAGATCCAGGGCCTGATCGAGCGGGGCGTGTCGGAAGGGGCGACCCTCGTCGTGGGCGGGCCCGGCAAGCCCGACGGCCTGGAGCGCGGCTATTATGTCCGGCCGACCGTCTTCGCGGACGTCGACAACAATATGGCCATCGCCCGCGAGGAGATATTCGGGCCGGTCATGTCGATCATCGGCTATGAGGACGAGGAGCAGGCGGTCGAGATCGCCAACGACACCCCCTACGGCCTGGCTGCCTACGTCCATTCCTCGGACACGGACCACGCCCGCAGGATCGCCGCGCGCCTGCGCGCCGGACAGGTCAATATCAACGGCGCCGAGCTCGACTTCATGGCGCCGTTCGGAGGCTACAAGCAGTCCGGCAATGGCCGCGAATGGGGCGACCACGCCTTCGAGGAGTTCCTCGAGACCAAGGCGATCCTCGGCCACGCCTGATGGAGACGGAGCTCGTCGCCGAGGGGCTGGACTTTCCCGAAGGCCCGGTGGCGATGGCGGACGGCTCCGTCCTCGTCGCCGAGATCAGGGGCAAAAGGATCACGCGCGTCCGGCCCGACGGCGCCAAGGAGCTGCTGGTCGAGACCGGCGGCGGGCCCAACGGCCTCGCCATCGGCCCCGATGGAGCGCTGTGGATCGCCGACAATGGCGGCGCCTTTTCCTGGCACGAGCAAATGGGCCTGATCATTCCCGGCCCGACCCCGCCCGAGCATGAAGGCGGCTCGATCCGGCGCTTCGACTTCGCCAGCGGCCGTCTGGAAACCGTCTACGACAGCTGCGACGGCCGGCGGCTGATCGGCCCGAACGACCTCGCCTTCGACAGGGAAGGCGGCCTCTGGTTGACCGATCATGGCTGCACGACCTCTGACGGCCGTCGCTACGGCGCGCTCTGTTACGCGGGGTCCGACGGGTCGCGGATTAGCCGGCAGCGGGACGGACTGATCGCTCCTAACGGGGTCGGCCTGTCGCCCGACGGACGCATCGTCTACGTCGCCGATACCTGGCTACAGCGCCTCTGGGCATTCGACGTCGAGGTGCCGGGCATGCTGGCCGCGCCTTCGCCGATCGCCCCTGGCCGTGTCGTCGCGAACTTGCCGGGCTATCAGCTGCTCGACAGCCTCGCCGTCGAAGCCGGCGGCATCGTCTGCGTTGCTACCCTCGTCAACGGCGGCATCACCGCCATCGATCCGGCGAACGGCAAAAGCGAGCATTTCCCGGTGGCGGACTTCATCTGCACCAACATCTGCTTCGGTGGCGAAGACATGCGCGACGCCTGGATCACCGCCTCGGGCACCGGCCGGCTCTACAAGGCGAGATGGCCGAGGCCGGGTCTGAAGCTGGCGTTCAACGGCTGACCTACGAGCTAGGCCATCATGCTGGACCCGTTTCAGCATCCAGGGCCCAACCGCCACGCGGGCGGAGACCTGGACGCTGAAACAAGTTCATGGTGGCGTCGGCGCCCGCGTGATGGTCCCGTGGCCGTCACCAGACTGTCCCCGCCACCGTGTCCCATCATGCGCGCGGCGGAGCGCAGTTCGCATCTGAGTCCCCGCCATGCTACGGCGGGGGAAGGGAGCGAGAGGGGGGAGACTCGATGCCGTACCCGCGCGCGCATTATTATGTCCTGATCGTGCTGGCGGTGATCGTCGCCGGATTCTGGCCGAGCTACTTCGCCGTCTGGGGCAGCGTCCCGTGGCAATTCCACGCGCACGGCGTCGCCTCCAGCATCTGGGTCATGATGGTGATCGCGCAGAGCTGGACCGCGCATCATCGCCGGCTTCCCCTCCACCGGGCGGTGGGCCGATCCAGCCTGCTGCTGTTCCCGTTCCTCATCGGCGGGCTGGCCGCGATCATCGACGTGACCGCGAAAGGCTATGTCGCCGGCGACGGCCCGGTGCGGATGATGTTCGGCGGCTCGTTCCTGATCGGCCTGGTGCTCGCCATCGCCGCCTACGTGGTCCTCTACTACCGCGCGCTGAGGCACAGGCGGAAAGTCTGGGTCCATTCCGGCTACATGCTCGCGACTCCGCTCATCCTGTTCGAATCGCCGTTCAGCCGGGTGCTGAACATGACCGTCCCCGCCCTCGAGGTCCGGGGCCCCGGCGACTTCCCTCTCGTCATGGTCGCGATCGTGCTCGGGATGGCAGTCGAGCTCGCAGTCATCGCCATGATCTGGGCCAGGCATCGCGAGCGCGCCAAGCCTTTCCTCGTCGCCGCCGGCTTCATCGTCGCACAGATGCTGACGATGGGGTTGATGTCGGACGTGGCCTTCCTGAAATCGCTGCTCGCGATCGTCGGCGGGATGCCGAGCGCCTGGGTGATCGGAACGGCCTTCGCAATCGGCGCCCTGACGAGCTGGACCGGCTGGCTCGCCGGCAACCGGCCCGTCGTGCCGGCGGTGCCGCTGCCTCAGGCCGCGTGAGGGCGACCGGCATCCCGCACCTCCCGGTCAGCTCCCGTGCTCCGACCGCCACCGGGCGCGGATGATGTCGCTGGTCTCGCGCGAGCCGTCGTGGCTCCAGCCGGGCTCGCGGACGAGATAGGCGAGCTTGGCCTTGAAGCCGGGCGCCCGCCACGCGTCGCGGGCCATCTCCACCCATTCGTGGAGCGCCGCCCAGAAGAGGTTGTAGGAGCCCAGGGGCTTCACCGTCCCGTAGCGCGGCGGGTCCTCGTCGCGCTCGGGCTCGAAGCTTCCGAACATCCTGTCCCAGATTATGAACACGCCGGCATAGTTACGGTCGAGATAGCGCGGGTTGACGGCGTGGTGGACCCGGTGATGGGCGGGGGTGTTCATCACCGCCTCGAACCAGCGCGGTAGCCGCCGGATCGTCTCGGTGTGGATCCAATATTGGTAGACCAAATTCACGCCGACGCAGAAGAAGACCATCGGCGGCGGGAAGCCGATCAGGAAGAGCGGCAGCCGGAACAGGAAATTGAGGCTGACGAAGCCGGTCCAGGTCTGCCTCAAGGCGGTGGAGAGGTTGTAGCGCTCGCTCGTGTGATGGACGACATGGCTCGCCCAGAACCAGCGCACCCGGTGCGCCGAGCGGTGGAAGACGTAATAAGCGAGGTCGTCGAGCAGGAAGCACAGGACGAACGCCCACCAGGCATAGCCGATGTCGATCAGGTGGAAGCGGTAGACCCATAGCGACAGGGTGATGACGAGCCCCGCGGAAAGCAGGCCCGCGAAGAGGCTGCCGAGGCCGAGGCCGAGCGAGGTGAGGGTGTCCTTGCCCTCATGAAGCCGCTTCTGTTGCCGCCTGGCCACCCACAGCTCGACCAGCAGCAGTAGGACGAAGCCTGGGATCGACCAGTAGACGGGGTTGGGAAGCTCGGGCACGGCGGTAGACTACATGGGGACAGTCGCTTGGGACAGTCACTAGTGACTGTCCCCATTTCCCGCTGGGCTAGCCCCGCGCTGAAAGCCGTGCGAAGGGGAGGGTGAAGATGAGCGACCTCGAATCCATCCCGGCAATCATCGACCAGCTTTGCGAGATGTTCGACGAATCCGTTGCGGCCCTGCGCGGGGCGCTTGCGCGCTATCTGCTGCGCGGCGAGCGCCCCGATGTGGAGGCGCGCGCCCGGGGCCTGTTCGCCTATCCCGAGCTTCGCATAGACTATAGCTTCGACCAGCCGCCGGCCTTCCCGCCCCGCGCCTTCGGGCGCCTCAATCAGCCGGGCCGCTACGCGATCAGCATCGCTCGGCCGCGCCATTTCCGCAAATACCTCACCGAGCAGCTCGAATATCTGGTCCGCGACTATAAGGTGGACATCTCGGTCGGCGCGTCGGCGAGCGAGATCCCCTATCCCTATGTCCTCGACGGGACCGACGACCTCAGGCTCGACGGCGCCCATGCCGCCGATCTCAGCCGCTGGTTCCCGGCGACCGAGCTTTCCCATATCGGCGACGAGGTGGCGGACGGCACCTGGGATTACAGCCGCCACGCCGACCGGCCGCTGGCCCTGTTCGACGGGCCGAGGGTCGATTTCAGCCTCGCCCGCCTCCGCCATTATACGGGGACGCCGGTCGAGCACACGCAGCGCTATCTGCTCTTCACCAACTATGTCCGCTACGTCGACGAGTTCGTCCGATGGGCGCTCGAGGAGCTGAAGCGCGAGAACAGCCCCTATGAGGCCCTCTCCGCGCCGGGCGGAGTCCTGGTCACCCGTGACACGCTGGACCCGGTCGCGGACGTCGCCGCGGGCAACTGGCGCAAGTTCCAGATGCCGGCCTATCACCTGATCGCCGCCAATGGCGGCGGCATCACCCTGGTCAACATCGGGGTCGGCCCGTCCAACGCCAAGACGATCTGCGACCATCTCGCGGTGCTCCGCCCGGAAGTGTGGCTGATGATCGGCCATTGCGGCGGCCTGAGGCCGAGCCAGACGATCGGCGACTACGTCCTCGCCCACGCTTATCTGCGCGACGACCATGTCCTCGACGGCACGCTGCCGGTCGAGATCCCGATCCCGCCGATCGCCGAGATCCAGCAGGCGCTCTACGACGCCGCCGCCGAGGTGACCGGCGAGGAGCCTCAGGACCTGAAGCGCCGGCTCAGGACCGGAACCGTCGTCACCACCGACGACCGCAATTGGGAGCTTCGGATCCAGACCTCGGCGCTCCGCTTCAACCAGTCCCGCGCCGTCGCAATCGACATGGAATCCGCCACCGTCGCCGCCCAGGGCTACCGCTTCCGGGTCCCCTACGGCACCCTGCTCTGCGTGTCGGACAAGCCGCTCCACGGGGAGATCAAGCTGCCCGGCCAGGCCAACGCCTTTTACGAGCGGGCGATCAGCCAGCATCTCAGGATCGGCATCGAGACGCTTCGGATCCTCAAGAACCAGGGCGGCAATCTGCACAGCCGCAAGCTCCGAAGCTTCGACGAGCCGCCGTTCCGGTAGGGCGGACCGGTCCTCCCCGTCCGCAAAGCGGATGGGGAGGGGGACCATGCGAAGCATGGTGGAGGGGCAGTTCGGCCTTGGAAAGCCCCTCCACCGCACTTCGTGCGGTGAAAGCCCCTCCACCGCACTTCGTGCGGTCCCCCTCCCCATCGCTTCGCGACGGGGAGGATTAGGGTCGAGGCTTCGGAGTCCGGTTCTCGACCCGTCCGAGCGCGGGCGGAGCCAGGCTCCCCGCCGCGGCGATATAGGCCTCGAGCGCGTCGACGTCCTGCACCCCGCCGGTCGAATCCGTGCCCTCCCTGAAAACGGTGAAATTGTCCCCCCCGCCGGCGAGGAAGTTGTTCATCGCCACCCGATACGCCGCCTCGTCCCGCACCGGCTGCCCGTCCACCGTCAGCAGCACGATGCGCTGCCCCTCGGGCTTCGACAGATCGTAGGCGAAGCGCAGATTGTGCGAGGGCGAGAGGATGTAGGGATTGGCGGCGGTGTTCGAGCCGCTGGCGAATTGCTGCTCTAGAACGGCGCGGAGCTGGCGCCCCGTCAGGCTCTTCACCACCATCATATTGGCGAAGGGCTGGGCGGCGAAGAGCTGGCCGAAGCTGATTCCGCCGTCCGCGGCCGGAACGAGATCGGCCCTGACCCCGCCCGGGTTCATCAGCGCGACCCGGGCATTGCCGTTGGAGGCCCCCTTCGTCGCCGCAAGCTGGGCGTCGGCGACGAGGTTGCCGAGCACCGACTCGCCATGCTCGTTATTGGCCTTGAGGGCCGGGCCGGCGAGGCGGCCGACGGCGCGCGCCGCGATCGGTTCGGCGGCCTTGACGTAGCGGTCCACCAGAGCGGCCACCGCCGGCTCGGGGGCGTAGCGGGGGACGGCGCCGGTCAGCGCGGTCTCGCCGCGCGAATTGGAGAAGGCTTCGCTCTGGACGACGATGTTCTCGGCGCGCTTCGCGATCACCCTGCCGGCGGCCGGGTCGATGGTGAGGTTGATGTCGGTGACGAGCCGGCCGTAGCTCGCCGCGCTGGTGAGAAGGATGGGCTTGGCCGGATTGATCCGGCCATAGTCGCAGACATAGGCATGGTGGGTGTGGCCCGAGGCGACCACGTCCACCGCCGGGTGGAGCCGGTCGAGGACCGGAAGCAGGTCACCCTCGATCGCGCCGCAGCTCTGGTCGTTATAGCCGAGCTTGGAATAGACGCCCTGGTGGACGACTACGACGATCGCGTCGGCGCCCTCCGCCTTCAGCTTCGGGATCAGGGCGTTCACCGTCTCCGCCTCGTCCCGGAAGCTGAGTCCGGCGACTCCGGCCGGAGTGACGACCGTCGGAGTATCCTTCAGAGTCATCCCGATGATCGCGACCTTCACCTGCCTTCTGCCCTTGCCGAAGCTCCGGATCGCATAGCCGGGGAAGAGGGTGGTTCCGTCCGGCCTGACCACGTTGGCGGCGAGGAAGCCGAAGCGGGCGCCCCCGAAGGGCTCGACCGCGCAGGGCTGTCGGACGCTGTTCTTCTCGCAGCCGCCTTTCTGCATTCTCACAAGCTCGGCCTGACCGCGGTCGAATTCGTGGTTGCCGACGGCGTTATAATCGACCCGGATGAGGTTCATGGCGTGGATCGTCGGCTCGTCGAGGAACAGGGCCGAGACGAGCGGCGAGGCGCCGATCATGTCGCCCGCGGAGACGACGAGATTGTTGGGGTTGCGCTCGCGCAGGGTCCGGATCGCCGAGGCGAGATAGGCGGCGCCGCCGGCCGGCACCCGCACCGCGCCCGCCCCGGGGGCGGGATGGTCGATGGTCGCCTTGGGCGGCTGCAGATTGCCGTGGAAGTCGTTGAAGGCGATCAGCTTCACCTCAACCGGCGCGGCCGAGCGGGGCTCCGTCGTCGCGCAGCCACCGAGCGCCAGCAGGAACGCCGCCGTCGCCAACCTCATCCTCGTCATTCCGATCTCCGCCAAAGATGCCCCCGGTCCGTGCCACGGTCTGGCGCGAATCGCCAATGGCTTTATGGGTGTCGCGCATGACCATTTCCCCCGATGCCCTCGTCGAGCGCGCCCGAGCCGCCGCGCTCTCCGCTTACGCCCCCTACAGCCGCTTCAGCGTCGGCTGCGCGATCGAGTCGGTCGACGGCGGGATCGCGGTCGGGGCCAATATGGAGAATGCCTGCTACCGGCTCGGAGTCTGCGCCGAGATCGCAGCTCTGACCGCGGCGCAGCAGGCGTTCGGGCTCGGCAAGGTGGCGCGGATCGCGGTCGCCGGCGGGCATGTCGAAGGCGGAGCGCTGGCTGGAGAGATCGTCTGCACGCCTTGCGGCGGATGCCGCCAGGCGATCTACGAGGCGGCCTGCCTGTCGGGCGCGGATATCGAGATCCTCTGCGCCAACGGGAGTGGGGCCCAGGTGGAGACGACCCGAATCCACGAGCTGCTTCCGAAGGGGTTCGGGCCGGAGAATCTGAAGGACGCGGGCACCTGAAATCCTCCCCGTCGCCAGATGGGGAGGATTTCAGGCCAGCTTGATCTCGCGGAGCCGCTCCTGGAGATATTCGTCCGCCGTGCAGGTCGGCCATTTCGGCTGCTCGCCCGCGGCGACGGTGCCGGGCAGGGCCTCGATGACGAAATCCGAGCGGAAGTGGAGGAAGAAGGGCATCGAGTAGCGCGAATGGCCGAAACGCTCGCGCGGCGGGTTGACGACCCGGTGCGAGGTGGAGCGCAGGCGGCCGTTGGTCAACCGCTGGAGCATGTCGCCGATGTTGACGACCAGCTCGCCCGGCTTCGGCGAAACGGGAATCCACTGCCCCTCCTTCGTGAGCAGCTCGAGCCCAGCCTCCTCGGCTCCGAGAAGCAAAGTGATGGTGTTGATATCCTCATGCGCTCCGGCCCGGATATGGCTCCCGGGCTCGCCTTCGATCGGCGGGTAATGGAGCAGGCGGAGAACCGAATTGCCGTCGCGGACCGAGTCGACGAGATATTCCTCCTCGATCCCGAGGTAGCGGGCGATCGCCCTCAGGATCTTCACGCCGGTCCGGTCGAGCGTGTCGTAAAGCTCGAGCAGGGTGTCGTGGAAGCTCGCCACTTCCTCGGGCCAGACATTGTCGGGCATCGGGCCGCGGAAGGGGTGGCCCTCGGGCAGCTCGCGCCCGACATGCCAGAATTCCTTGAGGTCGTGCGCCTTGTGGCCCTTGGCGGTCTCGATCCCGAACGGCGTGTAGCCGCGAGCGCCGCCGCCGCCGGGGACGTGGTAGCGGCGCTTCACCTCGTCCGGGAGGGCGAAGAAGGCCTTCGCCTTCTCCTCCGCCCGGCGGATGAGATCCTCGGGAATGCCGTGTTCGGCGATGATCGCAAAGCCATATTCCTCGAAGCTCCGTCCGACCTCCTCGGCGAAGGCGGCGGGGTTCGAGTCGGACTCCGTCAGCGAGACGGACGCGATCGAGCGGGGTTCTGAGAGGGTGGCCATGGGGGCTTATTAGCCCTTTCGTCACCCCGGCGAAAGCCGGGGCCTCGTCGGATGAAAGGCTCCGCGCCTCATCTCCCTGAGGTCCCGGCTTTCGCCGGGATGACGGACCAATTCGGCGGCAGCCGCCGAGGTTCCCGGCTCCGGCGATAATTGGTGCCAGGCACCAATTTCTAAGTGGTTGATTTTCCGGCCCGCGCTCGCGGCTAGGGCAGCAGCAGTCCCGCCAGCGCGGCGCTCATCAAATTGGCGAGCGAGCCGGCGATCAGCGCCCGGATCCCGAGCTTGGCGATGATCGGGCGCTGGTTGGGCGCGAGGCCGCCGGTCACCGCCATCTGGATCGCGATCGAGCTGAAATTGGCGAAGCCGCAGAGCGCGAAGGTGACGATGGCGACGCTGCGCGGGCTGAGCGTGCCCGCCGGAAGCGCTCCGAGGTCGATGAACGCGACGAACTCGTTCAGCACCAGCTTGGTGCCGAACAGGCCACCCGCCGTCCCCGCCTCGTTCCAGGGGACTCCGATGAGGAACATGATCGGCTGGAAGATCGTGCCGACGATCCGCTGGAAGCTCAATTCGGGATAGCCGAACCATCCGCCCACTCCGCCGAGCAGGCCGTTGGCGAGCGCCACCAGGGCGACGAAGGCGAGGACCATCGCTCCGACCGCGACGGCGAGCTTCACTCCGGTCTGGGCGCCCTGGGCCGCGGCCATGATGATGTTGGCCGGCTGCTCGCCTTCCTCGAAAGTCTCGGCGACGTCGATCTTGTCGTCGGTGGCCGGCGTCGTCTCGCCGTCCTCCAGCGGAAGCTCGTCCTTGCGCGGTTCGTCCGGCATCATGATCTTGGCCATCAGGATTCCGCCGGGCGCCGACATGAAGGCGGCCGCGAGGAGATAGGGGAGGGCGGTCGCGCCCAGAAGCGCGGCATAGGCGGCGAGGATGGTGCCCGCCACGCCCGCCATTCCCACGACCATGACCGTGAAGAGCTGCGCCGGGGTGAGGGCGGCGAGATAGGGGCGGACGACGAGAGGCGATTCGCTCTGGCCGACGAAGATGTTGGCGGCCGAGGCGAGCGATTCGACCCGGCTGATCCCGGTCACCCAGCCGATCGCGCCGCCGACCCAGCGGACGATCCGCTGCATGATTCCCAGATAATAGAGGATGGCGACGAGCGAGGCGAAGAAGACGATCACCGGCAGGGCGGCGATGGCGAACGTGTTGGCGAGCGGGTTGTTGGCGGCCGGCCCGAACAGGAATTCGGTGCCCTTGTTGGCGTAGCCGAGCAGGTTTGAAACCCCGTTCGCCATGCCCTCGATCGCCCGCCGTCCCCAGGGCGTGTAGAGGACGAGCACGGCGATTCCGGCCTGAAGGGCGAAGGCCGCCGCGACGACCCGCAGCCGGATCGCCCTTTTGTTCGACGAAAGCAGGAAGGCGATCCCGAGGATGACCAGGATCCCGGCGATTCCCATCAGGATCCGGTTGATGTCGTTCATTGCTTCCCCTCCCCAGGCGGCCCTTGCGGCCTTTACCAGACCATCCTGGTTTCGGCGGCTTTTTCGGCTTCGTCCAGCTTTTCGATGGCTTCGCCTATCTCGCTTGCGACGAGAAGCTGCGAGCGCCGTGCGGGCGACATGAAGCCGCTCTCGGTCACATGGTCCAGGAACTCGATCATCCGGTCCCAGAAGCCCGCCACGTTGAGGAGGCAGAAAGGCTTCGAATGATAGCCGAGCGCGTTCCAGGTCCAGGCTTCGAACAGCTCGTCGAGGGTGCCGATGCCGCCGGGGATCGCGATGAAACCGTCGGTCAGCTCGGTCATCCTGGCCTTGCGCTCGTGCATCGACAGGACGGTGTGGAGCTCGGTCAGCCCCGTATGCGCGACCTCGAGGTCGACCAGGGCCTGCGGGATGACTCCGAACGCCTTGCCCCCGCCGGCGAGCACGGCATCGGCGACGACCCCCATCAGACCGCGATGGCCGCCGCCGTAGACGAGGTCGAGGCCCCGTCGCGCCATCTCGCCGCCCAGCGCGCGGGCCGTGTCTGCGAAGAGCGGGTCCGAGCCCATCGAGGAGCCGCAATAGACGGCGAGGCGCTTCACAGCTTCTCCACCAGTTCCCTGAGCCCGGCTTCAGGGCGGGCGCCGACGTGGGAGATCACCTCCGCGGCGGCGACCGCGCCGATCCTCAGCGACTGCTCCAGGCTCCGGCCCTGCGCCTGGCCGACGAGGAAGCCGGCCGCGAACAGGTCGCCGGCGCCCGTCGTGTCCACCACCCGGCGGCCGATCCGGGCGATCGGCACCTCGACTCGCCGGCCGTCCTCCACCGCGACCGCCCCGTCCTCGCCGCAAGTGACGACGAGCAAGGGGACCTTGTCCTGGATGGCGGCGATCGCCGAGTCGCGGTCCGGCAGGTCCGCAAGCTCGCGGATCTCATTCTCGTTGGCGAAGAGCAGGTCGATCGCGCCGCCTTCGATCATCGCCATCATCTCGGCGCGGTGCGGCGCGATGCAGGCGATGTCGGACAAGGTGAAGGCGACCTTGCGCCCGGCATCGTGGGCGATCCGCATCGCCTCCTCCATCGCCGCCCGCGGGCCTTTCGACCGCCAGAGATAGGCCTCGAGATAGAGGATCGCCGAGTCCCGGATCTGCCCGGCATCGAGCGCGTCCACCTTGAGCTCATGGGCTGCGCCCCGGAAGGTGTTCATCGTCCGCTGGGCATCCGGCGTGACGACGATCAGGCAGCGCCCGGTCGGCAGCCCGCCCTTCAGCGGTGGAGTGCGAAACTCGACCCCCAACGCCCTGATGTCGTGGGCGAAGATGTCGCCGAGCTGGTCGTCGGCGATCTGGCCGACGAAGCCGGCCCGGCCGCCGAGCGCCGCGACCCCGGCCATGGTGTTCGCCGCCGAGCCGCCGCTCGTCTCCTTGGCGCTCGGCATTTTCGAATAGAGCCGCTTCGCGCCCTCGGCATCGAGCACCTGCATCGAGCCCTTGACCAGCGCCTCCTCGACCAGGAAGCTCTCGTCGACATGGGCGATGACGTCCACGATCGCGTCGCCGATGGCGAGGACGTCCAGGCGGGCTGTGTTCACGGCCGCACTGATGGCGGCAACCGGCGCGGACGGAAAGCCCTTTTTGCGGCGCCCGAAAGCCGTTAGGCACGCGCAATGACCACAGAAGTCCCAGCCGCCGCGGCAGGCGGCGCCGCTGCCGTCGATTCCCGGAGCGGAATCCAGCGCTCGCTCTTCGTCTTCACCGTGCTCTACGGCGGCATGGTCTGCATCGCCGGGGTGCTCGGCGCGAAGCAGGTCACCCTTCCGTTCGGCCTTGCGGTCGAGGCGGGAATCTTCCCGTTCCTGCTGCTCGTAGTCCTCTCGAGCGCGGTCGCGGAGCTGCACGGCCGCGAGACGGCGAACCGGCTGGTTCGATTCGGGTTCATCCCTCTGGTCACCGCCATCGCGCTGATCTGGCTGGTCATCCAGCTGCCGACCGATCCCAGCATGTACGAGCCCGCCAAGCCGGCTTTTCCGATCATCCTGGGACAGAGCTGGAGGCTGATGGGCGCCGGGATCGTCGCCTACGGCGTGTCCCAGTTCCTGAACGTCTACATCTTCTCGCGGCTGCGCGGCGACGCGACGCAGGCGCGCGGGGGGTTGTGGCTCGCCGGACGGGCCGCGATCGCCAGCGCCATTTCGCAGATCGTGGACACGCTCATCTTCATCACCATCTCCTTCTACGGCGTCCGCGAGATCGGCGACCTTCTGCTCGGCCAGGCGGCGGCGAAGGTGGCGCTGAGCTTCGTCCTCGTGCCGGTTCTGATCACCGGCTTCGTGGCCCTGGGCCGGCGTCTCGACGAGGTTCCGTCCGCACCTCGAACTTGATTTGTTCCGATAGCCTAATCAATCACTTAGTAAGCGGTGCGACATCGCTGCAACCGGTGATAATTTTTTTGCCGGGGGGTGCAGTTTGAGTCTTCGAATCGTCCCATCGGCGGTATAGCAGGCGCCGGGAAGAGGCGATTCGGCCTCCGAGGGGAATTAGCTATCATGAAGAAGCTCTCGCTGCTCTGGGCGACCACGGCGCTCGTCATGCCGGTCACGGCCTTCGCTCAGTCCACCGGTTCGCAGGACTTCGAGGAAGAAGAGATCGTCATCACCGGCACCCGCAACCAGGAGGTCGGCGGGATTCAGGCGCCTGATACCAGCAAGGCGAAGGCGGCCCTGACCTCCGAGGTGATCGCGCGCCAGAATCCGGGCCAGACGATCCTCGACACGATCAATCTCATTCCGGGCGTCAGCTTCCAGAACAACGACGCCTACGGCTCGTCGGGCGGAACGCTCAATATCCGCGGCTTCTCGGCCGACCGCGTCTCGCTGACCGTCGACGGCATCCCGCTCAACGATTCGGGCAATTACGCCGTCTATCCGAACCAGCAGTTCGATCCGGAGATCATCGGCGAGGTCAACGTCGGCCTCGGAACGACCGACGTCGACAGCCCGACCGCCTCGGCCGCGGGCGGCACCGTCAACTATCGCACCATCGTCCCCAGGCAGGAGATGGGCGCGATGGTCTCCGCCTCGATCGGCGAATATGATTTCCACCGCATCTTCGGGATGATCGAGACCGGCAACATCACGTCGTTCGGCACCCGCGCCTTCGTCTCCGCCTCGCGGGCGGCGAACCGCGGCCCGTTCAACAATTACAGCAAGATCGAAAAGCAACAGTATAACGCGAAAATCTACCAGCCGTTCGGCAACGCGGGCGACTTCATCTCCATCGCCGGCCACTACAACCAGAACCGCAACAACTTCTTCGGCTCCGCGCCGCTCCGCCAGGATACGACCCGGTTCGTCACCGGCCTGGGGAATGTGCCCCGCATCGTCGGCGGCGGCGCCAACAACCGCTATCCGCTGAACGGGGACGAATTCCCCTATTTGATCAACTTCCCCTGCCAGACCGACCTTCCGCAGGCCGGAGTGGCCGACGTCGTCGCTCCGTCGTCCGATCCGCGCAACGGCCTCATCTTCTCGGCCGACCCCGCTCAGAACTTCGCCAGCTGCGGGACCGAGTTCGACCGGCGCTACAATCCGTCGAACACCGGCAACATCCGCGTCGCATCGCGCTTCACCCTGGGCGCCTTCACCCTCACGGTGGAACCCAGCTACCAATATGTGAAGGCGAACGGCGGCGGCACTTCGACCGGACAGGAAGGCCTGCGCGACATCAATCCGGCCGGCGGCGTCGCCACCGTTCCCCAGTGCCGCACCACGCCTAACAGCGCGACCAACACCTGCGTCGCCGGCTATCTGGGCGGCTCGCCCTTCTTCGGCCGGGACATCAACGGCGACGGCGACACGCTCGACGCGGTCACCGTGCTCACGCCGAGCCAGACCCAGACCCACCGTATCGGCGTGATCGCCGGCGTCCGCTACGACATCACCGACGATCACGCGGTCCGCGTCGGCTATACGTTCGACCGGGCCCGGCATCGCCAGACCGGCGAGGTCGCGCAGCTCCAGATCAACGGCGAGCCGGTCAACGTCTTCGCGATCGACGCCGCGGAGGCGGACGTCAACGGGGTCAACCTCCAGAAGCGCGATCGCCTCTCCTACGCGATCCTGAACCAGTTCTGGGGTGAGTATCGCGGCGAGTTCATGGACGGCAACCTGGTCGTGAACGCGGGCCTTCGCGCTCCCTTCTTCAAGCGCGACCTCAACAACTTCTGCGCCGCGAGCTCGCCGACCTTCGTCGAATGCTTCGGCCGGGGCGACCCGCGCTACGCGACCTACGCCACACTCAATCCGACCGTGCAGGGGCCGCAGCAGCGCATCTTCAAATATAACGCGATTCTGCCCAACGTCGGCTTCACCTACGACTTCATGCCGCGGATGAGCGTCTTCGCCAATTACGCCAAGGGCCTGTCGGTGCCGAGCACGGACAATCTCTACAACGCCTTCTTCTTCGCCCCCAACCTCGCGGCGGCCTCGCCCAGGCCTGAGAAGACCGACAATTTCGACGTCGGCGTCCGCTATCGCAGCCCGACGCTCCAGGCCCAGGTCGGCGGCTTCTTCAACCGCTACAAGGATCGTACCGCCTCCGCTTTCGATCCGGAGCTGAACGTCAGCACGTTCCGCAACCTCGGAACGGTCGATAAATACGGCCTCGACGGCTATGTCTCCTACCAGCCAGTGAAGGCGCTGAACGTCTACGTGTTCGGCTCGGTCCTCAAGTCGGAGATCAAGGACGATCTGATCATCGGCGAATGCACGGCCGCGCAGGTCGGTGCTACCCCGCAATTCCCCGGCTGCTCCGTCCTCGGCGCCCCGATCTTCGCGCCGACCGCGGGCAAACGTGAAGCCGGCGCTCCGAAATACACGTTCGGCGGCACCGTTCGCGGAAACCTCGGGCCGGTCGAGATCGGGCTCACCGGCAAGCGGACTGGTCCTCGCTACGTGTTCGACACCAACGAGCCGGTGCGCGCGTTCGTCGGAAGTCCCGGGGTGGACACGATCGTCTTCCCGGAGAAGACTCCGGCCTACTGGCTGTTCCATCTCGACGCGCGCCTCAGCATGGAGAGCTTCGGCCTCGAGAAGTCCTACCTGCAGCTCAACGTCTACAATCTGTTCAATCAATTCTACGTCGGCGGCTTCAGCGGAACGCTCAACCAGACGATCACCCGCACCAATTCCGGCGTGATCACCAACTACAGCGCTCCGCCCTTCGTTCAGATCGGCGCTCCGCGCACGATCAGCGCGACTTTGGTCCTGGGCTTCTAAGCCGGCGCTTCAATGTAATTCGGCCGCCGCGACCCGGGTCGCGGCGGCCTTTTTTGTGCTCCGTCATTCCGGCGAAAGCCGGAATCCATGAACACCGATGCGTGAAACGAGAAACGGCAGTATTCATGGATCCCGGCCTTCGCCGAGATGACGTGAATCAGGCGGATCTGCGGCGCGCCTTTTTCGGCGGCCCCTCGGAACGCACGATGCTCGCCACCGGGCAGCGCACGCCCTGCACCATGATCGCGCTGTGCCGGTCGAGCTGGCCGCCCGCGGAGGCGTGGAAGCCGATTCCGCGCGCCACCAGCAATCGGCTGCAGCGGTTCATCGTGCGAATGAAATACCAATCTCCTTTCGGGCCCCGCAAATAGAGCGAGTCGTCGGACGCCGGCTGCCACTCGATATTGCTCATGCTGGTCACGAACGGGATCCTGGTCTCGCGGCCCGCATCGAGAGGCTCCGCTGCGGCGACTCCGGCGGCGAGGGCGAGGGCGGTCAGGCTGAGCAAAGTTCGCATCGGTCGTCTCCTGCTTGACCCTGAAAATAGTCCATGACGGGCCGCTTTGCCAGACCGCCGCTTTTGCCCTCTCGCCTGGGGCGCCTCCGCCCTCTAAGGCGCGGGCCATGAAATGCCTGATCATCGCCGCGGGACAGGGCACCCGGCTTCGAAGCATTGCTCCCTCGAAGCCGCTCGCCGAGGTCGCCGGCCTGCCGCTCATCGAGCATGTGGTGAAAGCGGCGGCGGCCGGCGGCGCGACCGGGTTCGTCGTCGTCACCGGCTACCAGCCTGAGCCTCTCGAGGCCTTCCTCGGCTCGCTGGCGGAGCAGAGCGGCCTTTCCATCGAGATCGTCCGCAACGAGGACTGGACCCGCCCGAACGGAGTGTCGGTCCTCGCAGCCGAGGCTCGCCTGGGCTCCGAGTTCATTCTCTTGATGTCGGATCATCTGTTCGACCCGGCGATCCTTCGCGACATGATCGCCGCCGACCGCAAGGGCGCCGCGCTCACCCTCGCCGCCGATCATTTCGTGGACAATCCCCTCCTCGACCTCGACGACGCGACCAAGATCGAGCTGGGTGAGCAAGGCCGGATCCGGCGCATCGGCAAGATCCTTCCGGATTATGATGCGATCGACACCGGCATCTTCATCGCGACTCCGGAGCTTCTCGCAGCGCTCCGGGGGAGCCTCGCCGCCGGCGGGGCCGGGTCGCTCTCCGAGGGCGTTCAGGCGCTGGCGGATTCGGGCCGTGCCTTCACGCTGGACATCGGCCGACGCTGGTGGCTGGACGTCGACGACGAAGCCGCTTTCGCCAAGGCCCAGACGGCTTTCAAGAACTCCCCTCCCTGAAAGGGAGGGGCTTGGGGGTGGGTAGGCGAGCGAAGCGAGGCTTTTCACGAAGTCCGAGTTTCGGCCGGCTTCGCCGGACCTACCCCTGACCCCTCCCTTTCAGGGAGGGGAATCTCGGTCCCCTCCAGCGCCGAAATCCCGCGCAGCCCTTCGATATAGGCCCGCGCCTTGGTCGCCGTCTCCTGCGCCGACTGGCCCGGCTTGTAGAGCCCGGAGCCGAGCCCGAAGCCCTGGGCGCCGGAGTCGAGCCAGGGCTGCATGTTGCCGGGGCTGATTCCGCCGACGACCAGCAGCGGCAGGTCTTTCGGAAGCACCGCCCGCTGCGCCTTTACGACGGCGGGCGACGCGCCTTCCGCGGGGAAGAGCTTCAGCCCGGTCGCTCCGGCGCGAAGCGCGGTGAAGGCCTCCGAAGGCGTGAAGAAGCCGGGCAGCGAGACCATGGACGCCGCCGCCGCCGCCTCGATGACGGGCTCGAACGTGTTGGGCGAGACGATCACCCGTCCGCCGGCGTTCCTCACGCGTGCGACGTCGGCGGCTTCGAGGACCGTCCCGGCGCCGATCAGCGCGCCCTCCCCAAAGCGCTTCGCCAGACGCTCGATGCTGGCGAGAGGATCGGGCGAGTTTAGCGGCACCTCGATGATCCGGATGCCCGCCTCGAAGATCGCTTCGCCGATCGCCTCGGCCTCCCCGGGCGTGACCCCGCGGATGATCGCGACCAGCGGGCATTCGCGCAGGCGGCGCCGGAGTTCCTCGACAGGGTTCATCGCACAAGCTCCACAAGATGCCGAATTCCGGCGAGGAAGGCTGCTTCACCGTCGATCGTCCGGGCCGGCCGGCCGATCGCCTCGAGCGCCGCGCAGAAGAGCCGGGTGAGATCGGGGCTGCCGATGACGACCAATTCGTCGCTTCCGGCAAGGCGCAGGCCGACCTTGAGATCGGCTCCGATCAGAAGCCCGCTGACGTAAGCGCCGGCCTCTTCGGGCGGCGCCTTGCCGAGAAGGGTGCGCGCGCGCACGGAGAAAAGCTCGGCGGTGAGGTCGTCGCAGTCCAGGCCGTGCCGAACGCCCGCCTCGAATGCGCGCCCGGGCTCGGCCGGGACCGCGAGCAGGTCGGCCAGGATGCTGTGCTTCTTGAGAAGGTTGAACAGCTCTCCGGTCATGATTGTCCGGAAGGCGGCGATCCGGCCGTCCTCGAGCCGGGCCCACTTGTTGTGGGTGCCCGGGTGGCAGAGGGTCGAATCGGGCCCGATCCAGCCCTCGGCATAGGCGCCGAGCAGCTGCACCTCCTCGCCGCGCATCACGTCGGCGGCGCCGTCCGAATCATAGGCAGCGCCGGGCACGATCGCCGCTTGCTCGTCCTCGATCCGGAACAGGCCGGCGGCGAGCTCCGGCAGGCCTGCGGGGCAGGGGACATAGGGCGTCTCCACCCAGCCGCGATTGGAGCCGACCATCCCCGCCATCAGCATCGGCAGGTCGCCGAGCCGGGCCCGGATCTCGGCGACGGCGTCGTGGAAGCCGCCCGTGGGCACTGCGAGTATGCCCCTGTCGTCCTCCATCTCGCCCGCCACCGCTCCGTCCGCGCCCAGCCGCCAGGCGCGCCGGTTGGTCGTGCCCCAGTCGACGGCGATATATCCTTCGGCCCAGCGCATGCTCATCCCCTCGCGTAGCTCCTACGCCCGGCGAGCCTGTCGGTTTCACAGCAGCCGCTGCCGTGGCCATCCGCAGGGATGCAGCAATATCGGTCGGCCCTCGGCGACGGTCTCGTCACTCCGTGGATAGCGATTCGTTCCTCGCCGGAATGACGCTGCGCGGGACAGTGCCCGTTGCACCCGACGGCATCATCACCGGCACGACGGTCTGAGCCGGTGCCGCCGGCGCGATGTTGAAAATGCGCGAGATCAAGGCTTCGAGCGCCTGGAACACGGCTTCCACCCCGAAGCCTGCCACGAACGAAATCGCCGAGGACGAAAGCGGCACCGGGCCGAGCAGGGCCATTTCGGTACTCTTGCCGCTATCGGGCTGGGAGATGAACAGGCCGATGCAGGCACCGATGACCGCGCCGAGCGCGAGTTGCTGGAAGGAAAGCTGGAAGTCGCGCGGGCTGAGCTGACTCCCCTTTATCTTGCGCGAGAGAGAGCGGACGATCGCCGCGGCGGCGCCGAGAAAGCCGTAGAGGACCGGCAGAACGGCGCCGCCAAGGACGTTCAAGACCCAGCGAGCGGCGGTCTCATCGCCGCCCGGGGTCCAGGAGGTCAGCGAGGTGCTGACCTTATCATATTCCTTCTGTCGGTCGCTCAGCGCCTGGCATCCTCTCATCAGCTCCGCGGTGGGATAGCCTCTGACGTGATCCTTGCAGTAACTCGATCGGTAGATAGGATTGGCCTCAGCCGTCCCTTCGGCAATCTGCACGGCCTGGGCGTCGGTCACGCTCGTTTGCGCCGCGGCGACTCCGTTGCTCGCGCTGGTGAGATCCGCGAGGGCAGCGTTGCCCATGGCTACGTACCAGGAGAGCGCACAGGTGCTGGCAAGGATCGCGAGCAGCACGATCGCCATGATGAACATCCATTTGCGAAAGCCGTATGCCTTGGGGACGAGGTCCGGATAGGCGTCGCAGGCCAGCGAACTGCGCGACGGGGCCGGGTCTCCGGCCTTGCCCGGTTCCTGCTCGGCGGTGATCCGCTCCTGAGTTACCATCAGGGTGAAGGCGATGGATGCGCCGCTGGCGGGCTTGGCGAGGCTGTTGAGATAGTCCTTCGCCCGAATGAGCAGCGCCGCCTGGTCCGCCAGAGATCGCGGAGTCGCGCCGGGCGTGTTGGGAGGCCAGGTGATCCGGCAGACCTCCTCCAGCCATTTCTCTTCGAGTTCGACCGGGCGTCCGCCGGCGGCCAAGGCGGAGATCGTGGTCTCCGGGCTGGCCGAAAGATTGTCGAGGAGCAGATGGACCTCGCTGCGCGCGCGGCGCAGGATATAGGCCATCGGATCCTCCTGCTCCTCCAGGACGTGCGCCAAATGCGCCCCTGCTTCCGCCGCCGCGTCCGAAGCATCCGCGATCCCGGTTCCACCCATCGACGCCCCCGTCCTTGCCGCTCGGCCCGCCCCCGGTCGTGAATTGGCCGCCCGATCGACCGGATACTATATGGTTTGTAGGGAACAGGCGAATCCCGACTTGGACGACTGGTCGGGATGGCGGCGGAATTGTGGGACATGGGCCGCCGCCGCCAGCGCGCGGCGGGGGTGAAGCCGCCGGGCGCACCTTTTTTCCGTCCAGCCGCGCGCTTGAGGCTGGTCCCGCCCTCGCTCGCACGTTAGCCGTTGCACGGCGCAGATCGCAGGAGGGCCGTCATCGCCAATTTCATGTTCGCGACCGGGATCGAGAACAGCATCCCGACGATCAACGGCGGCCGGACCCGGGTCGACCAGATGGAGGTGTGCGGTCATTACCGGCACTGGCAGACCGACTTCGACTGCGTCGATGAGATCGGAATCCATTTCCTCCGCTACGGACCCCCGCTTCACCGGACCTTGCTCGGGCCCGACAAGCACGATTGGGAATTCGCCGACCTGAGCTTCGCCGAGCTGAAGCGGCGCAACATCACTCCGATCGTCGACCTTTGCCATTTCGGGGTCCCCGACTGGGTCGGCAATTTCCAGAACCCGGATTTCCCGCAGCTCTTCGCGACCTACGCCGGCGCCTTCGCCGAACGCTTTCCCTGGGTGCAGCTCTATACCCCCGTGAACGAGATGTTCATCTGCGCGATATTCTCGGCGAAATACGGATGGTGGAACGAGCAGGCGACCGACGACCGGAGCTTCGTCACCGCGCTCAAGCATATCGTGAAGGCGAACGTGCTTGCGATGATCGCGATCCTGAAGCGGCGCCCCGACGCCATCTTCATCCAGTCCGAAAGCTCGGAATATTTCCATGCCGACAGCCCGGCCGCGATCGCGAAGGCGGAGATGATGAACTCCCGGCGATTCCTGAGCCTCGACCTCAACTACGGCCGCCGCGTCGACAGCACCATGTACGAATATCTCATGGACAACGGCATGACGCGCGAGGAGTATCATTTCTTCCTCAATCACCGGCTGAAGCAGCACTGCATCCTCGGCAACGACTATTACATGACCAACGAGCATCGCGTCTTTGCCGACGGCCATACCAACAGCGCCGGAGAGGTGTTCGGCTACAGCGAGATCACCCGCCAATATTACAATCGCTACCGCCTGCCCGTCATGCACACCGAGACCAACCTCAGGGAAGGGCCCAAGGGCGACGAGGCGGTGCACTGGCTCTGGAAGGAATGGGCCAACGTGCTCAGGATCCGCAACGTCGGAATCCCGACGGTCGGCTTCACCTGGTATTCGCTCACCGACCAGGTCGATTGGGACACGGCGCTCAGGCAGCAGAACGGCAACGTCAATCCGCTCGGCCTCTTCGATCTCGACCGCAACATCCGGAACGTCGGCGGTGCCTACAAGAAGCTGATCTCAGACTGGCGCGACGTCCTTCCCGCCTCCAGCCTCTGCCTGTCGGTGCCGATCGTCCCGCCCTCCCAGTGGGACCGGGCCTTCGCCCGCGAGCAGCAGGAAGAAGCGGCCAGGCACCTCAAGGGCTTCGTCACCGAGCCCGCCAATCCGGAGGGCGGGGCGTGACCGTCGGCGCGCGCTGGCTCGCACCCGTCATCCCGGCGAAAGCCGGGACCTCAGGTCAATTTCGCAGGGAGGTCCCGGCTTCCGCCGGGAAGACGTAAGCTTATGAAGATCGCCAAAATCGAAACCTTCTACGTCCCGCCGCGCTGGCTGTTCGTCCGGGTAGAGGCCGACGAAGGCGCGGTCGGCTGGGGCGAGGCGAGCCTGGAAGGCTGGGCGGAGGCGGTGGACGGCGCCTTCGCGGCGCTTCGCGACCGCTTCCTCGGCCACGATGCGTTCCGGATCGAGGACGTCTTCCAACTGGGCTACCGCGGCGGCTTCTACCGCGGCGGCCCGGTGTTGATGTCGGCCCTGGCCGGCCTGGAGCAGGCCTTGTGGGACCTGAAGGGCAGGGCGCTGGGCCTTCCCGCCTGGGAGATGATGGGCGGCCGGGTCCGGGACCGGGTCCGGGCCTATGCCTGGATCGGCGGCGACCGTCCCGACGAGATCGGCGAGGCCGCTGCGGCGCGGCGCAGGCAGGGCTTCTCGGCGGTCAAGATGAACGCCACCGCCGAGCTCGACTGGATCGGAACGCCCAAAGCGTTCGACGAGGTCATCGCCCGTGTCGAGGCGGCGCAGGGCGCCGGGATGGATGTCGGCCTGGACTTCCACGGCCGGGTCCACCGGCCGATGGCCAAGCAGCTCGCCAGGGCGCTGGAGCCCCTCGGGCTCCTGTTCATCGAGGAGCCTTTGCTGTCCGAGAATCCGGAAGGGCTGGTCCAGCTCGCCCAGCTCGTCTCGACCCCGATCGCGCTCGGCGAGCGGCTCCATTCGCGCTGGGACTTCAAGCCCTTCTTCGAGGCCGGAGCGGTCGACATCATCCAGCCCGACCTCAGCCATTGCGGCGGGATCCTCGAGGGCCGACGGATCGCCGCCATGGCCGAAGCCTATGACGTCGCCGTCGCCCCGCACTGCCCCCTGGGCCCGCTCGCCCTCGCCGCCTGCCTCCAGGTCGCCGCGACCGCGCCCAACGTCGCGCTCCAGGAGATGTCGCTCGGGATCCACTATACTGTCGGCGGCGACCTCTACACCTTCTGCAAGGACCCCGCGCCGCTCACGGCAAGCGACGGCTGGCTGGCGGTGCCGCCGGGACCGGGCCTCGGAGTGGAAATCGACGAGGAAGCGGTGCGCGAGGCCGACAAGGACCGCCACCGCTGGCGCAACCCGATCTGGCGCCACGAGGACGGCAGCTTCGCGGAATGGTAGCTGAAATCCTCCCCATCGGGAGATGGGGAGTGGGACCACCCGAAGGGTGGTGGAGGGGTAATTAGCGCAGGGCTCGAAGAGCGGCCCGCGACACCCCCCGGTCCGCGCCTTCTACCCCTCCACCATGCTTCGCATGGTCCCCCTCCGCACCGCTTCGCGGCAGGGAGGATTGATTAGGCAACGATCCTGAGCTTCCCCTGGCGCCGCGCCGGCACCGGGCAGAATCCCAGCTCGTCGTGAAGCCGGTTCAATTCGCGTTCGCGGGACTGCCGGTAGGCCTCGGCGTAGCGGGCGTCGCACTCGGCCTCTTCCGCTGTCTGCGGCCGGTAGAAGCTGATGCAGAGATGGCGCCCGAAAATATCGTCGCCGCGCATCTTCACTTCCGGCTCCGCACCCGCGGGGAGGTTGCCGCGCACTTCCTGGAGCCGCTCGATCAGCGAGTCGAGCGACCCGGTATCCTTCACTTCGATAAAATCTTTGACTCGTCTACTCATCACCAGAACCCCTCCCGGTCACTCCCCGGGCGTTTGTTAACCCGCAGTGGAATCGGCCTGCAAGGCTAATCTGGATTTACCCACAGGAGAGTTTCACTTCACTGAACGGCGCTTTATGGCGCGGTCGAATATGGAGCCCGATTCCTTCCCGCGCCTCACTCGAGGCCCGCTCTCGCTGCGGCTCGCGCCGGCGCAGGGCGGCGGCATTGCGAGCTTCGAATGCTGCGCGGTAAGTGTCGGAAATGTCCCGATATTTCGGCCTTGGGACGGGGAAGCGGAATCGCCCACTGCGCTCGCCAGCTTCCCGCTCGTCCCGTTCGTCAACCGGATCCGGGGCGGCGCTTTCTCCTTCCGTGGCCGCAGAGTCACACTCGCGCAAAATATGCCGCCGGACCCGAGCCCGCTTCATGGACAGGGCTGGCTTCACGCCTGGACGGTCGAGCGGCTCGGCGCGGACCATGCCGAGCTCGTCCATCGCCATGCCGCAGACGAATGGCCCTGGGCCTACGAGGCGCGCCAGACGTTCGCGCTCGACGAAGACGGCCTCAGCCTCCGCCTCGCCTGCACCAACCGCTCCGGCGAACCGATGCCATGCGGGCTCGGCCAGCATCCCTATTTTCTCTGCACGCCGCGAACGCGGCTCGACACGGGCGTCGACACCGTCTGGACGATCGACGAACATGTCCTCCCGGTCGAGCGGCTGCCCGCTTCGGGCCGCTACGACCTTCGCGACCGGCTCGTCTGCGGCCAGGGCCTGGATCACGGCTTCGGCGGCTGGAGCGGCCGGGCGCTCATCTCCGATCCGGAGCTGCCGTTCCGCATTGCCATGTCGTCGCCCGACGCGCATTTCTTCCAGCTTTATTCGCCCGCTTCGGGCGGCCTGTTCGTCGCCGAGCCCGTCACCCACGCAAACGCAGCCCTGAACGCGCCCGAGGAGGAATGGGCCGGGCTCGGAATGCGCGTGATCGAGCCCGGCGAGACCCTGTCGCTGACCATGCGCGTGGAGGTGATGCCGGCCTAAAATCCTCCCCTCCCTGGAAGGGAGGGGCCGGGGGTGGGTAGGCGAGCGCAGCGAGGCTTTGACTGACTCCGAGTTTCGGCCGCCTTGGGCGGACCCACCCCTGACCCCTCCCTTGCAGGGACTGTTGCAAAACTCATCGGGTGCTGATTCTCTGGCCGCGGGGAGGGAGGTCGGCATGGCGGTGAAGAAGGCGGGTCAGTTCACTTTCGTGGAGGCATTGGCTCCGCAACTGGCGAGTGGCGGC
>DASVVM010000083.1:0-1854 GCA_036386555.1 Allosphingosinicella sp.
GGCGCGAGAAGCCGGGCGAATCGGAGGTGATGAACATCATCGGCGACGTCGGCGGCCGGTTCTGCATCCTGGTCGACGACATCGTGGATTCGGCGGGAACCTTGTGCAACGCCGCCGCCGCGCTCCACCAGGCCGGCGCCGAGGACGTCGTCGCTTATTGCACCCACGGAGTGCTGTCCGGCGCGGCCGTCACCCGGGTGGAGAATAGCGAGCTCACCGAGCTCGTCATCACCGACTCGATCCAGCTCAGCCAGGAAGCGACCGCCAGCCCCCGAATCCGGGCCCTTCCGATCGCGCCCCTGCTCGCCGAAGCGATCAAGCGGATCGCCGACGAAACCTCGGTCTCCAGCCTGTTCGACTGATGCCGAGGGTCCTCATCACCGGCGCCGGGAGGGGCATCGGGCTCGAGCTGGCGCGCCAATATGCCGCCGACGGCTGGGACGTGGCGGCAACCGTCCGGCAACCGGAGCAGGCGGCTGCGCTCGCCGAGCTCGGGGTGCGGGTCGAAACGCTCGACATGCGCGATCTGGCCGCCGTCGCCGCCTTTCCGCAACGGCTCGGCGGGGAGCCGCTCGACCTGTTCGTCGCCAATGCCGGGATCTCCAGGGCCAAATGGATCCGCAGCCGCGAAGACGCCGAAGCCTGGCAGGAAGTGCATCTCGTCAATGCCGTCGCTCCGACCCTGCTCGCCGAAGTGCTGCTGCCGCTGGTCGAACGCGCCGGCGGACGGATGGCGGCGATCAGCAGCCGGATGGGCAGCATCGACGACAGCTCGGGCGGCTATATCGGCTATCGGGCCTCCAAGGCCGCCCTCAACGCCGCCTGGCGGGCGCTGGCCCTCGGCTGGCGCGAGCGCCCGGTCACGCTCGTCCTCCTCCACCCCGGCTGGGTGAAGACCGACATGGGCGGACCGCAGGCGCCGCTTCCCGTGGAGGAAAGCGTCGCCGGAATGCGCCGGGTGATCGCCGGCCTGCCCCGAAGCGAGTCTGGCGCCTTCGTCGACTATCGCGGGGCGCCCGTGCCCTGGTAACCGCTCAGGCGGCGAGTGGGAGCTCGTCGCTCGACAGGTCCGCGCAGCCCGAGGCTTCGCGATCGGAATTCTCGACCGTCTGCGGGTTCGGGGCCAGCCAGCGCGTGAGGGTGACCAGCGCGGTCAAGGCGGCATAGGCCGTGAGCGCGGTCGCCGGGAACCCCAACAGGCCGAAGGCGAAGAGAAGGCGCAGATACAAGGGATTGAATCCGAAATCCTCGCCGATCGCGTAGCAGGCGCCGAGCAGCGTGTCGTCGCGGGCCATGGGAAGGCTGCTGGCCATGTCTCACTCCATCACGTTACAGACCGCCGGGGCGGCGGCGAAGGCTCGCTAGAACAGTCGCTTTTCGAAACCGTGTCGCGCGCGCGCCGAATTCGTTTCAATTGTGACCGAACGTCATCCCGGCGAAAGCCGGGACCTCGGAGATACGGGCACGGCGGTCTTCACCCGACGGGGTCCCGGCCTTCGCCGGGATGACGGGAGTTGCCAATCCGCCGCTCCCCCTCTATAGGCGCGCCTTCTTTCCAGCTTTGGAAGAATCGAACGGGCCGGCGACAAGGGCTGCCGTGGCCGTTCTCAAACGTCGCGCCGCTGGGCGCACAAGGAGACGAAAATGCCCAAACTGAAGACCAAGAGCGGCGTCAAGAAGCGCTTCAAGCTCACCGCCACCGGCAAATTGAAGCACGGAGTCGCCGGCAAGCGCCACCGGCTGATCAGCCACAACGCCAAGTACATCCGCCAGAACCGCGGCACCGAAGTTCTCGCCAAGGCTGACACGGCCCGGGTGAAGCTCTGGGCGCCCTACGGCCTGAACTAGGAGGTA
>DASVVM010000084.1:0-3868 GCA_036386555.1 Allosphingosinicella sp.
CCCGCGGCGCCGAATGCCCCTCCACCACCCTTCGGGTGGTCCCCCTCCCCATCGCTTCGCGACGGGGAGGACCAGGGGTCAACGCCGAATTCCAACCTCATCGCCCGCTCCATTTCACCACATAAGGCGACCTGTGCAGATACGGGTTCCTCCGGGTGAAGGCGAGCAGAAGCCCCATTCCGATCGACAAGGCCACCATCGACGAGCCCCCGTAGGAGATGAACGGCAAGGTCATCCCCTTGGACGGGGCGATCTGGACGTTGACGGCCATGTTGATCAGCGCCTGGAGCCCGAACTGGCAGACGAGCCCGGCCGCGGCGAGGACGACGAACTTGTCCTCCTCGTGGAGCAGCCGGATCAGCACCCGCGCGACGATGACCAGATAGATGATTGCGATGGCGAGGCAGGCGATGATCCCGAACTCCTCCCCGATCACCGAGAAGATGTAATCGGTGTGAGGCTCCGGCAGGTGGAACTTGCGGACGCCCGCCCCCGGTCCAGCCCCGAACAGGCCGCCTGCGGTCAGGGTTCGAAGCGCCGACTCCGTCTGGTAATTGTCGTGCCCGCCGGCGCCGCTGAACAGGAAGGCGTCGATCCGGGTCGTCGCCACGGGATAGAAGAAATAGGCCATGACGATCGCGATAATTCCCCCGATGGCGAGAAACCCGAGGGTCCTCAGCGAGACGCCGGACAACGTCAGGAGCATCACCCAGGCCGCCGCGAAGATGATCGTCTCCCCGAAATTGGGCTGCTGCATGAGGAGGAGGGCAATGAGGCCGGTGCAGATGCCCGAGAGCGGCACGACCGGGAGGCTCGCATCCTGCTCCTTGAGCGACAGCATCCAGGCGATGCTGACGATGTAGAGCGGCTTCAGGAATTCGGACGGCTGGAACTGGGAGAAGCCCACGCCCAGCCAGCGCTTGGCGCCGTTCACCTCGACTCCGACGATCGGGACGAGGAACAGCAAAGCGGTGAAGAACAAGGTCCCGATCAGGCACCAGCGCTTGGCCTTGGTCCTCGGCAGCATCGAGACGAAGACCATCACCGGCAGTGCAAGGACGATCCAGAACAGCTGGCGGTAGAAATAATGGAGCGGCGTATAGCTCACCCCTCCGCCCGAAAGGCGCTGGCCGGCCGCCGGTGAGGCTGCGGCGACGGCGATCAGTCCGATCGCGATCAGGACCGCGACGAAGAAGAGGAGAACCCGGTCGATCTCCCAGAACCAGCGCCCGGCGGCGCTCCGGTCCGATCGGCCCAGCCGGTTCTCGGTCTTGCTCTTCAGCTGTGCGACTACGCCCATCTACAACGCCTCCACCGCGGCCCGAAACGCATCACCCCGCGCTTCGTAATCCCTGAACTGATCGAACGAGGCGCAGGCCGGCGACAGAAGCACCACCTCGCCCGGCTTCGCCTTCTCGGCAGCTTCATTGACTGCCGCGAACAGCATCTCGCATTCGCTGACCGGCACCTTCTCGCGAAGCAGCCTCGCGAACATCGGGCCGGCCTCGCCGATCGTGTAGGCGGCCCGGACATGATCGAGGAACGGCTCGCACGCATCGAGATCGTCGGACTTGGGAAGCCCGCCCAGGATCCAGTGCACCGCCGGATAGGCGGCAAGCGCCGGCGCCGCCGAAGTCGGGTTGGTGGCCTTGCTGTCGTTGACGAACAGGACTCCATTCTTCTCGGCGACCCGCTCCATCCGGTGCGGAAGGCCCGGATAGGTGGCGAGGCCGCGGGCGATGGCTTCGTCGTCCACTCCCAGCGTCTTCGCCACCGCCACCGCGGCGGCTATGTTCTGCGCGTTGTGCGGTCCCTGGAGCGCGGGCCAGAGCGACTGGTCCTTCACCTGCTCCGACGAGACCAGTATCTTGCGCCCCTGCACCTGCCCGGCGATGGCACGCGCATAATCGTCCTCGGCGGCGATCACCGCGACATGGTCCGGCGACTGCATCGCGAACAGCCGCGCCTTCGAGGCGGCGTAATCGTCCACCCCGTCATAGCGGTCGAGATGGTCGGGGGTGATGTTGAGGAGCACCGAGACGTCGCAGTCGAGGCTCAGGGTCAGATCGATCTGATAAGAGGACAGCTCGAGCACATAGGCCCCGCCCTCCGGAAGCGGCTCCTGGCCGAGGATCGGATAGCCGATATTGCCGGCCATCGTGGCGTGGCGACCCGAGGTCTTGATGATATGATGGACGAGCGCCGTCGTCGTCGACTTGCCGTTGGTGCCGGTGATTCCGACCACCTGGTGCGGGGGGAGCGATGGCCGCGCCTGGGCGAAGAGCTCGATGTCGCCGATCAGCGGCACCCCGGCCTCACGGGCTCGCGCGGCGATCGGGTGGCGATTCAAGGGCACTCCGGGAGAGACGACGATGCCGTCATAATCGTAGAGCGAGGTAGCGAGCGGATCGGCGAGGCGAATCTGGTCCTCCCTGCGAGCAAAGCTCGTGGGGAGGGGGACCGGCTGAAAGCCGGTGGAGGGGCAGGCCGCGCGGTCGGCCCCTCCACCAGGCTTCGCCTGGTCCCCCTCCCCATCGCTTCGCGACAGGGAGGACGAGAGCTGCTCCCGTGCCGCCTCGTTCTGATCCCAGGCCATGACCTCGGCGCCGCTCGCCATCAGCGCCTCGACGGTCGCCAGGCCGGAACGGGCGAGCCCGTAGACCGCGTATTTCTTGCCGGCGAAGGCGCTCGACCGGATCATCTCAGCTTCAGCGTGGACAGGCCGGCCAGGGCCAGCACGAAGGCGATGATCCAGAAGCGGATGACGATGGTCGCCTCGGACCAGCCGATCTGTTCGAAATGGTGGTGGATCGGCGCCATCTTGAAGATCCGGCGGCCGGTCCGCTTGTAGAAGAAGACCTGGATGATGACGCTCATCGCCTCCACCACGAACACCCCGCCGATGATCCCGAGCACGATCTCGTGCTGGGTCGCGACCGCGATGGCGCCCAGCGCCCCTCCGAGAGCGAGGCTGCCCGTGTCGCCCATAAAGACCGCCGCGGGCGGGGCGTTGAACCATAGGAAGGCGAGTCCGGCGCCGACGATCGCCGAGCACAATATGGGCAGATTGCCCGCGCCCTGGACGAACGGGATGCCGAGATAGGCCGCGAAGACGGCGTTGCCGGCGACGTAGGAGATGACGAGGAAGGCGAGGCTGGCGATGATCACCGGCATCGTGGCGAGCCCGTCGAGCCCGTCGGTGAGGTTCACCGCATTGCCGAACGCCACCACCACGAAGGCGCCGAAGAAGGGATAGGCGAAGCCGAGGTCGACCACCGGGCCGTTGTAGAAGGGGATGTAGAGCTGGGTGCCGGCGCCCCAGGTGATGATCGTGCAGCCGATCCCCGCGACCAGGAACTCGGCGAGCAGCCGGGTCCGGCCGGAAATTCCGGCATGGTGGCGCTTGGTCACCTTGTCGTAATCGTCGAGGAAGCCGATCAGCCCGAACCCGACGGTGATGAACAGGCAGGCCCAGAGGAAGGTGTTGCGGAAGTCCATCCACAACAGCATCGAGACGGTCAGCGAGGTGAGGATCATCAGACCGCCCATGGTCGGCGTGCCCCGCTTGGCGAGGTGGGATTGCGGCCCGTCGATCCGGATCGGCTGGCCGTGCCCCTGGCGAACCCGAAGCCAGCCGATGAACTTGGGACCGATGATCAGGCCGATCAGCAGCGCCGTCGCAGTCGCCGCTCCGGCCCTGAACGTGATGTAGCGGAAGAGGTTGAAAACCCCCGGGAAGCCAAGCTGTTCGGCAATCCAAAGAAACATCAGCTTTTCCCGCCCGCCAGCGCCTCGACGAGGGCGGCCAGGCCGATCGAATTGGAGCCCTTGACGAGTATCGCGTCGCCCGACCGGGCCTCGGCCCTCG
>DASVVM010000085.1:0-24855 GCA_036386555.1 Allosphingosinicella sp.
CGATTTCGGCGTGCTGAAACGTTCGGGAGCCTTCGCCGGCTATTCCAGATCGGAGCTTCTCGACGGATCTCACCTGGATAGTGTTCTCACCTGGTCAGTTTTCGATACGTCATCCTATGCGGCCGGTCCGCCTCCGGGCCCATGCGGCGCCGCTTGTCCTCCTCATAGGCCTCGAAATTGCCTTCGAACCATTCGACGTGGCTGTCGCCCTCGAAAGCGAGGATGTGGGTGGCGAGGCGGTCGAGGAAGAAGCGGTCGTGGCTGATGACCACGGCGCAGCCGGCGAAATTCTCCAGCGCCTCCTCGAGGGCGCGCAGGGTCTCGACGTCGAGGTCGTTGGTCGGCTCGTCGAGGAGGAGGACGTTGCCGCCCTCCTTCAGCATCTTGGCCATGTGGACCCGGTTGCGCTCGCCGCCCGAGAGCTGGCCGACCTTCTTCTGCTGGTCCTGGCCGCGGAAGTTGAAGGCGCCGACATAGGCCCTGGTGCCGATCTCGTGCTTGCCGAAGCGGAAGACGTCGGAGCCGCCGGAGACTTCCTCCCACACGTTCTTGCTCGAATCGAGGGCGTCGCGCGACTGGTCGACATAGCCCAGGCGCACCGTCTCGCCGATCCGGACGGAGCCGGCATCGGGCTCCTCCTCGCCGCGGATCAGCTTGAACAGGGTGGTCTTGCCGGCGCCGTTCGGGCCGATCACCCCGACGATCCCGCCAGGGGGAAGGCTGAAGGTGAGGTCGTCGAACAGCAATTTGTCGCCATAGGCCTTGGTCAGGCCCTTGGCCTCGATCACCGTTCCGCCGAGCCGCTCGGGGACCTGAATGAGGATCTGGGCCTTGCCGGGCGTGCGGTTCTCCTGTGCCTCGACCAGCTCGTCGAACGCCTTGATGCGGGCCTTGGACTTGGTCTGGCGGGCCTTGGGGGAGCGGCGGATCCAGTCCAGCTCCTCCTGGATCGCCTTCTGCTTGCCCTGCTCCTCGCGCTCCTCCTGCTCCAGCCTCTTGGCTTTCTTCTCCAAATAGCCGGAATAATTGGATTCGTAGATATAGTAGCGGCCGCGATCGAGCTCGAGCACCCAGTTGACGACATTGTCGAGAAAGTAGCGGTCGTGGGTGACCAGGATGACGTTGCCGGCATAGTCGACGAGATGCTTCTCCAGCCACTGCACGCTCTCGGCGTCGAGATGGTTGGTGGGCTCGTCGAGGAGGAGGATGTCCGGCTTCTCGAGCAGCAGCTTGGTCAGCGCCACGCGGCGCTTCTCGCCGCCCGAAAGGTTGTGGATCGGGCTGTCGCCGGGCGGGCAGCGGAGCGCGTCCATGGCGATCTCGAGCTGGTTGTCGAGCGACCAGCCGTCGACGGCGTCGATCTTCTCCTGGAGCTCGCCCATCTCGGTCATCAAAGCGTCGAAATCGGCGTCGGCGGGCGGGTCGCCCATCAGCGTCGAAATCTCGTTGAAGCGCTCCATCATGTCGGCGGTCGCCCGGACCCCGTCCATGACGTTTTCCTTGACCGTCCTGGTCGGATCGAGCTGCGGCTCCTGTTCGAGATAGCCGACGCGGATATGCTCTCCCGGCCAGGCCTCGCCGGTGAACTCCTTGTCGCGGCCGGCCATGATCTTCATCAAAGTCGACTTGCCCGAGCCGTTCGGCCCGATGATCGCGATCTTCGCGTCGGGGTAGAATTGCAGGTTGATGTTGTTGAGGATGGGCTTGGCGGCGCCCGGGAAGGTCTTGGTCATGCCCTTCATGACGAAGCTGTACTGTGCGGCCATGGCGGCGCGTCTCCGGTGAATCTGGGATGGAATTCGGGTTTGGCGCCTAACTAGTGGGGCGGGGCCGGATTGTCACCACCCGCGTCATCCCGGCGAAAGCCGGGACCTCAGGTCGGAAGGGCCACGGCGGGTCTCCCCGAGGTCCCGGCTTTCGCCGGGATGACGGGGCGTGTTCATGGATTCCGGCTTTCGCCGGAATGACGAGGAGGCTACGGCCCCCCGCATGAAAAAGACCCTGCTGCTCGCCGCCGCCGCGCTCGTCGCCTTTCCCGCTTTCGCCCAGAACCTTGGCCAGGCCGGGCGCCTGCGCGACGCGGCCCTGAAGGACGAGGTCGCCTGGGACATCGTCGAGGGGCTGACCACCGAGGTCGGGGCGCGGCCCGCCGGGACCGAGTCCGAAGCGCGCGCGAGGGACTGGGCGGTAAGGCGGCTCAAGGCGCTCGGCTTCGCCAACGTCCATGTCGAGACCTACGACATGCCGGTCTGGGTGCGCGGCGAGGAACGGGCCGAGATCGTCGCGCCCTTCCCCCAGAAGCTGGTCGTGACGGCGCTCGGCAACAGCGGAGCGACTCCGCCCGGAGGGATAGCGGCGCAGGTCGTGGGTTTCGACAGCCTGGCGGAGCTCGAGGCCGCGCCGGATTCGGCGGTTCGGGGCAAGATCGTCTTCGTCAGCCACAAGATGACCGCGACGCAGGACGGGTCCCAATATGGCTATTATGGCGGGGTCAGGCGGACCGCCCCGTCGGTGGCGAGCCGCAAGGGCGCGGCCGCGATCGTCATCCGGTCGATCGGAACCGATTATCACCGCAATCCCCATACGGGGGTCCAGACCTGGGGGGCCGGGACGAGCCCGATCCCAGCCGCCGCTTTGTCCGTGCCCGACGCCGAGCAGCTGCAGAGGGTCCTGAAGCGGGGTAAGCCGGTCACCCTGCGGCTCCTGCTCACCCCTCGCAATCTCGGTATCCGCCAATCGGGCAACGTCGTCGCAGAGGTGCGCGGAACCGACCCTGACGCCGGAATCATCCTCGTCGGCGGCCATCTCGACAGTTGGGACCTCGGCACCGGGGCGATCGACAATGCCGCGGGGGTCGCGATCACCGCGGCGGCGGCGAAAAGGATCATGGCGTCGGGCCGGCCGCGGCGGACGATCCGGGTGGTCTGGTTCGGGGCCGAGGAAGTGGGCGTCAAAGGCGGCGCCGCCTATCGCGCCGCGCACAAGGACGAAAAAATCGTCTTCGTCTCCGAATCCGACTTCGGAGCGGATCGGGTATGGCGGATGGACTCGGGCTTCGCCGAAGCCAATGGAGCGCTGGCCGACCGGATCGCGGCCGCTCTGTACCCCCTCGGAATCGCTCGGAGCACGACCCCGGCGACCGGCGGCGCCGACCTCGGCGCCTGGGTCACGGCGGGCGTCGCGGCGGTCGACCTGCAGCAGGACGGGACCCGTTATTTCGACTATCACCACACGCCCGACGACACGCTCGACAAGGTCGATCCGGAGCAGCTCCGGCAGAATGTCGCGGCCTGGACGGCGATGCTGGCCCTGGTGGCCAATGCGCCGGAAGAAATACATCCGAAACCGGCTGCGCCTTAACCCCTGTGCTTGACGGAAGGGCCGCCGCGGAGGACATAGCGGCGGGGGGAATTTCCGTTGAAGCGCAGTCACATGATGCGAAAGCGTTGCGCTGCACTTGCGGCGGGCGCGACGCTGGCGGCCCTCCCCGGCCCTGCCCTCGCCCAGGACCTCGCCGAGAGCCCCGAAACGGTCCAGGATCTGCGCGACCTTTCGATCGAGCAGCTCGCCGAGATCGAGGTCCGCTCCGCCTCCAAGCAGGCGGAGCCTATCGGCCGGGCACCGACCTCGATCTTCGTCATCACCGGCAACGACATCGTCCGTTCGGCGGCGACTTCGCTTCCGGAGGCCCTTCGACTCGCGCCCAACCTCCAGGTCCAGCAACTCGACGCCCGGCAGTTCGCCATCACCTCGCGCGGCTTCAACGGCGCCGAGAGCTCGAACAAGCTGCTCGTCCTGATCGACGGCCGAAGCGTCTACACCACCCTCCATTCGGGCGTGTTCTGGGAGCTCCATTCGCCTTTGCTCGAGGATATCGGGCAGATCGAGGTGATCAGCGGCCCGGGCGGGACGCTCTACGGCCCCAATGCCGTGAACGGCGTGGTCAGCGTCTCTACCCGCGGCGCCCGCGAGACCCTGGGCGGGGTGGTCCGGGCCACGGCCGGGCCCCGGGAGCGCACCCTGGCGCTGCGCTACGGGACGAGCCTCGGCGCCGACGGCGCAGTGCGGGTCTATGCCAACGGGCTCGACCGGGAGAACATGCCGGCCGGCCCGGCGCCCGACAATGATGACGACTTTTCGGGGTGGCAGGCCGGCTTCCGGGCGGACTTCGAAGGCGAGGCCGACCATTTCACGGTGCAGGGCGACATTTTCGACACCGATGTCGACCTGCTCGCCGGAGACGGCGACCGCGGCCACAATCTGCTCGCCCGCTGGACCCGCCGCTTCGGCGAGCGGAATACGCTCCAGGTCCAGGCCTATCACGACGATTACCGGCGCCGGTTCACGCTCGTCGAGGATTCCCTCGAGACGTTCGACCTCGAAGCCCAGTTCAACTCGAAGATCGGCTCGCACGACTTGGTGCTGGGCGGGGGCATTCGCACGACCCGCGATGAGTTCATTAACAATCTGAATGGTTTCCACCTCGACCCTCAGAGTCGACGACTGTGGATCCTCAATGCCTTCGCCCAGGACCGGATGGCGCTCACTCCGAAGGTCGACCTCGTCGCCGGCCTCAAGCTCGAACGCTCCACCTTCAGCGGAGTCCAGCTCCTTCCCAACCTGCGGCTCGCCTGGCGGCCGAGCGACCGGGCGACCTTGTGGGGCGCGGTCTCGCGGGCGGTGCGGACCCCTTCGAGGATCGACCGCCAGCTCGTCTTCCTGCCGCTGCTCGCCGAAGCGACCGATTTCGAGAGCGAGAAGCTGATCGCCTTCGAGGCCGGCTATCGCGGCCGGCCGGGGGCTTCGACGACCCTTTCGGTCTCGCTCTTCTACAATCTCTACGACGACATCCGGACCACCGAGTTCACCGGCAATCCGCTTCCGATCCGGCTCCAGAACGGCCTCGAGGGCCGGACCCTGGGCGCCGAGGCGTGGCTGACCCATCAGCTGACAGGCCGGTGGCGGTTGAGCCTGGGTGCGGCTGCGCTCGACAAGGATTTCCGGCTGAAGAACGGCGCGGCCGACCTCTCCAACCGTGCCTCGCTCGGCGCCGACCCGAACTACCAGCTCATCGCCCGGTCCCAGATCGACCTCACCGGCCGGCTCCAGCTCGATCTCGGCCTGAGGGGCGTCGACGATCTCGGTTCGAGCCACCTCGGCGGCTATGTCGAGGCCGACGCGCGCCTGGCCTGGCGGGTCTCGGACCCGATCGAGCTCTACGTCGCGGGCAACAATCTCCTTCATGAATCCCATATCGAGAGCAACGATACGACCCGCGCGCAGCGGATCGAGCGAAGCGTCTATCTCGGCACGCGGCTTCGATTCTGATGGCCGCCCCCCTCGACTCCGCGCCTCGTCGGCTGCTTCGCCTCCTCCCGGCGGCGCTGGCGTTGCTGGCCATGCCGGCGGCCGCGGCCACCCCGCCGAGCGACGTCGCCGTCAAGGCGGCGTTCCTCACCAAGTTCCCGGCCTATGTCGCCTGGCCCGCGGCCGCGAGGCCGCGGCCGGGGGCTCCGCTCAACATCTGCATCCTCGGCGGCGACCCGTTCGGGCGACTGATCGACGAGGCGGCGCGAGGCCAGCAGGTCGACGGCCATCCGCTCCAGGTCCGGCGGCTCGGAGCGCCGGGCGCGGCCGGGGGCTGCCACGTCGCCTTCGTCCAGGGCAGCGCCCCCGCCTTGCTCCAGGGGCTGCAGGGCAAGCCGGTGCTGACCGTCACCGACGCCCGCGCCGGGGGACGGAGCGGGATGATCCATTTCGTCATCCACCAGGGGCGGGTGCGCTTCAACATCGACGAGGCGCAGGCGGCGAGGAGCGGTGTGGGGATCAGTTCGCGCCTGCTGGGGATCGCACTCACCGTGCGGAGGCCCTGATGCGTCCGGTCGTCCGGCTCGCAGACCGCTGGCCGAACGTGCCGATCGCCGCCGGAGTGATGGCGCTCCTGCTGCTCGCCATCGGGCTCGGAGTCATCTTCCAGAACGAGGGCGCCTATCGCGAGCAGAAATTGCGCGAGGCGAAAGTGCAGGCCGACATCCTCGCAGCCAGCGCCACCGCCGCGCTCGATTTCGGCGACGCCGCCACCGCGCAGGAGGCGGTCGACGCCCTGCGGGTCAACCCGCAAATCAACGCCGCCGGCATCTACACGCCGGAACGGAGGCTGTTCGCGGGCTATGAGCGCCGCCCGGGCGCTCTGCCCAGGACGCTGGGCGCGCGCCCGGCGAGCGCCAACGACGTCGAGGCGGCGGTCGCGGTGGCGCGGGGCGGCGAGCGGATCGGCACCGTCTATCTCGGCGCCGAGCAGGAGCCGCTGTCGCGCCGGCTCACCCGATACGGCTATATCGGGCTGCTCGTGCTGATGGCGTCCCTTGTCGTGCTGGTGCTCGGGATCGCCCATACCGCGCTTCGCCGGGCCAATCGCGAGCTCGAGGAACGGGCCGAAGCGCTGAGCGGCGCTTATGCGGAGCTCCAGGTTCAGGTCGAGGAGCGCGCCCATGCCGAGGAGCAGCTGCGCCAGGCCCAGAAGATGCAGGCGCTCGGCCAGCTGACCGGTGGGATCGCCCATGATTTCAACAATCTGCTGACCGTCATTCAGGGCTCCGCCGACATCCTGCGCCGGCCGGGAATCGCCGAGGCCAAGAGGATCCGGTTCGCCGACGCGATCGTCCAGACCGCGGGGCGCGCGGCCGCTCTGACCTCGCAGCTCCTCGCCTTCGCCCGCCGCCAGCCGCTCCAGCCCGAGGTCGTCGACCTCAACGCCCAGATCGAGGGCATGACCGACCTCCTCGACCGCACCCTGGGCGAGCGGGTCGAGATCCGGACCGACCTCGGCGAGGGCCTTTGCCCGATCGAGGTCGATCCGGCGCAGCTCGAATCGGCGATCCTCAACGTCGCCGTCAACGCCCGCGACGCAATGCCGGACGGCGGCGCCCTCACTCTTCACACCGGAGAGGCCCCTCCCCTGGCCGACGGCCGCCCTGCCGTCTTCGTCGCGGTCAGCGACAATGGCACCGGGATCGACGAGGAGGTGCTGGGCCGGGTCTTCGAGCCCTTTTTCACCACCAAGTCCGTCGGCAAGGGCACCGGGCTGGGCCTCAGCCAGGTCTACGGCTTCGCCGCCCAGACCGGCGGCGACGTCAAGGTGGAAAGCGTGGTCGGCGAAGGCACGACCGTCACCCTGATCCTTCCGTGCAGCGAGCGCGGCGAGGCGCCCTCCGCCCGGACCGAGCCCGAGGCTTCGCTCAGGCACCGCACCGGCCGGATCCTTCTGGTCGACGACAATGAGGAGGTCGGGGCCTTCGCCGAGACTCTGCTGATCGAGCTCGGCCATTCGGTGATGCGCGCCCGCACCGGAGCGGAAGCTCTGGAGGTTGCCCGGACGGGCGGCTTCGACGCGGTCTTCACCGACGTCGTGATGCCCGGGATGAGCGGGATCGAGCTTGCCGAGGCGCTGGGGCCGGTACTGCCCGGAGTGCCGGTCGTCCTCACCACCGGATATAGCGACGAGATCAGCCGGGCGGGCGGAGCGGGCCGGCCGGTCGTTTTCAAGCCCTATCGGCTTGAGACCCTGTCGAGCGCGCTCGACGAGGTGCTGACTCCGCGGGAGAGCCCGGCCCCGTAACGTATCGACTTGGGCTCATCCGTGACGCGCATGACGGAAGTTGTTCACGTCCCCGCGACCGGAACGCGATGGCGCCCCGGCCGGCGGCCGGAGCGCCCTTCGCGCCTTCCAAGGGGGTCAGGCGAAGATGAAATCGGTGACGAGCGGCGTCACCGAACCACCGAGCTCGATCTGGAAGTCGGGCATCTTGTCGCCATCCAAATCCCCTTCGATGAAGGTGCTCATTCCGTTCTTCGAATAGCGCAGCTCGCCCTCCGTGCCCGAAAAGGCGCGCTTGCCGATGAAGCTCAGGTCGCCGAGCGCGCTGAGGTCGATCTTGTCCACGCCGGACTGGAAGTCGACGATCCGGTCCCGGCCCGCGCCGCGAAGGCTGTCGCTCGCGCTTGCCAGCAGGAAGACGTCGGAGCCCGTCCCGCCGGTCAGGAAGTCGCGTCCGAGGCCGCCGACCAGGATGTCGTCGCCCGAGCCGCCGTTGATCGAATCGGAGCCGTCGAGACCGAAGACGGTGTCGTCCCCGGCGAGCGCCGAGATGACGTCATCGCCCGCGGTGCCGGTGAGCAGGTCGCTCGCCTGGGTCGCCGCGGCCCGCACTCCGGTGAAGTCGCTATAGTCGAGCTGCACGGCGCCGGAGAGAAGGATCTGGAGATCCGCGATCCGGTCGCCGTTCGAGTCGAGCTCGATCACCGTCTGGTCCGAAGAGGCGGCGTAGCGGACCTCGCCCGCGCTGCCGGTGAACAGGTTGCTCCCGATGAAGAGCGACGCCCCGGCGAGGTCGATCTTGTCGGTGCCGTCCTGGAAGTCGGTGATCGTGTCCCGGCCGACGCCGACGCCGCTGTCGCCGAAGCCGAAGCGGAACGTGTCCGAACCGTCGCCGCCGGTCAGGGTGTCGGCCCCCGCGGCGCCGATGAGGACGTCGTCGCCGCCGCCGCCGACGAGCGTGTCGTCGCCCGCTCCGGCATCGAGACGGTTGGCCGAATCGTTGCCGGTGAGAACGTCGTTGCCGGAGCCGCTGGTGGCGTTCTCGATGGTGACGGCGTTGGCGATGGTGAAGCCGCCGTGGATGCCCCAGGCATAGGAGACCCGGCCGCCTCCGCCTTCCTCATATTTCAGGGTCGCGGCGCGCAGGTCGATGACCGCGTCGCGGGCGCCGCCATAGCGAATCTCGTCGACGCCGCCGGCGTCCCAGATCGATTCGTAGTAGGTGCCTGGGCCGTTGACGTCCTTCAGCTCGTAAAGGTCGTCGCCGATCCGGTATTCCTCGTTGACGCCATATTTGTCCTGGATGACGGCGATGTCGAGCGGGCTCAGCGAGGCGACCCAGCCGTAATGGTCGACCTGGGTTCCGGTGGGGCCGCCCGAGCGGGGCTGGCCGTAGGGTGAGGTCGCCCAGCCGTCATTGTACGACATGACTGTGAAGACCTGTTGGCTGAGGTTGAAATCGCCCATGGCGCCGCCGATGCCCACCGGGACCGTCACGGGGCCGACGGTCGTACTGCTGCCCGCGCCGCGCATGATGCTCGAGCGCCCGCCATTGTCATGGGGGTGGGCCATGCCCAGGCCGTGGCCGAACTCGTGGATGAGCGTCGGGAAGTAGAAGCCGCCCTTCTGAAGGCCGGCCTCGGTCCAACGGACGTCGCCCGAGTTGAACTCGGCCTGGCCCTCATTGCCCTCGTTCGGGGGATTCATCCGGCCGAGCAGGGAGGCGCCGACGCCCGGCGTGCCTTCGTAGGTGATGATCTTGAAGTCCGCCTCGGCGCGGTTCTGAACCTCGACGAAGATGAGGTCCGCGACGTTCTCGTAGAGCTTGAACGCCTCCATGAAGGCGGCCTTCTCCCAAGACGTCAGCCCCTGGGCGACGATGTTCTCGGTCAGGCCCGGATTGGTCGGGTCCTGGCTGACGAACACGTCGCCGGCCTTGGCGAAATAGACCGTGATGACGTTCTTGCCCTCGATCCCATAGGGGTTCCAGCCGACGCCGGTATGTTCGTTGCCGGTGACCCGCGGGCCTTCGGCGCCGTCGGGGTTGCGCGAGGTACGGTCGACCTGGCTGCCCCAGTCGATCGAGTGGAGGGGGCTGTCGATGTCGTAATAGGGTACGTAGGTCGGAGCGTCGGTCACGTCCTTCACGAACAGCTCATAGTCGCCGACCGCGTCGCCGGTGGTGCCGTTGGTCGGCTCCTGATCGAAGGCGCGGGCGTTGATGTAATAAATGCCGCTCGCGTCCGGGATGAAGGTGAGCAAAGCGTCGAGCCCGGAGGGCGTGTTCGGCCCGCCGCCGTCGGCGTTGGTGAGCAGGTTGCCGGCCGAATCGTAGATTTCGATATAGGCGTCGCTCAGCGGAATGCCGCTGGGACCGCCGGCGACCAGATACTGGCCGATGTCGTAGATGCGGCCCGCGACCAGCTCGACCTGGAAGAAGTCCTGGTCGCCGAGCGTGTTGATCGTCGAGATGACGGAGGGGCCGTTGACGGCGACGGTGTGGGTGGTTGCGATGGTATCGGGAACGTCGTCGGGGGTCAGGATCAGGGCCGCGTCGAGCGGAGCGCTTTTGAAGCCCCCGCCCAGATCGTCCACGGCATAGGCTTCGAACCCCTTGGATGCACCATGTTGAAACAATGCCGCGGCCTGGTTGGCGTAACCGTCGGCGACAAGCCTCTTACTCTGAACATCGCAGCTCCAGCACATACGACTCTCCCTGTTCTCGAAGACAAGTAAACCGGCGACTGCCGGACGCTCCACCCAGGATGGGGGAAGCACGAATTTTGAAGTAACCCCTTATCGGTCAGTAAAACCGAAACTGATACTTTGTAAAACAAAGTGTTAATATTCTAAATGAAATGTTTATCTTGTGTTCTACTATTCGTAAAAGGCTTCACGCATGAGAAAGGGAACAGGTCCGAGCCCTAATAGGAAAATCGGATCAAATGTTCGCAATGCGCGACGAGCCGTTAGGCGCGCTTAGCCGAAATCGCGGTTTGCGCCCCCCGCTTGCCGTGCGCCCTCGGCGCGCTAGAACGACCGCGCCGGTTCGGGCATTGCCGGCGCATAGGAGTCGACCTGTGGTGAGCGCGCGCATCCTTCTCGTCGAGGACGATCCGGCGCTGCTGGCGGTTCTCAAGGCGTCGGTCGCCTATGGCGGCTATGCCAGCGAAGCCGTGTCGCGCGGCGAGGACGCGGTGCGTGCCCTCGAGAGCGGCCGATTCGACGTCCTGCTGCTCGATCTCGGCCTTCCCGATTGCGAAGGCGGCGAGCTTCTGCCGAGGCTCCGGAGCTTCTCCGACATACCGATCATCGTCGTCTCCGGCCGGGGCACCGAGCGGGACAAGATCGAGGCGCTCGACCTCGGCGCCGACGACTTCGTTGCGAAGCCCTTCCTGCCGGGCGAGCTGCTCGCGCGAATCCGGGCCGCCCTGCGCCGGGCGGCGTCACGCGCGGCGGCCTCGCAGGCCGCGGACCCGGCGCGGGCTCCGCTCAGGGTCGGCGCTCTGACCCTCGACCCGCTCGACTGCAGCGTGGCGCTCGGCAGCGGCCGAGCGACCCTCAACGGGGCCGAGTTCCGGATCCTGCAGATCCTCTCGGGGCGGGCCGGCGAAACCGTGTCGCGGGCCGAGCTGCTCGCCGGACTCTATGGCGAGGCGCCGCCCGCCGAGACGAACGTCGTCGACGTCTACATCTCGCGCGTCCGAGCGAAGCTGCGGGACCTTCCCGACGGCGAGGATCTCCTCGTCAACGTCCGCGGCCAGGGCTGGAGGCTCCGAGTCCCGCGCTGAGGCGGCGAGCCCGGTGGCCCGAGTGCGCGCCCGGGGCCGCCGCGCCGCGGCCGCTCATCTCCAGGGCGATCCCCAGGTCGACGCTTACGAACGAGCCTCGCGATGCTTCGCATGATGGTCGGGGAGACAGGATTCGAACCTGCGACCCTCTGCTCCCAAAGCAGATGCGCTACCAGGCTGCGCCACTCCCCGATCAGGACGAAGCCTTAGATTTCCCGGCCTTCGGCGGCAAGCGCCTACCGTCGATGCATGCCGGGCCGGCGCAAACAGGGCCCGGCCTATGCCAGGGCCAGGGCGCCGGCCGCGGCTCCGAAGGCGAGGACGAGCGGCGTGGCCAGCTTGCTCTTCCAGACGTACAGGACCGCGAGGGACGCCGCGAAGACGGCAAGGGCGGGGATCGGGTCGGGCGTCCGTTCGACGGCCGACCGGGTGAGGTCGATCAGGGTCACCCCGATCAGCCCGACGACCCCGGCCGCGACCCCGCCGAGCAAGGACTGCAACCTCTTGTGCTCGGCCAGGGCCTCGAGCCGTTCGTACAGGAGGAGGGAGAAAGCGAAGGCCGGCAGAAACATTCCGGCCGTCATCGCCAGTGCGCCGGCCGGTCCCCCGCTCACCCATCCGACGAAGGTCGAGAAGATGACGAGAGGGGCGGGCAGGACGCCCGAGAGCGCCAGCCCGTCGAGGAACTGGGCATCGGACATCCAGCCGCGGCCGACGGTATCGTTTCGAATGAAGGGAATGGCGGCATAGGCCCCGCCGAAGGTGAGCAGACCGCCCTTCAGCCCGGCCCAGAACAAGGCGAAGGTGCCGGGAGGCCCTTCCGCCGCGGCCGAAAGCATTGCGGACGAGCCCTCGCCGCCGAAGGTGAACGCCGCGACGACCGACGCGATTGCAAGGACGAGGGCCGCGAGCCGGTAGCGGCCCGCGGAGACGAATCCGTAAGCCGCTCCCGCGGCCGGAAGCAGGATCCAGAAGCTTATTCCAAGGAGCGAGCCCGCCGCGCAGGCCAGAGCCGCAAGCCACAGCCAGGAATCCAGCAGGATGTGCTCGCCGATCCGGTGCACGGCGCGCAGGATCACGGCGAGCACTGCGGCCTGAACCCCGAGGAACGCGGCGCCGGCGAGAGTCCCTTCGATCCTGAACCGGGTGTAAAGCCAGGCCAAAGCGAGCATCAGGACCAATCCGGGCAGCATGAATCCCAGGCCCGCGAGCAGGCCGCCCAGGCGGCCCTTCACGCGAATGCCGAGATGCACGCACAGCTCGTGCGCTTCGGGCCCGGGCAGAACCTGCATGACGGCCAGCAGCCGGTTGAAGCTGTCGCTCGAGATCCATTTCTCCTCGTCCACCAGCTCGCGGCGGATCAGCGCGATCTGGGCGACCGGGCCCCCGAAGGCCATCAGGCCGAATCTCAGGAACCGGACGAAGAGCGCCCGGTGACTGAGGTGCGGAGGCAGGGGGTGGGGGCCTTCCGCTCCGCCCGGGGACTTGGAGACCTCGGTCATGGCTGGTCCGCGGGCTGGCTTGAACGGCGAAGGTCGAAACAGGTGCGAAGCTGGTGGGCCCGGCAGGATTCGAACCCGCAACCTAGCCGTTATGAGCGGCCGGCTCTACCATTGAGCTACAGGCCCGTAACTCCAGCCTTCGCCGGATAGGCAGGGGGCGCGGCTATGGCAAGACGCGCCCGCCCTATAGTCGCCAGGAGGAACGCCAAGATCCCCGGCGTGAAAAATCAAAGGCTTGGAAATTGGTGCCTGGCACCAATTTTCGCTGCGGCAGGCTTCAGGCCGCTTTTGCCGCCGCGATCGTTTCTTCTATCGAGGCGGGGGCGATTCCTTCGCGCTCGAAGAAGTCGAACATTCCGTCCCACCAGGCATGGAAGGCGGCGAGGTCCTCGGGGGTCCGGACGAAGGGCGTGTGGCCGGGCTCGACCGAGGGCGAATGGAAGGACAAGCTGAACCAGCGCACGCCGTCGTCGATCAGCGCCCGGGCCGCCGCCAGGGCTTCCTCCAGAGGCACGCCTTCGGGGGTCAGCGGCACCCGGTTGAGCAAACCGGTCCGGAACAATATCCCGCGGCCGCGGGGCAGCTTCCCGGCCGCCCGGTACAGGCCCCTCCCCCACCGCCTCAACCCGCCGACATAAGCGGCGCTGAGCGGAAGCTCGATCAGCCCGTCGTCGCCGATGCGGAACGGAAAAGGCCTGGTCCGCGAGAAATCCGGGCCCCCTTCGTCGCCATAATCGTGCAAGGCGCGGGCCGAGACGTCGGCCTCATAGCCCGAGTCGCTCAGCAGCCTGGCGGTGTTGGGCCCAACTCCGTAGCGCCCCGCGCGGTACACGGCCGGCCGCCGACCGAATGCCTCGGCGATCGTCTCGGTCAGATTCTCGATCTTGGCGCGCTCGAGCGATATCGGAAGATTGCCAACGAAGCTGTTGAAAGTATTCACTTCCTCGTCGTGCGGCGGGTTCACCCAGGGATGAAGCTGGGTGCCCACCGAAATCTCGTCGCGCTCCAGCCAGTCGCGAAGCATGGCGATCGAGGCCGGGTCGGTCGCGATCGGATGGTCGACGAGATGGACGCATTTCACGCCGCGCCGGCGGAAGCGCTCCTGCAGGTCCGGCATCGCGGCCATATGGGTGGTCGAGCGATTGTCGCGGCTCCGGGGCCGAGCCCAGTCGAACTCCTCCTCGGTGTCGCAAAAGACGGTGAACCGGCGGCCGAAGCCTGCCGGAAGTTCGATGTAGGACGTCTCCGGCGGCGGCCGGTCGAGTCGGCCGGCCCGCTCGTCCGGTTGGTCCCTGGGCTCCACCACCCCCTAACCGTTCCGGCCGGACGACCGTTCCGCCGGCTCGAGCGGAGGCAGATAGAGGAAGAAGCGGCCGGCGCCGATCTCGAGTGCGCCGCCCACCGCCTCGGCGAGGTTGCGGACCAGCCGGAGGGCGAAGCCGAGGCCGAGGGCGGGCGCTCCGGGCCAGTCGCCGTCGGGGCTGTAGCCCGGGTCGAGAAGCGCGCTTTCGTCGAGGCCCTCGATCGCAGCGGGGCGGTCGATCGACAGGCAGAGCATCTTGCGCGCCGATTCCTCGCCCATCGCCATGGTCGCGGTGATCGTCTCCCCCTCCTTCGCGAGGCCGATCGTCGCGGCGAGCATCCGGGCGAACATCCGTTCGGCGGCCTCGATCTCGACCTTGGCGTCGGGCAGGTCCCGCTCGATCTCGATGACGATCCGGCTTCCTCGCTGGCGAGCGACCCGCTCGTAGGCGTCGTGGAGCCGGCAGAGCAGAGCGACGGCGTCGACCGAGCTTTCCGAAAGCTGGAGCCGCTGGGTCTCGATCCGGGCGGCGGTGTCGAGGTCGTCGACGGCCGAGAGCAGGCGCCGGGCCTGCTCCATGATGTCGGAAGCGCGCGAGCGATAGCTCAGCGCGGCCGGGCCCATATACTGGCCGTCGATCATCTCGGCGAAGCCGATGATCGCATTCAGCGGGGTGCGAAGCTCGTGGATCAGCTGGCGAAGCGAATCGGCGGGCAGATCGGTCCCGAACAGGCCGGTCGGAGCTTCCGCGGGAGCGGCGCCGTGGGCGACCTCGTCGAGCCGGGGACGGCGGGCGCTTCCGCGATAGCCGAGGAAATTCCCCTGGGCGGAGTCGAAGAAGGGCACCCCCGAAATCCGCCAGTCGCCGGAGGCCGCGCCGCCGCCGGGGACGCTGAAGCGGGCGTCGCGGAACGGCGCCCTTTTCTCGAAGGCGCCGGCGGCCTGACCGTCCACTCCATATTGGCCCCGCTCGGCGATCGAGGCGATGCTCTGCCCGACCAGCGGGCCTCGGGGAGCGCCCTCGATCCACAGGATCACTCCGTCCGGCCCGGTCTCCCACTGGAACTCCTCGACCAGGGCCGGCTCCGAAGGGGCGGCGGCCCCGGCCGCGTCGCGGCGGCGGCGGAAATTCTCGATCCGGGCGACGAGGTCGCGGATCTGGGCCTCGCTGCGCTCCGCCGCCGGGCTCAGGCCTTCCGCGGCAGGCGCGGCGGCGACCTCGCCGCCAAGCGCGAAATCGCCGGCTCCGAAGCGGGCAAGGCCGTCGACCACCGCCGGAGGCAGGTCGCGGCGGTGACGCAGCAGGCCGCGGGCGACCGGGCCCAGGCGGGGCAGAAGGTCGAGCCATTCCTCGGCGGCGAGCCGCGCTCCGCCGAGCAGAGGCGAAGCGACGGCGGGCAGGTCCTCGGCGAAGAAGGAGAGCGCGGCCGGGCCGACCCGGCGGCCCGCCAGGCTCCGGGCGGTCTCGCGCCGGGCTTCGGCCGGAACCGCGCCCCGGTTCGCCCTCAGCCAGGCCATGGCCTCTTCCTGGATCGCGCTTTCGCCCCGGCGCTGAGCGACGAGGTCGACGAGCTGGCGCCACTTGGCGACGAGCGCGGACGGCCGCGTCTCGCTCTGCCTCAGCACCGTCGCGATCATGTCGTCGAAACGCAAGCGGCCCAGCCCTTCGTGAACGGACCGAATTCCGGCCCCGCCAATCGTTAACGCGGGCTCCGGGCGAGCGAAAGGGGGCCATTTGCGGCCCGTCGCAATATGGGACGGGATTGATCCTGCCCATCGGAGATTGGGAGGGGGACCGGGCGAAGCCTGGTGGAGGGGCAATCGCGCAAGCCTGTGCCGGCTACCCCTCCACCACCTTCGGTGGTCCCCCTCCCCATGCTGCGCATGGGGAGGACAATCAGGCGCCGCTGCGCGACAGCCAGGCGAGCCAAAAGGCGCCGAGATTCTGGCGCGGTCCGGTCAGCGACCTGAAGGCGGTCTCGGCTCCGGCGCGGTCGCCCGATGCGAGCAGCGCCATGGCGAGGCGCGTGTTGACGAGGTTGGCGTCGACCCCGCCCTTGGTGAGGGCGGCGCGATAGAGGGCGATCGCCTTGGCATGCTCGCCATAGCCGTAGAACGCATCGCCGATCTTGAGGGCGTTGGCGCCGGTCGCCGCCGCCATCGCCTTCGATTCCTCGCCTCCCAGCGACGCACGGTCGCCGGCCATTCGGGCGTTGGTCAAGCGGACCAGCTCCGCAAAGGCGGCCTTCTTGGGGTCGATCATCCGCTTCGCCGCGCCGTCGTCGAGCACGGCCTTGGCCTCGGCGTAATTGCCGGCCTTGTAGAGGCCGTCGGCGAGATCGTACCAGTCGCGCTCTCCGGCCAGCGACCCGCTCGCCCGCAGGAAGCGAAGCACGTCGAGATCGGCCGCCGCGTCGAGATTGTTGGTGTCCCGGTAGATGAGCACGGAATCGCGCCAATTCTCCTTGGTCGGATAGGCGGCGACGAGTTCGCGGCTGAGCTTCTGCGAGGCCTCGCGGAGCGCCGGATTCGAGCGCCCGTCGAAGGCGAGCTTGAGGGCATATTTGTACCAGCTCTCGTCGACCTTCTGGCCGGCGCCGCGTTTCAGATCGATCGCGCGCGAGATGAGCTGCACCGCCTCGGCCGGCTTGCGGAGTTCGTTCTTGACCTGGGCGAGGCTGATCATCGCCTCCGGGTCGTTGGGGCTGAGCTCGACGACCTTGGCGAAGGCGGCCTCGGCCTTGGCCTTGTTGCCCGCGTTGTTGGCGAGCACGCCCTGGTTGCGATAGATGGTCGGAAGGTCGGTCGCGTTGACCTCGCCGCTTGCGACCAGATCGTCGAGCCCCTGGGCCTGCATGGCGACGTTGTTGGTCCCGAGGCCGATCTCGAGCCGGAAGCGGCCGATCGCGTAGCGCCCGCCGGGGCTGGTGGCCGCGGCGACGGCGGCGGGCAGCGCCGCCTGGGCGGCCGCCCAATCCTTCGCCTGGACCGCGGTCTGCACCGGCGCCATGGCCGTCCGCTCTTCCTTGGTCAAAGTGATGCCCGAGGCGGCGGGGGCGGCCTCCCCTTTCTTCTTCTTCTGCGCATCGGCCGGCGCCGTCGCGACTACGGAGGCGCCGCCGAGGACGAGAGCGACACCGAGCGCGATCCTGGATACCGATTTCATGAGCATGCCTCCTGTTGACCGTCTTGGGCGGTCCTGGTTCGAAAGGGGTGTGGGGCGGCCTCTACCGCCAAATGAGACAGGTTTCTAGCGCTCGCGCGCTGAATGGCCGTTGAACCGGCCGGGTTGAAACGGCTTGGATTGCAGCGGCTTGGCGGCCACCCGTCATCCCGGCGGAAGCCGGGACCTCAGGACGAGAAGTCACGGCGGGTCTCCCCGAGGTCCCGGCTTTCGCCGGGATGACGGCAGGGGTGGCGTTTCGCCGGGGTCATCCTATCTAAGGACAAGCCTCGCGCGCGTACGCGTGCGTGTGCGCGGGGTGGCGTCCGGTCGACCCTTGCGCTAGGCTCGCTTCGACCTTTCCCGCGCTCCGGCGCTTCACGACAGACAATCAGGAAACCTCACTTGGCCAGCGTCCCGCCGACCATCGACAGCCACGATATCTCGCCGGTCCAGATCGTCGAGGAGATGAAGACCTCCTACCTCGACTACGCAATGTCGGTGATCGTCGCCCGAGCCCTTCCCGACGTTCGCGACGGGTTGAAGCCGGTCCACCGCCGCATCCTCTTCGCCTGCGACGAAGGCGGCTTCGTCCCCGGCCGCCCGTACCGCAAATGCGCCAAGATCGTCGGCGACGTGATGGGCAATTACCACCCGCACGGCGACAGCGCGATCTACGACGCCCTCGCCCGCCTGGCCCAGGATTGGTCGATGCGGGTGATGCTGATCGACGGCCAGGGCAATTTCGGTTCGATGGACCCCGATCCGCCGGCCTCGATGCGCTACACCGAGGCGCGGCTCGCCAAGGTCGCCATGACCCTGCTCGAGGATCTCGACAAGGACACGGTCGACTTCACCCCCAATTACGACGGCTCGAGGATGGAGCCGCAGGTGCTCCCGGCGCGATTCCCGAACCTGCTGGTCAACGGCGCGGGCGGGATCGCGGTGGGCATGGCGACCAACATCCCGCCGCACAATCTGGGCGAGGTGATCGCCGCCTGCAAAGCCTATATGGACGATTCCGCGATCACCATCGAGCAGCTGATGGAGATCATCCCGGGGCCCGACTTCCCGACCGCTCCTCTCATCCTCGGCCAGGCCGGCGCCCGGAGCGCCTACCATACCGGCCGCGGCTCGATCATCATGCGCGCCCGCCACGAGGTCGAAGAAGGCCGCGGCGATCGCCGCTCGATCGTCCTCACCTCCATCCCCTACCAGGTCGGCAAGAACACCCTGGTGGAGCGGATCGCCGAGGCCGCCAAGGACAAGAGGATCGAGGGCGTCTCCGACATTCGCGACGAATCCAACCGGGAAGGCGTGCGCGTCGTCATCGACCTGAAGCGCGACGCGACGCCCGACGTGGTCCTCAACCAGCTCTGGCGCCACACGCCGGCGCAGTCGAGCTTTCCGGCCAACATGCTCGCCATCCGCGGGGGGAGGCCCGAGACCCTCAACCTCAGGGACATCATCGAGAGCTTCGTCCGCTTCCGCGAGGAAGTGATCACCCGCCGCGCCAAGTTCCAGCTCGCCAAGGCCCGCGACCGCGCCCACATATTGCTCGGCTTGGTCATCGCGGTGACCAACCTCGACGAGGTTGTGCGGATCATCCGTGGATCGGCCTCGCCGGCCGAGGCCAGGGCGGCGCTGATCGCGCGCGACTGGCCGATCGCCGAGATCGCGCAGTACATCGCCCTCGTCGAGGCGGTCGAGCATGAGGTGGAGGGCGACACCTATCGCCTCTCCGACGCCCAGGTCCGCGCCATCCTCGAGCTTCGGCTCCACCGCCTCACCGGCCTCGGCCGCGACGAGATCGCCGGCGAATTGAGGGAGCTGGCCGTGTCGATCGGCGAGCTGCTCGACATACTCGGCGACCGGACGAAGCTCTACGCGGTGATGCGCGCCGAGTTCGACGAGATCGCCGACCAGTTCGCCACCCCCCGGACCACCGAGATCGCTCCCGCCTGGGACGGCATCGAGGACGAGGATCTGATCGAGCGCGAGGACATGGTCGTGACCGTGACTCTCGGCGGCTACATCAAGCGCACGCCGCTCGCGACGTTCCGGGCGCAGCGCCGCGGCGGCAAGGGCCGGGCGGGGATGGCCACCAAGGACGAGGACGCGGTCACCAACCTGTTCGTGGCCTCGACGCATACGCCGGTCCTGTTCTTCTCGACCGCCGGCAAGGTCTACCGGCTCAAGGTCTGGCGGCTTCCCGAAGGCCAGGCGCAGGCGCGCGGCCGGCCGATGGTCAATCTGCTTCCGCTCGGGGACGGGGAAACCATCACCCAGGTCCTGCCACTGCCCGAGGATGAAGCCGAGTGGGATAATCTGCACATCATGTTTGCCACAGCGCAGGGCATGGCCCGGCGCAACGCGATGTCCGCGTTCACGAACGTGCCGAGCAGGGGCAAGTACGCCATGGGCTTTGTCGAGGACAGCGGCGACCGTCTGATCGGAGTCACGCTGCTGTCCGAAGCTCAGGACGTCTTCCTCGCCAACAACTCGGACAAGGCTATCCGCTTTTCCGCACAGGACGCGCGCGAGACGAAGAGTCGCACGGGGATCGGCGTCCGTGCCATGACCTTGGAGGAAGGTACCGAGGTCGTCTCGCTGGCAGTGCTCGACGAAAACGAGCCCAACGCCGAAAAGCGCGAAGCCTACCTGCGCGTCGCGCCATGGAAGCCGGGCAACAGCCTCGATGAACTGAGCGAGGAATTCAAGGCGATGGCGGCCCGAGAGGAGTTCATCCTTACCGTCACTGCCAATGGCTACGGCAAGCTATCTTCTGCTTACGAATACCGGACCATCGGCCGCAGCGGAAAGGGCCTGATCAACATCGGCTCTCCGGAAAGCGACCCGGAGCGCAACGGACCCGTCGTCGCCAGTTTCCCGGTCCGTCACGGTGACCAGGTGATGCTTGTCACAGATCAAGCCAAACTCATCCGGCTGACGATCGAGTTCCGGCATCTTATCGACAGGGGCTTCGAGGAGTATCTCGGACTGCCGATCATCGGCCGCACCGCGTCTGGTGTGCGCGTCTTTCATGTGGCCGAGAACGAGCATGTCGTCTCCGTCGCGCGGATCGACGAGGACGAGGAGCCGGAGAACGAGGCCGAGGCGATGGTCGCCGAGGACCTGGGTGAGGCCCCCCCGGCGGCAGCGGCCGACACGGTTCAGCTGGACGACGGGACGGGTCCGGAGACTTTGCCCGACAGCCAGGAAGGCGAATAATCCTCCCAATCGAAGATGGGGAGGGGGACCGTGCGAAGCATGGTGGAGGGGTAATTGGCACCGGGCGAGGAGGATCGCACGCGGTCCGCCTGGCTCGGTGCAACTACCCCTCCACCACAGTTCCTGTGGTCCCCCTCCCCACCGGCTTCGCCGGCAGGGAGGATGCGACCCCCAGGAAGATCATCAGCTGGCCGACGTAATAAAGCAGCCAGATCGGCGCGGCGAGGCTGGCGATGTCGCTCGCCATTCGCAGCGCGATCAGCATGTCGCTCGCCAGGAACAGCAAGGCTCCGAGGGCGACCAGCCCGCGCGGGAAGCGGCTCAGCCAGGCGCTCGCCGCCATGGCTCCGAGGAGCAGGGCGTAGAGGATGAAGGGCAAGGCTTCCGCCCGTCCCTGAAGCAGGAGAGCGGGCACCGCGGCCGCGGCGAGCAGGATGAGCGCGGCCGTTGCAATATCCTTCTGATCGGTGTCCGAACGGCGATTGCGGCGGTAGAGGAAGATGGCGACGGCATGCCCCGCGGCGAAGGCGGCGGCACCTGCGGCGAGCGACATCTCGAGCAGCACGTCTCCCGCCGCCCCGAGTGCGAGGACCAGGGCGAGCAGCCGATTATGCGCGCTGCCGGCGTTCAGCGCAGCGGCAAGAGCCAGGACGCCAACCCCGGCGCCTTTCCACGCCATGTCCATCGCCGTCGGCAGATGCTCCCAAAGCAAGGGATAAGAGGTCCCGAACAGGAGGCTCAACGCCACCAGCAGCCGAGTCCCGACTCTCATCCGCTTCCTCCCCGCCCCGAACCCGACTATCGCACCGCCGATGACTCACCAAGTCCACATCGTCGGCGGCGGCCTCGCCGGATCCGAGGCCGCCTGGCAGCTCGCCGAGGCCGGAGTGAAGGTGCGCCTCTCGGAGATGCGCGGCTCGGGCGAGAGCACTGCAGCCCATCATTCCGACAGCTTGGCCGAGCTGGTCTGCTCGAACAGCTTCCGATCCGACGACGCCGAGCATAATGCGGTCGGCCTGATCCACGCGGAGATGCGCCGGTTGGGATCGCTGATCATGGCCGCTGCCGACGCCCATCGGGTGCCCGCCGGATCCGCCCTTGCGGTCGACCGCGAAGGCTTCGCCGCCGCGGTCACCGAGCGGATCGCCGCGCATCCCGATATCGAACTGGTCCGCGAGCGGGTCGACGCCCTTCCCTCCTCCGGCGCCACCATCGTCGCCACCGGGCCGCTCACGGCGATCAAGCTGGCGGAATCCATCGGAGCCTCCACCGGCTCCGACGCGCTCGCCTTCTTCGACGCCATCGCGCCCATCGTCCACAAGGATTCGATCGACATGGAGGTCGCCTGGATGGCGGCCAGATGGGACAAGGGCGGCAAGGATTACATCAACTGCCCGATGACCAGGGAGCAGTATCTCGCCTTCCACCAAGGGTTGCTCGACGGGGAGAAGACCGAGTTCAAGGAATGGGAGAAGGATACGCCCTATTTCGAGGGCTGCATGCCGATCGAGGTGATGGCGGCACGCGGGCTCGACACCCTGCGCTACGGGCCGATGAAGCCGGTCGGTCTCGACAATCCCAGGACCGGGCACTGGCCCTGGGCGGTCGTGCAGCTGCGGCAGGACAATGCGCTCGGCACCTTGTGGAACATGGTCGGCTTCCAGACCAAGCTGAAGCATAGCGAGCAGGTCCGGCTGTTCCGCACCATTCCCGGCCTGGAGAAAGCGGAGTTCGCTCGGCTCGGCGGGCTCCACCGCAACACCTTCATCAACGCGCCCAGACTGCTCGACGGGACGCTGCGCCTGCGGACGGCGCCCCACATCCGCTTCGCCGGCCAGATCACCGGCTGCGAAGGCTATGTCGAATCCGCCGCCATCGGCCTTCTCGCGGGACGATTCGCAGCCGCGGAACTTCGCGGCGAGACGCTTGCGCCACCGCCGCCCGAGACCGCACTCGGCGCGCTGCTGGGCCACATCACCGGCGGCGCCGACGCCGCGACCTACCAGCCGATGAACGTCAATTTCGGCCTCTTCCCGCCGGTCGACGGCAAGGCGCGCAAGGCGGACCGGAAGCGGGCTTATACCGACCGGGCGAAGGCGGCGCTGCAGACGTGGCTTGAGCATTTGCCTCCCCATGCGAACGCATGGGGAGGGGGACCAGCGGAGCTGGTGGAGGGGTGACCTAGCGCCCGGCCTGGAGGACGATCGCCTGCACCACTACATTGACGTCGTTCATGACGTCGCGGGCATCGAAGCGTAGCACCTCAAGTCCCTGCGAGCGCAGCCAAGCGTCCCGGCGTGCGTCACGCTCTGGATTATCCCCCATCGAATGGCCGTCGCCGTCGACCTCCACAACTAATCGCGCCGCCGGACAAAAGAAATCGGCCGTGCACCGGTCGAGGGGATGCTGTCGCCGGAATTTGAGGCCACCCGGCCGGAGCCGCAGAGCCTGCCACAAGCGATATTCCGGAGGGGTAGGTTCACGCCGAAGCTGGCGTGCGCGATTTATTGCTCTGTTCCGGCGCGTTATTGGGCGTCTTCGTGCCATGTCACCCCTCCACCACCTTCGGTGGTCCCCCTCCCCACGGCTTCGCCGCGGGGAGGCAGAGTTCGCCACCTCGCTAATCCTCAGCATTTGCACCGCGGCTTCGCTTTCGGCTTGGGCCGGCTCGCTTCATATTCCGCGGCGTCGAGCCAGCCGGAGCGGTCCTTGTCGGCCTTGGCGAATTTCGCCGCGGAGGCCGCCGTCCATTCCTCGAAGCTGAGGCTGCCGTTCGAGTCCCGGTCCGCCCGGGCGAAGGCCTTGCGGCGGGGCTGCAGCTGCTCGACGAGCGTGATGCGGCCGTCCCGGTCGCGGTCGGCCCGGGCGAAGCGTTTCGCTTCCCGGCTGAGCTCGGACTGGGCGGGGGGCTGAGCCAGCCTCGGGCCGGTGGCGGACCGGTGGGCGGCGGCCCTCGGCGGTGGCGGCGGAGGGACCGAATTCTCGGCTTCGGCGCCGCTTCTCCAGACGAAGAAGCCGGCTGCGATCAGCAGCAGCGCCGAAGCGCCTCCAGCGATGTAACGGACCATGATCTCTCCTCCCTCCAGCATGGAAAGAATCAAAATCACCGGAAAGAACGGAAAGAGTCGATAGTTTTTTGCGTAAAACGCTCAGTATCCGGAAATTCTATGCCGGAGCATCCGCCACATCCGGGCCGGAGCGCCGCGCGGCTCCCAGGGCGGGCGGGCCGGGTCGAGGTCGCGCGAAGCGAGGATTGCGAGCATTCCCAGCGGCCTCAGCCGCGCAGGCCAGCGTCGCGGCAGCGCCCGCTCGCGCGCGGCGGCGAGGGCGATGTCGGAATCGGCCTCGGTGGCGCAGTGGCGGGCCAGGTCGACGAGGGCCCAGGCTTCGCCGGCCTGGTCGATGGCCGCGGCCGGATCGCCGAGCAGGCGCGCGGTCATTCGAAAGAGCCCGGCGCCCCGGGCCCGGGCATAGGCCGTCAGCTCTTCGGGGCCAAGCGCTTCCGGACTTGCGAGGACGGCCCATCCCTCTTCCATCCCGGCCAGCTCAGCGCCGGGCAGCGCGGCCGGAAGGACATGCGCTTCGAGCTCCCGGAGGACGGGCTCGGACGGGGCTCGCTCACGGTCGAGCCTTTCCAGCGCCTCGCGCCACCAGGCCAGCTTGATCCGCGAGATCATCGGCTCGCGGCCTCCGGCCAGGGCGGCGGCGAAGGCAGCGTCGAGCCGCCACAGAGCGCCGACCGCGGCGCGGCGTCTTGCCGGCACGTAGCTGAGGGCGAGGGTGCGGTCGGGGTCGAGATCCATTTACGTCGCCCCAGCGAAGGCTGGGGCCCCGGAGGGTGTAGAGCTCGGCGCCCGGTCTCGCTGGGGCCCCAGCCTTCGCTGGGGCGACGCGTTCACCGGTAACAGACCTTCTTCGCCGCCTCGACCACGCTCTCGACCCGGATCAGGGCCATCTTCTCGAGATTGGCGGCATAAGGGAGAGGAACGTCCTCGTCGGTGACCCGGAGCACCGGCGCGTCGAGATCGTCGAACCCTTCCACCATCGCCGTCGCCATGATCTCCGCGGAGATGGAGCAGACCGGCCAGCCTTCCTCGACGCAGACCATGCGGTTGGTCTTCTTCAGCGAGGCGAGCACGGTCGCCTTGTCGAGCGGGCGAAGGGTTCGAAGGTCGATCACCTCGGCCTCGATCCCCTGCTCGGCGAGCCGGGCCGCGGCGTCGAGCGCGACCCCGACGCCGATCGAATAGCTGACCAGGGTGACGTCG